>NZ_JBHSNG010000010.1:0-153920 GCF_042657005.1 Rhodanobacter terrae
CGTTGTTTGCGTTGGCGAATCTGTGGATGGTGCGACGAACTTTGCTGACTACTGCAGGGGAGGTGTGCCTGTGAGCCAGAAAATGAAGTTGATCAGAGGCACATCACCGTCACGGCGGCACGAAAACACCGGAAACATCGCCTTTTTCCCGTAACCATGCCAGCGTTTTCGCACGGCCGTCTGGACGGCTGTTTCAAAGTCGATAGATCAGGGCATCCCTAGTTGTTTTGCATGGCACGTTACAAAGAACCGTGATCAGTGATCGCGGAATAGTCAACTTCGGCACGAGAGGCCTCATTTTTTTGAGCAGCTATAGACTGTCGATGACGAACCTCGTTGACTCTCATACAGAAAATGCCCGCCTTGCGCGGGCGTTCCTTTGTGCGGCAGCGGCTCTGAAGGCCACCAAGAATCACCAGAAGCCCATCATAAGCAGGCCACCAAGCACGCCAAGGGCTAGCAACTTTGGGCATCCGACATCACAAGCGGGGTGAAAAGAGATAGCGGGAGTAGTTTAGGATTAACCTGTCCCGCCTCGACGCGCAGCCCTCTCGATCAACCGCACGCACGCGTGGATGGTAGCTTTCAGTAGACCCAGGGGATCAGCCGTTTCGTGTGCCGGCAATATTCGCGATACGCGTCGCCCAGCCCCGCGGTCAGTGCAATCTCCTCTTCGCGGATGCGATGCAGATAGATCGCCGGCGTGACCAGTACGATCAACAGCAGACTCAGCCAGTTCCCGAGCGCAAGCCCGAACCCCGCGAAACCGATCAGCGCGCCGAGATAGCTCGGATGCCGCACATGCCGATACAAGCCCGTCGCCTTCACTTGATGCTCCGCGAGCACCGCTACGTTCGGCGTATGGAATTGACCCAGCTGAGCAATCGCAGTCGAGCGCAGGACGATTCCGAACACCATCACCAGCAACCCGATGACCTGCCCCTTCGGAAATTGAAAGGCACCGATCGAGGTAAAGGCGAGACCTATGCTGACCATCCAGACCAGTGGTCCGGCAATCATCAGCAGTTTCAGCGAGGAACGATCGCGATTCTCCGCTTGTCCGCTTTTGCGCCGAAAGACCACGATGGCATCGATAGATATCCATGCAAACAGAAGGGCGATGGCGACGTCGCGCAAGATCAGCATGATGACTCCTGACTTCCGATGATTAGCCAGCCGGTCGTCACTCATCAACGCCGCGACCGGCAGAAATGGTCCAACCTCTACCTGTCGCGGCTTGCCGGACGCTATCGGCCCGCTATCGACCAGAAGCTGACGGTTAGAATAGTCGGAAAGTGCCTACGATCGCCGGGATTCCATCAGGTGCAGCGCCGCCCTTTGCATGTAATGCAAACGTTTCACCCTATCAGGCACCTCGCATCACACGCGCACCCGTCGTGTGCGCAGCGTTAAACTGCTGCGATGCCACTCGCACCCGCCTTGCTGAACCTTCTGCACGAGACATTCCCGGTCGGGGCGCTCTCGATCGCCGAAGCCGAACGCCTTGCCTACGCCTACGACAACTCGCGGCTCAACGCGCTGCCGGATGCGGTGGTGTTTCCTACGGAGCATGCGCAAGTCGAGGCACTGGTGCGTGCCTGTCGCGCGCATGGCGTGCCCTTGGTGGCGCGCGGGCGCGGCAGCAACACTACGGGCGCCACGGTGCCTGTTCAGGGCGGCGTGGTGGCGAGCTTCGAGCGGATGAACCGCATCCTGCGGATCGACCCGGACAATCGCCTGGCGGTGGTCGAGCCGGGTGTGTTGAATGGCGATCTGCAACAGGCGTTGCTGCCGTTCGGATTTTTCTGGCCGCCGGACCCCACCTCGGCACCGTGGTGCAGCATCGGCGGCAACCTGGCTTGCAACTCGGCCGGACCGCGGACGGTGAAGTACGGCAGCCCGCGCGAGAACACGCTGGGGCTGCGCGCGGTGGCTGGCAACGGCGAAGGTTTTCGCTGCGGAACCTATACCAGCAAGGGCGCCACCGGTTACGACCTGACCCGGCTGCTGATCGGCTCGGAGGGAACGCTTGCGCTGATCACCGAGGCCACCTTGAAACTCACGCCGAAACCGTCGGCGGTGCGCACGCTGCGCGCGACCTACCGCGACGTCGGCAGCGCCGCGCGCGCGGTGGCGCGAATCATGGCGCAGCCGGTGACGCCATGCGCGCTGGAGTTCATCGACGACGTGGCGCTGAAGCTGGCGCACGACCATGGCGGCGACAGCGTGCCGCTGGCCGGCGCGATGCTGATGATCGAAGTCGATGGCGAACCGGCCACGCTGGACAGCGCGGTCGATGCGGTGGCGGCGGCCGCACGCGGCGACGGGCTGGAAGAACTGCGGGTGGCGCAGAGCGCCGAGGAAACCCGCGCCCTGTGGGCGGCGCGCAAGGCGTTGTCGCCGGCGCAGCGCACGATCTCGCCGAACAAGATCAACGAGGATGTGGTGGTGCCGGTCAGTCACTTGCCTGCACTGGTCGACGGCATCAAGCAGCTGTCGGCGAAACACGATGTGCTGATCGTCACCTTCGGCCACGCCGGCAACGGCAACCTGCATGTGAACCTGCTGCCGCGCGACGACGCCGAGCGCGCACGCGCACATGCCTGCCTCGCCGACGTGTTCGCGCTGGTGATCTCGCTCGAAGGCACGCTGTCGGGCGAGCACGGCATCGGCATGGTCAAGCGCGCGTTCATGCCGCTGGCGCTGGAAGCTTCCACGCTGGCGCTCATGCGCAACATCAAGACCGCGTTCGATCCGGATGGCATCCTCAATCCCGGCAAGCTGCTGCCTTGACGGACAGGAATCGGGAGTCGGGAATGGGGAATCGGAAAAGCACGGGCGCCGCACGGGTGTCGCACACGGCGGACCCCTTGCTGGCGGAAATTCGCGCCTGCCGCCTCTGCGAGGCGCATCTGCCGCTGGGACCACGCCCGGTGCTGCAGGCGGCGTCCACATCACGCTTGCTGATCGTCAGCCAGGCGCCGGGGCGCAAGGTGCATGACACCGGCATCCCGTTCAACGATGTCAGTGGCCAGCGGTTGCGCGAGTGGCTGGGCATCGACCGCGATACGTTCTACGACGCCAGCCGCGTGGCGATCGTGCCGATGGGTTTCTGTTTCCCCGGCAGCGGCCGCGGTGGCGATCTGCCGCCACGGCCGGAGTGCGCGCCGACGTGGCAGCCGCGCTTGCTGCCGCTGTTGAAGCAGGTGCGGCTGACTTTGGTGATCGGGCAGTACGCGCAGGTGGGCCTGCTCGGTACCGCACGGGCCGCCTCGCTCACCGACACCGTGCGTGCGTGGCGCACGCATCTGGCCCATGGGCTGCTGCCGCTGCCGCATCCCAGCCCGCGCAACCGGCCATGGGTGATGCACAACCCGTGGTTCGAACAGGATCTGCTGCCGGTGCTGCGCGAACGCGTGAGCGCACTGCTGCGCGATGGCGCTGTGGACTGAAGCGGCGCTGCAACGCGCCTTGCCGGCCGGGCGCCGACTCATCTAACCTGCCGGAGCTCGTTGGCCGCAGGGTGTTCCCTCGGCCCTCTCCGGGGGAAATCACTATGCGGGATATCGATTGATGAGCATCAAGCTCCGTCTTGTGGCGATGAACTTCATGCAGTTTTTCGTGTGGGGCGCCTGGCTGATCACCATCGGCGCGTACTGGTTCCAGTACCGGCACTGGTCGGGCGCGCAGTTCGGCGCGATCTTCTCGACCATGGGCATCGCCTCGCTGTTCATGCCGTCGCTGATGGGCGTGATCGCGGACAAGTGGCTCAACGCGGAGAAGCTCTACGGCCTGCTGCACATCGGCGGTGCGGTGGTGCTGTTCATCGTGCCTGCGATCGACAACCCGCATACCTTGTTCTGGGTGATGCTGCTCAACATGATGTGCTACATGCCGACGATCTCGCTGGCGATCGCGGTGGCCTACAACGCGTTGAAGACCGAGGGCGCGGACGTGGTGCTGGTGTTCCCGCCGATCCGCGTGTGGGGCACGGTCGGTTTCATCGCGGCGATGTGGACGGTGAGCCTGCTGCATCTGGAAACCTCGGGCGGCCAGTTCTACGTCGCCTCCGGCGCGGCGCTGCTGCTCGGCCTGTATGCGTTCACCCTGCCGAAGTGTCCGCCGCGCCTGCGCGGCCAGGCGCATACCTCGTGGCTGGATACGCTGGGGCTGACCTCGTTCGCGCTGTTCAAGAACAGCAAGATGGCGATCTTCTTCGTGTTCGCGATGCTGCTGGGCGCGGCGCTGCAACTGACCAATGCCTACGGCGACACTTTCCTGCACGACTTCGCCAACGTCGACGCGTACAAGGGTATGATCGCGGTGCGCTACCCGGCGATCATCATGTCGATATCGCAGGTTTCCGAGACCTTGTTCATCCTAGCGATACCGTTCTTCTTCAAGCGCTTCGGCATCAAGACCGTGATGCTGATCAGCATGCTGGCCTGGGTGCTGCGCTTCGGCCTGTTCGCCTACGGCAACCCGGGGCCGGGCCTGTGGATGATCGTGATGTCGTGCATCGTGTACGGCATGGCGTTCGACTTCTTCAATATCTCCGGCTCGCTGTTCGTCGAGGAGCAGAGCGACGCGGCGATCCGCGCCAGCGCGCAAGGCCTGTTCATGCTGATGACGAACGGCGTCGGCGCGATCCTGGGCAGCTCGATCAGCGGCGTGATCATCGATCTCTGGTTCACCCATGCCGACGGCAGCAAGGACTGGCACGGTATCTGGACGACGTTCGCGTCGTATTCGCTGGTGGTGGCCGTGCTGTTCGTGATCTTCTTCAAGCACCAGCATGTGCGCGGCGCCACGACGGCCAGTGCGGACAGTTTGCACAGGGTCTGAGGCGGCTCGATACAGCAGCGAGCTGGCCGTCGCCTGCATTCCATCGCCGCGCAGGCGCTGCAGTTACAATGCGCGGATGCGTATCGGCCCTTACCTGATCGACCCGCCGGTGGTGCTCGCTCCGATGGCGGGCGTCACCGACAAGCCGTTCCGTCTGCTGTGCAAGCGGCTGGGCGCGGGTCTGGCCGTGTCTGAAATGACCAATGCCGACCCGCGCCTGTGGCATACGCGCAAGTCGCTTCGGCGGATGGATCACGACGGCGAACCCGAGCCGGTCAGCGTGCAGATCGCCGGCTACGACCCGGCGATGCTGGCGGAGGCGGCGCGTTTCAACGTGGCCAATGGCGCGCAGATCATCGATATCAACATGGGTTGTCCGGCCAAGAAGGTGTGCAACGTGTGGTCCGGTTCGGCGCTGCTGCAGGACGAGCCGCTGGTCGCGCGCATCGTCAAGGCGGTGGTCGACGCGGTCGACGTGCCGGTCACGCTGAAGATCCGCACCGGCTGGAACCGCGACAACCGCAATGCGCTGAACATCGCGCGCATCGCCGAGGACTGCGGCATCGCCGCGCTGGCCGTGCACGGACGTACCCGTGCCGACAGGTACGAAGGCAACGCCGAGTACGACACCATCGCCGCGGTGAAGGCTGCCGTGCGCATTCCGGTGCTGGCCAACGGCGACGTCGACACCCCGCAGCAGGCGCGCCACGTGCTCGACGTGACCGGCGCCGATGCATTGATGATCGGCCGCGGCGCGCAGGGGCGGCCGTGGATTTTCCGCGAGATCGCGCACTTCCTGGCCACCGGCGAGTTGCTGCCCGAACCGGAGCCCGCCGAAGTCGCCGCGATCCTGCTGGGCCATCTCGAACAGCTCTACGCGTTCTACGGCGAGCAGGCCGGGGTGCGCATCGCGCGCAAGCACCTGGGCTGGTACGCCAAGGATCGCCCCGAGAACGGGGCGTTCCGGCAAGTGGTCAACCGCGCCGAGACGGCCACCGAACAGCTGCGCCTGACCCGCGATTACTTCGCGGTGCTTGCTGCCGGCGAGCGCCTGGCCGCTTGATCCCGTCCTGTAGGAGCGGCCTCGGCCGCGATAGCTCTCCAATCCGCCAAAAGCGTCGCGACTGAAGTCGCTCCCACAGCAGCCAGGGCATCCCGCCACCCCTGTAGGAGCGGCCTCGGCCGCGATAGCTCTCCGACCCGCCAAAAGCGTCGCGACTGAAGCCGATCCTACAAAAGGCTGCCTTCGTTTGACTTTGGACGTCCATACGTCTAGTTTGCGACGCGCTGATGGTAGTCGTCTCTTTATGCAAATAAGGAGGCGACCTCAAGGGAAGCCGGTGCGAATCCGGCGCTGCCCCGCAGCGGTATGTGGAAACGACCTCCGTCACAGGCACTGGACGCAACACGTCCGGGAAGCGACGGACAGTAGGTCATGTGACACGTCCACGAGCCCGAATACCTGCCTCAGCCTGAAGCGCACGAATGCGCTTCTGCCCGACCTGGCGTTTCCGCGGGGGAACACCGGAGCTTGCGCGCTGCCGCCCCTATGGCCGTGGCGGCGGCTTTGCGTCCCCCGCGTCGACACCGGCTCGCCCGCGGGGGCGAAGGTCAACGGCACAGCGATGAGGCTGGCCATCCTTCGTTCCTCTTTGCCCACCATGCAAGAGGAATTCTCATGTCACTCGTTACCTACTCAGGCTTTCCACGCATCGGCCTCAAGCGCGAACTCAAGCGAGCGCTCGAATCCCGCTGGCGCGGCGACAGCAGCGCCGAGACCTTGCTCGACACCGCCCGCATGCTGCGCAAGCGGCACTGGACGCTGGCTGCGCAAGCCGGGGCCGACGTCGTGCCGTGCAACGATTTCAGCTTGTACGACCACGTACTCGATACGGCTGTGCTGTTCGACGCCATTCCTTCGCGCTATCGACCGGTGTTTGCCGTCGATGAGCTGGACGGCTATTTCGCGATGGCCCGGGGTCACAAGCGCGACGGTCACGACCTGCACGCGCTGGAGATGACCAAATGGTTCGACACCAATTACCACTACCTGGTGCCGGAGCTGGAAGCCGGCCAGCGTTTCGCGCTCCGCGGCAACAAGCCGCTGGCCGATTTCCTCGAAGCGCGTGAACTGGGTTTCCAGGCGCGTCCGGTGCTGCTGGGCCCGGTGTCGTTCCTGCTGCTGTCCAAGACGGTGGACGGCAGCGACCGAGTGGCCCTGCTCGACGCCTTGCTGGCGCCTTACATCGATCTGCTCGGACAACTGGCCGATGCCGGCGCCGACTGGGTGCAGCTGGATGAACCCTGCCTGGTGCTGGATCTGGACGATGACGATCGTGCCGCATATCGCCGCGCCTACGCGGCTCTCGCGGCTGCACGCACACCGCGCCGACTGCTGGCCAGCTATTTCGGCGCGCTCGGCGACAACCTGGCACTGGCCGCCTCGCTGCCGGTGGACGGATTGCATGTCGACCTGGTGCGTGCCCCGGAACAACTCGATGCCGTGCTGGATGCGCTGCCGGCCTGTCTCGTCCTTAGTGCCGGCGTGGTCGATGGCCGCAATATCTGGCGCAGCCGGCCCGAGCGCGTGCTGCCGTTGCTGCGCAAAGCGCAGGCGCGCATCGGCGACGAACGCCTGTGGCTGGCGCCGTCGTGCTCGCTGCTGCACGTGCCGATCGATCTCGGAGCGGAAACCGCACTCGACACGAAGCGCCGCGCACCGATGGCGTTCGCACGGCAGAAAGTCGAGGAGCTGCGCGTCTACGCCGATGCGCTCGCCGGCCTGCCCGAAGCCCATGCCGCGCTCGCCGCGCAACAAGCCTTGCTGGACACGCAGGCACATGCGCCCGGCGTGGTCGACGCCGGCGTGCGCAACCGCTTGCGCACGCTGAGCCCACAAGCCACCTTGCGCCGGTCCGCTTATCCGATACGTCGAACGACCCAGGCCGAAACCCTGGCGCTGCCGCCGCTGCCGACCACCACGATCGGATCGTTCCCGCAAACCGACGAGCTGCGCAAGGCACGCGCCGCGCATCGCGCCGGCAAGCTCGACGATGCCGCCTACGACAATCTGCTGAAAGCGGAAGTCGAGCGCGTCGTACGTTTCCAGGAGCACATCGGCCTGGACGTGCTGGTTCACGGCGAACCCGAGCGCAACGACATGGTCGAGTACTTCGGCGAGCAGCTGGACGGCTATCTGTTCACCCAGCTCGGCTGGGTGCAAAGCTACGGCTCGCGCTGCGTGAAGCCGCCGGTGATCTATGGCGACATCGCACGCCGCGCCGCGATGACGGTGCACTGGTCGAGCTACGCCCAATCGCTCACCGACAAGCCGATGAAAGGCATGCTGACCGGGCCGGTGACGATGCTGCAATGGTCGTTCGTGCGCGACGATCTGCCGCGCGAAACGGTCTGCCGGCAAATGGCGCTGGCCTTGCGCGATGAAGTGCACGATTTGGAGGCAGCCGGCATCGACGTGATCCAGATCGACGAGCCCGCACTGCGCGAGGGCTTGCCGCTGCGCCGCGCCGACTGGCCGGTCTATCTGGCATGGGCGGTGGAATGCTTCCGCATCACTGCCGGCGGCGTGCGCGATGCCACGCAGATCCACACCCACATGTGCTACTCGGAGTTCAACGACATCATCGAGGCGGTGGCGGCGATGGACGCGGACGTGATCTCGATCGAAACCAGCCGCTCGCGAATGGAACTGCTCGACGCATTCGTGCGCTTCCGCTATCCCAACGGCATCGGCCCCGGCGTCTACGACATCCACTCTCCCCGCGTGCCCGATACGGCGGAGATGCTCGACCTGCTGCACAAGGCGCTAGCCGTGCTGCAACCGGAACAGTTGTGGATCAACCCCGACTGCGGCCTGAAAACCCGCGGCTGGGCCGAGGTGGAGCTGGCGCTGGACCACATGGTGGCCAGCGCGCGGCAGTTGCGCGGGGAGCTGGCAGCGGTTCTCGCGTAATACCCGCACTACTCTTGTGGGAGCGGCTTCAGCCGCGACAGCTTTTGGGCTGCCCCGACTCCAGAGCATCGCGACTGAAGTCGCTCCCACAACGCGGAATGGGCAGAACAGCCGTCCAAACGGCTGAACATGCGCCTAACCCGGTGGACATCAGAATCACCCCAGGCTGCAAAAGCGGGGCGACCGATGTATCATGCCCGGCTTCTTGTATCTCTTTATCCGCACGAAAGGATATATACCGCGATGTCCAACTACCTGTTCACCTCCGAATCGGTCTCCGAAGGCCATCCGGACAAAGTCGCCGACCAGATCTCCGACGCCGTGCTCGACGCGATCCTGGCGCAGGACCCGCGCGCCCGCGTCGCCTGCGAAACCATGGTCAAGACCGGCGTGGCGATCGTCGCCGGCGAAGTCACCACCAGCGCGTGGATCGACCTGGAGGCGCTCACCCGCAAGGTGATCGTCGACATCGGCTACGACTCCTCCGAAGTCGGTTTCGACGGCGAGACCTGCGGCGTGCTGAACCTGATCGGCAAGCAGTCGCCCGACATCAACCAGGGCGTGGACCGCAAGAACCCGGAAGACCAGGGCGCCGGCGACCAGGGCCTGATGTTCGGCTACGCGACGAACGAGACGAAGGACATGATGCCGGCGGCGATCTACTACTCGCACCGCCTGGTCGAGCAGCAGGCCAAGGTGCGCAAGAAGAAGAACTCGCCGCTGCCGTGGCTGCGCCCGGACGCCAAGAGCCAGGTCACCTTGCGCTACGAGCACGGCGTCGCCACCGCGATCGATGCCGTGGTGCTGTCGACCCAGCATGATCCGGACGTCAAGCAGAAAGACCTGATCGAGGCCGTGCGCGAGTACATCCTCAAGCCGGTGCTGCCCGCGAAATGGCTGCACAAGGGCACCAAGTTCCACATCAATCCGACCGGCAAGTTCGTCATCGGCGGCCCGGTGGGCGACTGCGGCCTGACCGGCCGCAAGATCATCGTGGACACCTACGGCGGCTGGGCTCGTCATGGCGGCGGCGCGTTCTCCGGCAAGGATCCGTCCAAGGTCGACCGCTCGGCCGCCTACGCCGCGCGCTACGTGGCCAAGAACATCGTGGCCGCCGGCATTGCCGACCGCTGCGAGGTGCAGGTGAGCTACGCGATCGGCGTGGCGCATCCCACCTCGATTTCGGTGACCACGTTCGGCACCGGCAAGATCAGCGACGAGAAGATCGAGAAGCTGATCCGCAAGCACTTCGACCTGCGCCCGTACGGCATCCTCAAGATGCTCGACCTGATCCACCCGATGTACCAGCAGACCGCCAGCTACGGCCACTTCGGCCGTACCCCGCACCAGATGAAGGACGCCAAAGGCAACACCTTCACCGCGTTCTCGTGGGAGCTGACCGATCGCGCCGAGGCGCTGCGTGCCGACGCCAAGCTGAAGTAAGCGGTATTTCCGCCTGCCGAACGGGCCGCCCTGCGCGGCCCGTTCGCGTTGGCGTTGGCGTGACGGCACGACCGCCTCTTCGCGATCGCCGCATTTCACCTCTTGAGCATGCGGATCGCCTCGTCGCGCACGCTGCGCATGGCGGCATTGAGCGTCTTCGGGTCCATCGCGATCACCGGGTCCATGTAGCGCTGGCGTACCGCCGTGGCCGCGACGGTATCGTGGAGCTGGGTCAATGCCTCGTAAAGATGCGAAGCGCTTTCGATGGTGTGCGCATCGCGCAGGCCGAGCAGGTGCTCGCGCTCAGTCAGCGCCTGCCGGTAGGCGGTGCGCGCGGCTTGCAGCTGATGCGCATCGGTCTCGATGTCGCCGATCAGGGTCAGCGTGGCGGACACGATGGGATGGTCGGCGCCGAGCACGCGGCGCTGCCCGGCCAGGGTCAGCTCGGCCTCGGCGAGCGCCTCCTTGTACTGGCCGGCAGCATCGAGCAAGCCCGCCAGGCTGCCGTGCGCCATCAAGGTGTTGGGATGGTCCGCCCCGAGCAATCGCTCGTGCGAGGCAAGAATGCCGCGCTCGAGCGTGATCGCCTGCGCGTAGTAGCGGCGTTGCTCCTCCGGGCGCTTCGCGAAGTCGCCCTGCTTCGCCAGCAAGCGCACCATCACGGTCTTGGAAGCCACGGTGTCCGGATGGTCGGGGCCGAGCATGCGTCGGCGCGCATCGATGACCTGTTCGAGCACGGCGTCCGCCTGGGCGAAGGCCTTCGGATCCTGTGCCAGATAGACTTCGTCGGTCGCCACCATGTTCTCGGCGCTCAGCGTGTCGGGATGATCCGCACCCAACCGACGCCGGCGGACCACCGCCACCTCGCGTGCCAATGCCAGCGATTGCTCGTAGTCGTAGCGGTAATGCAGCAGCTTGGCCAGGGTGACCATCGCATCGAGCGTTTGCGGGTTCTCCGGGCCGAGCGTGGCGCGATCCAGCGCGACCAGCGGCTGGGCCAGCGCCAGCGCCTGGTCCCGCTGGCCCAGCCCGATCAACGTCATCACCAGGTTGCGCTGCAGTTGCATGAGGCCGGGATCGGTTTGTCGCAGATGCGGCGCCAGTGCCGCGTACAGTGCCTGCTGCCGTTTCAGGGCGTCCTGCAGATGTCCCTGCGCGGCGAGCACGCGTGCGCGACCGGTCTCGGCGGCCACGCGCAAGGCATCCGTCGGCGGCAAGCCGGCGGCATCCGTATCGGCCTGCGCGAACAACTGCTCCGCCGCATCGAGATGGCCTTGCCGCTCCAGAGCCTGCGCCAGATCCACGCGTGCCGAGAGCAGCCCTCCGGCGTTGTCCGATGCGCGGCTGCGCACCGCGATCACTCGGCGCAGTTCAGCGGCCGCGTGCGCATAGCTTCCGATGTTCAGCAGCACCCGCGCCAGCGACTGGCGCAGATCGGCCGCGAGCAGTGGCGCGTCGGGGAAGGCGCGATCGAGATTGTCCAGCGTGTGGGTCACCACATAGGCGTCGAACGTCGAGCGCGCGACGTCGGTGGCTTGCACGCGCGCGAAGGCCTGATCCAGCGGCGCGGCGTCTTTCGCCAGCGCTGCCTGCACCTGCTGTTGCGTCGCGGCCACCAGCGCGTGCCCCATGGCGTCGATGTCCACACTGTCGTACATCGACTGCTGGAACTGCACCATGCGTTCGAGCTGGTGCTGCCGCCGCTCGGCCAGTTGCTGCTGCGTGCGTGCCTGGCGCAGGGCGTACAGCGATGCCCCCAGGCCGGCGAGAATGCTCAGCAGCAGCAGCGACGCCGCGACCAGCGGCCAGCGGTTGCGCTGCACGAAGCGGCGCAGGCGATACAGCCGGCGGCCCCGACGCGCCAGCACCGGCCGCCGCGCCTGCCAGCGGCGCAGGTCGGCGGCGAACTCGCCCACCGTTGCGTAGCGTTCGCTGGCCTTGCGGCGCATCGCCTTCAGCACGATCGCGTCGATGTCGGCCGGCACCACGGCAGCCGGTGCGCTGCGGCTGGGCGGCACCACATCGCCGCAGACGATCGCATGGGTCAGCAGATGCGGCGTGGCGATGTGCTGGAACGGCCGCTGTCCGGCCACCAGCTGGTACAGCACCACGCCCAGCGCATACACGTCCACCGCGGTGGTCAGCGGCCGCTGCTCGATCTGCTCCGGGCTGGCATAGGCCAGGGTTAGCGCGTGCTGGCCGGTCTGGGTGAGACCGGCCTCCAGCGGCTGTTCGTCGACGATGCGCGCGATGCCAAAGTCCAGCAGCTTGGGCTCACCGTCCTCGGTGACGAGGATATTGGCTGGCTTGAGGTCGCGGTGGATGATCAGGTTGCGGTGCGCATATTCCACCGCGGCGCAGACCTTGAGGAACAGCGCGATGCGATCGCGCAGCACCGGCGCATGCCGCGCGCACCATGCATCGATGCGCTCGCCTTCGACGTATTCCATCGCGAGGAAGGGCTTGCCGTCGGCCAGTACGCCGCCGTCGAGCAGGTGCGCGATGCCCGGGTGTTCCAGCCGTGCCAGCAGCTGGCGCTCGCGCGCGAAGCGTTCGAGCAGCAGCGGCGAACCCTCCGCGCCGGCGCTCAGCACCTTCAGCGCCACCGGCTGCACGAAGTCGCCGTCGCCGCGTTCGGCCAGGTAGACCACGCCCATGCCGCCCTCGCCAAGGCGCCGCAGCAGGCGATAGTGGCGCGGCGCGGTGACCTGCGCGTCGCGGCCGCTGAGATCGATCGCATCGCCGGCCATGCAAGGCAAGGCGGCGGTATGGCTGCCCTCGATCGCCGCGATCATCCAGCGCACTTCGCGGCCGAGCGCCTCGTCCGCACCTACCTCGCGCCCGATCAGCGCCTCGCGCTCGAGAGCATGAGCCTCCATCGCGGCGAGCGCGATGCGTTTGGCCTCCAGATACTGATCAGTCAGCTGCCCGGTCATGGATCCCCCGCGAACCCGCACCGGCACCCGCGGCGGAAACGTATCCGCGCGTCAGTGCCTGCCCTGGACCGCCTAGGGTAGCGGATGTCGCTGATCCAGCTTCAGCACGTCGATTCCAGCATCGGCGCCTCCTACGCGGATATGCGTCGTCGGCCGCAACCGCGAAGGCAAGTCCATCCTGATGAAGCTGACCGCCAGCGCGGCTGAACATCGAAGCTACACGGATCGCCCGTAGGAGCCCGCTGGCGGGCGATGCTGTTGTTTTGATTTTTCCTACCCAACCATCGAAATAGAAGCATCGCCCGCCAGCGGGCTCCTACCAGTGCAATGAACGATTGTCGATTTTTTGGGAAAATTCGGGCAACTCGATTTTCCTAAAAACATCCCATCCGCCGCGTTGAGAAAGATTGACCTCGTTTTCCGGGCTTGCGGGGGGGCGGTCCAGCTACAATGAGCGGATGTCTCTTATCCAATTGCAACGCGTCGACTTCAGTATCAGCGGCCCGCTCCTGCTCGAACATGTCGATCTGTCGATCGAGGCGAACGAACGGGTGTGCATCGTCGGCCGCAACGGCGAAGGCAAATCCACCTTGATGAAGCTGATCTCCGGCGAGCTGCATGCCGACGACGGCGAAGTGCGCGTACAGAACGGCGTGGTGATCGCGCGCATGGCGCAGGAAGTGCCCCAGGGCACCGCCGGCAGCGTGTTCGACGTGGTCGCCGAAGGGCTGGGCGATCTCGGCCACCTGCTGGCGCGCTATCACCATTTGCTGCACGAACTGCACACGCAGGCCGATTTCGATGCGCTGGGCGAGGTACAGCATCAGATCGAGGCGCAGCACGGCTGGGACCTCGATCGCCGGGTGACCGAGGTGCTGACCCAGCTGGAACTGCCCGGCGATACCGACTTCGCCGCGCTGTCCGGCGGCATGAAGCGGCGCGTGCTGCTGGCGCAGGCGCTGGTGCGCAAGCCGGACGTGCTGCTGCTGGACGAGCCGACCAATCACCTGGACATCGAGGCGATCGGCTGGCTGGAAAGCTTCCTCAAGCAGTTCGCCGGCAGCATCCTCTTCGTCACCCATGACCGCAGCTTCCTGCGCGCGCTGGCCACGCGCATCGTCGAGATCGACCGCGGCGCGCTGACCGACTGGCCGGGCGACTACGACAACTACCTGCGCCGCCGCGAGGAACGCCTGCACGCCGAGTCGCAGGCGAACGCGCTGTTCGACAAGAAGCTGGCGCAGGAGGAAGTGTGGATTCGCCAGGGCATCAAGGCCCGGCGCACCCGCAACGAAGGCCGCGTGCGCGCGCTCAAGGCGTTGCGCAACGAGCGCGCCGAGCGGCGCAACCTCACCGGCAACGCGAAGATGGCGCTGGCCACCGCGCAGTCGTCCGGCAAGAAGGTGATCGACCTCGAACACGTGCATCAGGCCTACGGCGGCCGCGTGCTGATCGACGACCTGTCCACCACGATCATGCGCGGCGATCGCATCGGCATCATCGGCCCGAACGGCGCCGGCAAGAGCACCCTGCTGAAGATCATGCTGGGCGAGCTGAAGCCGCAACGCGGCGAAGCGACGCTGGGCACCAGCCTGCAGATCGCCTACTTCGACCAGCACCGCCTGCAGCTCAACGACAAGTTGAATGCGCTGGACAACGTGGCCGAGGGCCGCGAGTTCATCGAGCTCAACGGCCAGCGCAAGCACATCATCGGCTACCTGCAGGACTTCCTGTTCTCGCCCGAGCGCGCGCGCTCACCGATCACCCGCCTGTCCGGCGGCGAGCGCAACCGCCTGCTGCTGGCCAAGCTGTTCGCGCAGCCTTCCAACCTGCTGGTGATGGATGAGCCGACCAACGACCTGGACGTCGAAACGCTGGAGCTGCTGGAAGAGCTGCTGACCGACTACCAGGGCACCTTGCTGCTGGTCTCGCACGATCGCGCCTTCCTCGACAACGTGGTGTCCAGCACGCTGGTACTGGAGGGCGAAGGCCGGATCGGCGAGTACGTTGGCGGTTATACGGACTGGCTGCGGCAGCGGCCCGGCACACGCAGTGCGGCGGCGGTCAAGCCTGCGCCCTCCAGCCCTTCGGCAGCGGCAGCACCGGTGGAATCCAGGCGCAAGCGCAGCTTCAAGGAACAGCACGAACTGGAACAGTTGCCGAAACGCATCGAGCAACTGGAAGGCGAGATCGGCAGCCGCAGCGCGGCGATGAACGAACCGGCCTTCTTCCAGCAGGACAGTGCCGCCATCGTCAAGGCGAACGAGGCACTGGCGGCGCTGCAGGCAGAGCTGGACGCCGCGTACGCGCGCTGGAGCGAGCTGGACGTCTGAGGCTGTGTACCGACGCGTGGCTTCAAGTCGCGATGTTTTTGGCGGATTGGAGGTATCGCGGCTGAAGCCGCTCCCACAGGGATGGCCGGCATGCCTTGGCTTGGTGGTGGGAGCGACTTCAGTCGCGATGCGGCGCTGTCGCTGACCCGGAGCGTGTAGCCAGCTTTGTCGCACTATCAGCAGCGGGCGCGTGCTTGTGGTGCAGGCAGCCGGCGCGGCCCTTGCTGCTTTTCCGGCATGTGGCGCGAAACCGGTTGCTGGCCACGGTGCGGGCATGCCGGCGCGATACCGTTTTCTTCGCTCGCGGTGCAGGCCTCGCCACGGTCGCCGCCTCGGCGTTGCCGATCGGTGACAGCGCTGCGAGCATCCGGTGCGTCATGCGGTGGTCGGGTCTGCTCGCTTCGGCGACCAGGGCTGGCGAAATCTGCCGATGCTCGAAACCGTCGTCCAGCAGGTGGGCCATCAGATTATCGCGGGCGATCGGTGTGCGGCCACCCAGGACCACGCCGAACAGGCGTTGGCCATCGCGCACGGCGGTGGAGGCGAGGTTGAAGCCGGCGGCGTCGGTGAAGCCCGTCTTGAGCCCGTCCATCCCCGGATAACGATCCATCAGATGGTTGTGGCCGCGCACCAGCCGGCCGCGGAACCTGAATTCACGGGTGGCGAAATAAGGTGCCTGGCTGGGGAAGTCGCGATAAAGCGCCATCGCCAGCTTGCCCATGTCGCGCGCCGTGGTGGCGTCGTCCGGGTTGGGCAGGCCGGAGGCGCTTTCGAACCGAGTATGGGTCATGCCCAGCAACAGGCCTTCGGCGTTCATCATCTCGACGAAGTGATCTTCGGAGCCGCCCAGTTTCTCGGCCACCACGGTGGCGGCGTCGTTGGCCGACTTGGTGACCATGCCCAGAATGCAGTCCTGCACCGAAATGGTCTGGCCGGCGCGCAGGCCCAGCTTGGTCGGTGCCATGCTCGCTGCGTGGGCCGACACCGGCAACAGCTGATCCAGTTTCAGCCGCCCATCTTCCAGCGCCTGGAAGGTGAGATAGAGCGTCATCATCTTGGTCAGCGAAGCCGGATGATTGAGTTCATCCGGGTTGATCGCGCTGAGCACGTCGCCCGTCGAACCGTCGAGGACCAGCGCAGCATGGCCCGCCTGCGCGTTGCCGGCAAAGCCACCCAGACCGCATATCAGAACGGCCGCCAGCGCGATGCGGCCCAGCCTGTGCAGCGACCGGACGGGCCAGGGGGATTTGACGTGCATGGGCGGTCCTCGATTCCTGGCGCAACGATAACCGGAACCCCACGAGGAAATCCATAGATTTCCACTTCAACTAGCTCATACAAATGCATGTTATGCAATGAAAACCAGATCGAGGTAGGCAATCTGCATGCCTGCATCCGCCAAGGCGATACGCGTGCCGAACCGCGGCGCGCGGCAATACCGCTCCTCGCAGGCCGGACGACAAACGGGAACGGCGGCCACCACGGCGTATCATCCGCCGACCATCTGCCGCGAATGACTGCCATGTACACGCTCTACTACGCCCCCGGTTCGGCCAACATGCTGGTGCATCTGACCCTGCTCGAGTGCGGCGCGCCGTACCGGCTGGAACGGGTGGATCTCGATGCGGGACAGCAGCGCAGCGCTGCGTACCTCGCGCTGAATCCGAACGGCGTGGTGCCAACCCTGGTGATAGACGGCGTGCCGCACGGTGAAGCGGCCGCGCTGGCGATGCTGCTGGTCGAGCGGCACGCCGATGCGGCGCTGGCGCCGGCCATGGACAGCCCGCAGCGTGCCGACTACCTGCAGTGGATGCTGTACCTGGCCAACTCGCTGCAACCGCTGTTCCGTCAGTGGTTCTACCCCGGCGACTACCTGCCTGCCGCCGGCGAGGGCATCAAGGAGGCGGCGCGCATCGGCATCGAGGCCTGCTGGTCGCGCATCAATACCCACCTGGCCACACACGGCCCCTACCTGCTCGGCGACACGTTCAGCGTGGTCGACCTGTACGCGCTGATGCTGATGCGCTGGTCGCGCAACATGCCGCACCAGGCCATCACCTGGCCGCATATCGCCGCACTGGCGACGCGACTGAAAGCGCGACCGTCATGGCGGCGTCTGTGTGAAGCCGAGGGGCTGACCGAGTGGGCCTGAGCGCGTGAACGAGGCACCCGCTGCCGACGCTTGGGCGGTGTACTTGCTGGAGTGCGCCGACGGCCGCGTGTATACCGGCATCGCCCGCGACCCCGAACAACGCTACGCCAGACACCTTGCCGGCAAGGGCGCCCGCTTCACCCGCTCGAACCCGCCGCGGCAGCTGCTCGGCTGGGTCTGGGTTGCCGGCCACAGCGAAGCGCTGCGGCTGGAAATCGCCTGGAAACGGCTGCCGCGCGCCCAGCGCATCGCCACGTTGCATGCACATACTCCGTCTAGTCTGTAGGAGCCCGCTGGCGGGCGATGCTCTTGTTCTGATGACCCGGTAGGAAAAATCAGAGCAAAAGCATCGCCCGCTAGCGGGCTCCTACCTGTCAATGTGGAGGTGCGAGGCGCGGGTCAGCCGGTGTTCTGCAGCCCCTGGGAGACGCCGTTGACGCAGGCGACCAGGGCTTGCAGCAAGGCATCGTCGGCACGCTCGGTGGCGCGCCAGCGTTGCAGCAGATCGACCTGCAGCAGGCTCATCGGATCGACGTAGGGGTTGCGCAGGCGGATCGATGCGGCGAGGCGCGGCTCGACCTGCAGCAGCGCATCGCTACGCTTGAGCCGCAGCAGCCAGTGGCGGGTGCGCGCGAACTCGTCGCGGATCAGGCCGAAGAATTCCTCGTGCAGCGGACCGGACAGCTTCGAGAACGCCTCGGCGATGTCCAGGTCGCACTTGGCCAGCACCATCTCGACGTCGTCCAGCACGTTGCTGAAGAACGGCCAGTCACGCGCCATCTCCACCAGTGCTTCTTCGCCGAGCTGCTGAGCACTCTGTTCCAGCGCGCTGCCGAGGCCGTACCAGCCGGGCAGGATCGAGCGGCACTGGGTCCACGCGAACACCCAGGGGATCGCGCGCAGATCCTGCACCCCGCGCATGCTGCGGCGGCTGGCCGGACGCGAGCCCAACGTCATCTTCTCGATCACGTCGATCGGCGTGGCGGCGCGGAAATAATCGACAAAGTGCTCCCGGTCGACGAAGGCGCGATAGGCTTGTCGGCTGTTCGCCGACAACGTATCCATCAGCCCGCGCCAATGCTCCTCGCGCGGTTCGGTTTCGCGTGGCCGCAGGCTGGCGCGCAACACCGCGCCGACGGTTTGCTCCAGGTTGCGCAAGGCCAATGCGCGGATGCCGTACTTGCGATGGATCACCTCGCCCTGCTCGGTGACGCGCAGCACGCCGGCCACCGTACCGCGCGGCGACGACATCAGCGCCGGCGTGATGCGCGCGCCGCCGCGGCTGGCCGAACCGCCGCGGCCGTGGAAGAACGCCAGCTCGATGCCGGCCGCGTTCGCCACTTCCAGCAACTCCACCTGCGCGCGCTGCAGGCCCCAGCGCGAAGCCAACGTGCCGCCGTCCTTGCCACTGTCGGAATAGCCGAGCATCACCCACTGCTGGTTGTTGCGCGCGGCCAGATGCTGGCGATAGACCGGGTCGTCGAGCAACGCGCCCAGGGTCTGCGGGGCCGCCTTCAGATCGTCGACGGTCTCGAACAATGGCGCGATGTTGAGCGGGACGCTGTCGTTCTCGACCAGGCCGCCGTAGCGCGCCAGTGCCAGTACCGCCAGCACGTCGGCAGCCGAGCGCGCCATGCTGATGATGTACAGGCCGACCGCCTCGCTGCCGTAGCGGCGCCGGGCGTCGCCCAGGGTCGCGAATACGTCGTAGAGCGAGGCGACCACGTCGGCGTGGCTGATCGGAAAACGCGCGCTGCCGCTGGCGTAGCCGCGCAGCTGCAGCGCGCGTTCGTCGGGGGCGAGCTGCGGCCACGCTACGTTGTCCAGCAGTGCCGCCAGCGCATCGTCGTGCACGCGCGAATCCTGCCGCACGTCCAACCGCGCCAGGTGCAAGCCGAAAGTGCGCACGCGGCGGATCAGGCGCTGCACCGCGTAGGCACCGGCGTGCAGGCCGTGATGGTCGACCAGGCTTCTGACGATCAACTGCAGGTCATCGAGCAGTTCGGCCGCGGACGTATAGCCTTCCGTATGGCTGTCGCCAAGGGTTGCCTCGAGGCGGGCACCGATCACCGTCAGCAGGCAGCGGTACGGCATGTCGGCATGCCGCGGCCGCACTCTCTGCGCGGCGGCGGGAAAACGCGCGCGGTAATCGTCCAGGCGCTGCTGCAGGTCCGCGTCGACCGCGACCCGGCCTTCGGTCTGGCTGAGCAGGCGTGCCAACCCCGCCACATCGGCCACGTAATGCTCGATCACATTCGCACGCTGGGTGGCCAGGCTGGCGGCGATGGTATCCGCCCCGACATTCGGGTTGCCGTCCATGTCGCCGCCGACCCAGGTGGCGAAGCCGAGCAGCTGCGGCAGGTCCGCGGCCACGCCATAGACCGACTGCAACGCTCCGGCCAGCGATTCGTAGAGCGCCGGCACGATGCGATAAAGCGGGTTGGCCAGATAGAAACCGACGTGATGGTGTTCGTCCTGCACGGTCGGCCGTACCGGCGAGGCTTCGGCGGTCTGCCAGCCGGAGGACAGCGCCATGTAGATGCGGTCGTCGTCCTCCCGGCGCTCCTGCGGCGTGCGGTGCTGGTCGAAGCCGTCGATCAGCGAGCTGACGATCGCCTGTTCCTTTTCCAGCAGCGAACGGCGCACGGCCTCGGTCGGGTGCGCGGTGAACACCGGCTCGATCCACAGCCGATCCAGCCAGCCCAGCAGCTCGTTCGCGCCGACGCCTTCAGCCTTCAGCCGGCCCAGCACGTCGAGCAGCGACTCCGGCTGCGGCGCACTGCCCTCGCGTTGGTAGTCGCGCCGACGGCGGATGCGATGCACCCGCTCGGCGGTGTTCACCGCCTGGAAATAAGTGGCGAAGGCACGCGCCATGGCTTGCGCATCCGCCGCATCGAGACCGGCCAGCGAGTCGGCCAGTTCATCCACCGAGGCACCTTCGCGGCGGCGGCGAATGGCCGCGACGCGCACTTGCTCGACCCGTTCGAAGAACGCGGCCCCGCCCTGCTCGGCCAGCATCCTGCCGACCATCGCGCCGAGCCGGCTGACGTCCTCGCGCAGCGGGCCATCGGGTGGCAGGAATTCGGCCTCGCGGTTCTCTTCCAATGCAGTCGCTCCAGTGCTGGGTGAACGGCCAGCCTATCGAATTGCAGCGCCGGAGGCATCTCCCGCTACAATGACGGGCTTGTACTGCCCGCCGAGGGGCGCTGCGACCGTTCCGACTGCGGATCCATCCGCCGTCGGAAACGGCCAGGCTCGGCGCGGCACGTTCCACAACGGCGCTCTGTACGCGAGTCCCTTCGCAGAAGACCGGCCATCCATGGCCGGACTCCTCGAAAGAGCCTTGCACTAACCGGAGACATCCATGAACGCCGTTACCAAAGAAACCGCTACCCACGACTACAAGATCCGCGACCTGTCGCTCGCCGACTGGGGCCGCAAGGAGCTGGACATCGCCGAGCACGAGATGCCGGGCCTGATGTCGATCCGCAAGAAGCACGCCGCCACCTTGCCGCTGAAGGGCGTGCGCGTGACCGGCTCGCTGCACATGACGATCCAGACCGCGGTGCTGATCGAGACGCTGAAGGACATCGGCGCCGACGTACGCTGGGCTTCATGCAACATCTTCTCGACCCAGGACCACGCCGCCGCCGCGATCGCCGCCACCGGCACGCCGGTGTTTGCCTGGAAGGGCGAGACGCTGGAGGAGTACTGGGACTGCACGCTGGACGCGCTGTCCTTCTCCGACGGCAAGGGCGGCTTCCTCGGGCCCCAGCTGGTGGTCGACGACGGCGGCGACGTCACGTTGCTGATCCACAAGGGCTACGAGCTGGAGAATGGCAGCAAGTGGGTCGACGAGAAGGCGTCCTCGCACGAGGAGCAGGTGATCAAGAACCTGTTGAAGCGCGTGCACAGGGAGCGCCCGGGCTACTGGCACACCGTGGTCAAGGACTGGAAGGGCGTCTCCGAGGAGACCACCACCGGCGTGCACCGCCTGTACCAGCTGGCCGAGGCGAAGTCGCTGCTGGTGCCCGCGATCAACGTCAACGACTCGGTGACCAAGAGCAAGTTCGACAACCTGTACGGCTGTCGCGAGTCGCTGGCCGATGGCCTCAAGCGCGCGATGGACGTGATGCTGGCCGGCAAGGTCGCCGTGGTCTGCGGCTACGGCGACGTCGGCAAGGGCTGCGCCCATTCGCTGCGTGCCTACGGCTCGCGCGTCGTGGTGACCGAGATCGATCCGATCAACGCGCTGCAGGCGGCGATGGAAGGCTTCGAGGTCAATACGGTCGAGTCGACCCTGGGCCGCGGCGACATCTACGTCACCACCACCGGCAACAAGGACGTGCTCACGCTCGACCATCTGAAGTCGATGAAGGACCAGGCGATCGTCTGCAACATCGGCCACTTCGACAACGAGATCCAGGTCGATGCGCTGAACACGATGGCCGGCGTGGAGAAAATCAACATCAAGCCGCAGGTGGACAAGTACGTGTTCCCGGACGGCCGCGCGATCTTCCTGCTCGCCGAAGGCCGCCTGGTCAACCTCGGCTGCGCCACCGGCCATCCCAGCTTCGTGATGTCCAACTCGTTCTCCAACCAGACCCTGGCGCAGATCGACCTGTGGGCGAACAAGGACAGTTACGAGCCGAAGGTCTACATCCTGCCGAAGAAGCTCGACGAAGAAGTCGCGCGCCTGCATCTGGAGAAGATCGGCGTGAAGCTGACCACGCTGACCAAGGAGCAGGCCGGCTACCTGGGCGTGCCGGTGGAAGGCCCGTACAAGCCGGACCATTACCGGTACTGATGACGGGAGTCGGGAATGGAGAATCGGGAATCGAGGCCCGGTTCTCCAAACAGACGGGGCGCAGCGATGCGCCCCTTGTTTATGCGCGATTCTCGCCTGCAGGTCAGCGGAGCGGCCAAGCTTTCTTCGCTTCCAACCACTCCCGACTCCCCATTCCCGGTTCTGCCATATATCGCTTCATCGCGAGATAGAGATATATACTGGCCCGCATCGTCCATCCGGAACCTCCGCCATGCCGGCCATCAGCTTCGAATTCTTCCCGCCCAAGAACGACGAGCAGCGTTCACAACTCGATCGTGCCGCCCAGACATTGAAGACGTACCAGCCGGAATACGCCTCGGTCACCTTCGGGGCCGGCGGTTCGACGCTGAGCTACACCGGTGAGACGGTGGCGCGGCTGCATGCACAGCACGGCCTCAACGTGGCGCCGCACCTGTCCTGCGTGGGCGGCACCCGCGCCGAACTGGGTGCCTTGCTGGATGACTACCGCGCGGCTGGCTACCGGCGCATCGTCGCGCTGCGCGGCGACATGCCGTCGGGCATGGCCACGGCGGGCGACTTCCGTTATGCGGCCGAGCTGGTGGGTTTCATCCGCGAGCACTGCGGCGATCACTTCCATATCGAGGTGGCGGCGTACCCGGAAGTCCACCCGCAGGCCGACGACGCGCTGCGCGACCTGCAGCATTTCAAGGCGAAGATCGACGCCGGTGCAAACGGCGCGATCACCCAGTATTTCTTCAACCCCGACGCGTATTTCCGCTTCGTCGACGACGTGCGCAAGCTGGGCGTGAACGTGCCGATCGTGCCGGGCATCATGCCGATCGCGAACTACAGCCAGCTGAAACGCTTCTCGGACATGTGCGGCGCCGAGATTCCGCGCTGGATCGCCAAGCGCATGCAGGCGCACGGCGACGATGCCGAGTCGGTGCGCGCGCTGGGCGCCGAAGTGGTGGCGCAGCTGTGCCGGCGCCTGCTCGAAGGCGGCGCCCCGGGCCTGCACTTCTACACGTTGAATCGCGCCAAGGCGACGCAGTCCGTGCTGCAGCAACTTGCCTGAGGCAGTGGGCGGGTATGCTGGCATGATGCGCCAGTCAGCTGCCTTGCTGTGCCTCGTCCTGCTCGCCTGGGCGGCGCCGGCGCGGGCACAGACGGAGATCCACCGCTGCATCGGCGCGAACGGCGGCGCCGTGTTCACCGACCAGCCGTGCGCCGCGCTGCAGGCCACCCCGGTCGGCCCGGCCGCCACGCGCGGCAACGGCACCCCTCCCGCAACCGCGCCGCCGCCAACCCTCTGTGCGGCCAGCCTGGGCGCGCTGCGCCAGAGCGTGATCGACGCGTTCGCCAGCCATGATGCGAACCGCATGGCCGGCTTGATGCTGTGGAGCGGCTTCGGCCGTGGCACGGTGATTGCGGATATCCGCTCGCTGGGCGAGCTGATGAAACAGCCGTTGCTGGATGTCGACACGCCGGACGATTCCGCATCCGGCGATAAGTCGCCGGCAGCGGCGATCGCTGCCAACGATATGGCCGCCATCGCTCCCCCTGGCACTTCGCCCGACTCGATACCCGCCAACGCCCAACTGGTGCTGCATACTGCCGGCAACGACGGCAGCGGAAGCTCGCGCGAACTGCGTTTCGATGTCGTCAGCCGGGCCGGTTGCCTATGGTTGCGCAACCCCGACTGAGACGTCCGGATTGACGCCTGGCAGGTTCACAGCAGCTATCATGGGCGGTCACCCTTGGAGAAACGACATGGCTCAGCAATACCCTGAGTGGATTTGGCAGAACGGCAGCATCAAGCCCTGGGCCGAAGCGACCACGCATGTGATGTCGCACGCGCTGCATTACGGCTCGTCGGTATTCGAGGGTATCCGCAGCTACGCCACGCCTGATGGGGCGGCGATCTTCCGGCTCACCGATCATCTGAACCGGCTGTACCAGTCGGCCAAGATCTACGACATGGTGCTGCCGCATTCCGCCGACGAGCTGGCCGCAGCCTGCCGTGCGGTGATCAAGAAGAACGAACTCGGCGCGGCCTATCTGCGCCCGGTCGCGTACCGCGGTCTGGGCGGTTTCGGGTTGTCAGCCGAAACCCCGATCGACGTGGCGGTGGCGGCATGGCCGATGGGTCCGTACCTCGGGCCGGAGGCGCTGCAGAACGGTATCGACGCCTGCGTGTCGAGCTGGCAGCGCTTCGCGCCGAACACCATCCCGGCCGGCGCCAAGGCCGGCGGCAACTACCTGTCCGGTCAGCTGATCGCCCGCGAGGCGCGCCGCCTCGGCTTCGGCGAAGGCATCGCGCTGGCATCCAGCGGCCTGCTCAGCGAAGGCGCGGGCGAGAATCTGTTCCTGGTGTTCGACGGTGTGCTGCACACCACTCCGGCCAGCGCCTCGATTCTCGCGGGCATCACCCGCGACACGCTGAAGACGCTGGCCCGCGAAGACGGCATCGACGTGGTCGAACGCGACATCCCGCGCGAATACCTGTATCTGGCCGACGAGCTGCTGATGTGCGGGACCGCGGCCGAGATCACCCCGATCCGTTCGGTCGACGGCAAGCAGGTGGGCACCGGCAAGGCCGGCCGCGTCACCTTGCGCCTGCAGGAGCTGTTCTTCGGCCTGTTCGACGGCCGTACCCATGACAAGTGGGGTTGGCTGGAGCAGGTGTGACGAAAGGAGTGAGTGGTGGAGCGAGAAGTGAGAAAAGAGAGATAGCCCGGTTCGCGCACAACCCGCTCAACGAAACGCCCCGTCATGCGGGGCGTTTTCGTGTCGGCAAGAGTGACTGGATGCAAAGCATGCGGCTGGACCAGCTGCCCGTGCGTCAGGGTAGCTGCGGTGTGAGCGACCCCTCTCTTTTCTCTTTTCTCTTTTCTCTTTTCTCTTTTCTCTTTTCTCACTTCTCGCTCCACCACTCGCTTCTGCCGCTAGAACTTGATGCTGGCGATCGCGCCATTGGCGTCGCTGCGCGGGCGCATCGAGACATCCCAGCCATACAACTCGCATAGCCTGCGCACTATCGCCAGGCCGAGGCCAGCACCGCTGCCGCCGGCACCCTCGCCACGTACGCCGCGCTGGAACAGGCGTTCGGCATCTTCCGGCTTGATCCCGGGGCCGGTGTCGATCACCTCGATGCGGCCGGCACCCACTTCCACCCGCACGGTGCCTTCGAGCGTGTACTTGATCGCATTGCCGATCAGGTTGGTCAGCGCCACCGACAGCACCGAGGCCGGCGCATTGACGTTGACCGTCTCGTCGACGGTCAGCTCGATGGTCAGCGGCTTGCCGCGCATCTGCGGGCGCTGGCTTTCGATCACATCGGCGGCGACCTTGCCGACCTCGGTAATTTCGCCCCGGGTCGGGCCGCGCCGTTCGGCACGCGACAACAGCAGCAACGCCTCGATCAGTTCGGTCGCCTGACGCGAGGCGCGCTCGATGCGTTTCAACCGCTCGCTCAATTTCTCGGTGAGATCGGGCGAACCCTGCAGCAGCTCGGTGGTGCTGGCGATCACCGCCAGCGGCGTGCGCAACTCGTGGCTGACGTCGGAGTTGAACTCGCGGTCACGCTCGACCATCGCGGTGAGACGTGCCGAGTACTCATCCAGCGCGTGCGCCAGTTCACCCACCTCGTCGTCGGCGAAGTGCGGCGCCAGCGGCTCGGCCTTGCCGGCTTTGCGGAAATCGCGCAGGCGGTCGGCCAGCTCGCTGACCGGCTTGAGTACCTTGCGCGAAAGCCACACGCCTATCGCCAGCGAGAGCAGGCCGAACAGGAATACGGCGCCGATCACACTGATGAGCAGTTGCCGTTTGCCCAGCTCGTCGCGAGTGACGTCGTAGCGGATGAATCCGATAAGCCCGTACTTCTTGCGCACGGCAAGCTTGTAATGATGCGTGGTTCCGTCCGTTCCCGTTTCGTAAATGTCATGCACGCCGCTGTCGAGCGCCTGCCAGGAAAGCGGCATGTTGTAGAGCGTGCGATCGCTGCGCATCCAGGCCTCGATCAGATCCGAGCCCGCAGGCTTGGAGGGATCCTTGTGCACTTTCTCGACGGCCTGATCCACGTCCTGTTGCAAGGACGCGGTAACCAGTTGGCTTTCGACTTTGGCGCGAATGTTCAGCGCAGCCACGGCAAACAACGCGCTGAGGCCGAAGCCGAACAGCGTGAAGGAAACGATCAATCGAAAACGAAGCTTACGCCTGGACTGCATCCGGCTCGACCATCCGATAGCCAATGCCGTGCCGCGTGTGGATCAGCGGCTTCTCGAATGGTTTGTCGATGGCCGCACGCAGGCCGTGGATATGCACGCGCAGCGAATCGCTGTCCGGCAACTCCTCACCCCACACTTTCTGTTCCAGATCCTGCCGGGTGACCACCGACGGGCTCGCTTCCATCAGCGCCTGCAGCAGCTTCAGGCCGATCGGGTTCAGCTGGATCGACTTGCCTTCGCGGTTCACCGTCAGCGTGTCGAGGTTGAAGGTGAGGTCGGCCACCTTCAGCACGCGGCTTTGCGGGCCCTTGCCACGGCGCGCCAGCACCTCCAGCCGCGCGGCCAGTTCCTGCAGCGCGAAGGGCTTGGTCATGTAATCGTCGGCGCCGGACTCGAAGCCGGTCAGCTTCTGCTCCAGCGCATCGCGCGCCGTCAGCATCAGGATCGGGGTCTGCTTGTGCGCCTCGTGGCGCAGTTTGCGCGCCACTTCCAGACCATCCATTCCCGGCAACGTGAGATCCAGCACGATCACATCGAAATCGTGCACCACCGCCAGGTGGAGGCCGGTCACCCCGTCCCCCGCAAAATCGACCACGTTGCCGCGGTCTTCCAGATAATCGCCGATGTTGGTCGCGATATCGCTGTTGTCTTCGATCACCAGAACGCGCATGTGTCACTCCTGCGCAGCCGACGCATGGGGCCGGCTGAGGATGCAAGCTTAACAAGCTTGCGTGAATGAAGTGCGCCGATCGCGGTACGAAACTGAACGCACGATGCTGCCGGCGGGGAAAAGCGGCGGGATCGCCCGCGAGCGGGCTCCTACCGCCGGGTGGCGGGAACCCCCATTGCCACACGCATCGGGCCACCCCACCCCACGAAAACCACGTAGGAGCCCGCTCGCGGGCGATGCCCTTAGCCCTTCCTCCCGGCCAATAAAAAGGCCCAGGTGCACGACTCGCCGTCGCAACACCTGGGCCCAAGCTACTGCCCCGACACCGTCGTCTGCCGTCACCCGCCTTCGGCGGTGGAGTGCCATGCAAAGAACAGCCACTGTTTTATAGGGCGTGCCTGGTTATGGTGCAGTTAACCCGTACTCACTTCGTCGTTAAACACGTGACACCAACAGAAGGTCTTTGCGATCATCCCCTCGAATCAGGGCCGCGTCGTCCAATCAACGACGTGACCGATGCGCGCCACCACCTCATCGAGTCCTCGACAGATGTGCGTTCCGGTGACCACCTGACAATCAGCCCGGCGCCGGGAAGCGGCAGTTCCGGAGTCACCCGCTTTCAGTGTGAACGCCACCGCCTGGCGATATCGCCGGGATGTCGCACCCGTTTCGGACAACGCATATTTCCACGTGCGGATCGCGTCAATCGCGGCCTGGTCGAACACTCCCGCCGGCCGAGCGCTGATTACCCGCGGATCCAGTACATCGCCCGCAGCGGACAAGCCAAACTCGATCACCACCTGTCCCTCGATACCGTGCGCAAATGCCGCGTGCGGATAGGCCGGCCGGCGAGCGCTGATCAACGTCGGTGCCGGTACAGCCGATGGGGCAGCCGGCACCACCGGCATCGCGGCAGCCGCTACCTGCTCGGCCTGCGGCATCGCCAACAGGTTGGCCACCTGCAACGGAACCAGCTGCGGCAGCTTCATCGCGACCGGCACCAGCGCCATTGCACCACGGGAATCCGTGTCGTCCGCCATCCCCGATAAACTTTCCATCGGCCGCTGCACCTGGGCATGTACCAAGGCCAGATCGGCTGGGTGCCAGCTCACGTCGGCATGCATCAGCGGCAACCCGGATGGCGTCCACATCGACTTCAGCTGTGTGATCGCTGCGGTCATGCGGCTCTGCAGGTGATTCAGCTTCCACTCCAGCCGCAGCGTCAGCGCCACCAGTGCGGCGCCGAGCAGCACGGCCACGAAGCGCGCAGACGTGCGCATCGATGCGCCATTCCGCTCCCGCGGAAGCACCATGTGCTGCACGCGATCCAGTAGCACGCCACCGCTGGCTGCGAGCAACAGCGAAGCATGCTGCCGGCGCAATTCACCAAGCTCGGCCAACGCCGTCACGAAGGCGTGTCGGCTGCCGCCACTGACCGAAAGCGCCAACTCATCGCAACAGATCTCGCGCTCATTGCGTACATCGCGCGACACCCAGTGCACTACCGGATGATAGAAACACAGCGTCTCGAGAACGACCTGGAACAGGTTGGCAAACGGGTCCCAGCGACGCAGATGTGCCAGCTCATGGGCAAGGATCAATTCAACTTGCTCCACGGGGAAGTTGCACACGACGGCCATCGGCAACAGGATCACCGGCCGCATCCAGCCGACGACCGCCGGCGTGGCGATGACCTTGCTGCACAGCACGGTGATACGTCGGCGCAGGCCGAAACGTCCGGCCATCGCGGCGACATGACTTTGCCATTCCGGCAACAGCGCAGCCATCTGCACCAGTGCCTTCAGCCCGCGCCATTGGCGCCATGCGCGCAGCGACAGCAACAGCACGCCGAGCGACCACGCCAGCACCAACCATGGCAGAAGCATGTCCAGATCGGCACCCCATGCCCAGGTCGTCGTGGCGGCTGCCGTGCCGTAATCCTTTACGAGCGGAATCACAAGCGCAGTAGCTGCCGGGGTCACCTGCGACGCCGTTTCCAGCAGTCGCCACAAGGTCAGCAACGGGCACAGGGCCAGCGCCACCAGGATGGCCATGCCGAATCGGTAGCGTGCCTCGCCACGAGCCAGTACCGCACGCGCCACCGCATACAGCAATCCCAGCAACGCCCCCTGCCAGACAAAATGCAGCAATGTCCAGCCCACCACCCGCACACTCGCAAGCACCACGGGCAACGCGTCCATCACGATGCATCCTTGTCGAGCTTGTTCAACAGGCTGCGGATCGCCCGCAGCTCCTCACGGCTGGCCTGCTGGCTCCCGAGCGCGTGCAAGACCAGCTGCGAGGACGATCCCTCGAATACCCGTTGCACCAGATCAACCAGAAACCGCTTTTGCGTGCGTTCCTTGCTCACCGCAGCACGATACACATGCGCGCGCTGCGAATCATCTCGCTCGACCAGTCCCTTGGCATGCATCACCTGCAACAGTTTCAGCGTCGTGGTGTAGCCCGTGCCGACATCGGGACGGAGCACATCGTGTACTTCGCGCACGGTGCAGGCATCGCGCGCCCACAAGACGTGCAGAATCTCAAGCTCACCCTCGGTGGGTCTGGGACTGATTGGGAGCTGTGCCTTCATGCCGACACCTCGGTTCACCCATGAGATAAGAAACCTGACATTGAGACGATGGCTGACGGTGCAGCGCTCAACCCTTGCCCCCCCTGACTTCCTGCACCTGCTGCATTTGCTGTTGAATGTTCCGGGTGTCGCGGTGCTCCTGTTCGATCTCACGATATGTGCGGCAGCTCGTCCTGGGTATATGGGAACCTATCGGTGCCACCGACTCGCAGACCAGCCGCTTGTCGTCACGGTGAGTCAGAATCGCGTTGACTGCTTCTTGGTCGTTGAACAGCTGGACTTTGGCGTTCTGGTCCATCTGCGCAACGTTATTGTATTTGTCGAACAGCGATTGCATGTCGGCGAAGCTCGCATCGACCTTCTGGCGCTCGCCCTGATCGACGAACTCGTAGCGTCCACCGGACTGCATCTGTTGATGCACCGCCGCCACCACGGCGGCGAAATCGTCCTTGTTCTCGGCCTTGACGATGACTTCCGTCTTGTGGGCGTAAATAGCGCTTGCCTGCAGCAGCGCCATGCCCACGACCGCACCCAACAGCCAGAACTTCAGTTTCATGCCTCTCTCCCCGATCAGGCTGCGCTCCGGTAAGGAACGCCCGACACCCGATCATCCCGCGATGGATGGTAGGTCTGCCGCCAGAACACTGTCAACGAAGATGTTCGTACTAAATACTTCGTAATGTACCCCGGCGTGCCCGCCCACTCGGCGCCGCGTCACCAGCCTGCGCTTGCAGCAGTTCCACGATCGCGCCAGCCACATCGACGCCGGTGGCCGCCTCGATACCTTCCAGGCCGGGCGAGGCGTTCACTTCCAGCAGCAGCGGGCCGCGATTGGAGCGCAACAGATCCACTCCCGCGATGCCCAGGCCGAGCGCGGCAGCAGCGCGCACGGCGATGCGTTTTTCCTCCGTGCTCAAGGTTGCCGCCATCGCGCTGCCGCCGCGGTGCAGGTTGGCTCGGAATTCGCCCGGGCTGGCGTCGCGCTGCATCGCCGCCACCACCTTCTTGCCGACCACGAAACAGCGCAGGTCGCTACCCTTCGCCTCGGCGATGAACTCCTGGACCAGGAAATTCGCGTACAGCCCGCGGAACGCCTCGATCACGCTTTGCGAAGCGCTGCGTTTCTCGGCCAGCACCACGCCGGTGCCCTGGCTTCCTTCGTTGAGCTTGATCACGTGCGGCGGATCGCCCAGCAGAGCCAGCACGTCGGCGGTATCGTCCGGGTTGTCTCCGAATACCGTGATCGGCATGTCGATGCCCTGCGCGGCGAGGATCTGCAGGCAGCGCAACTTGTCCCGCGCGCGCAGCACGGCATCGGACGGGTTCGGCGTGTACACGCCCATCATCTCCAACTGGCGCAGCACGGCGGTGCCATAGAACGTGCTGGTGGTGCCGATGCGCGGTATCACCGCATCGATGTCGCGCACTTCCTTGCCCTTGTAACGGATCGCCACCGCGCCCGGGGCGATGCGCACGTAGCAGCGCAGCGGATCGAGCACCCGCACCACGTGGCCGCGCTCGCGCGCAGCCTCGACCAGCCGCTTGGTCGAATAGAGTCGGCTGTTGCGCGACAGGATGGCGATTTTCATGGCAGGGCCGTCATGGGATGTCCGAAGCAGCCGGCAACGGCCGCGGCTGGGTATAGGAACGCGCCGGATCGACCGCGAAACGCCCGTCCAGCGCGCTGCGGCCCAGCAACATGGGAAACAGCATATGCCGGCGGTCGGTCAGGTTGATGTCGACACTGAAATGCTGCCCGGCCAGCCGCACCTCGCTGCGGATGAACCAGCGCTCGGTACGCCGGCCGCCGGTATCGGTCACCGCGCGCCGATCCAGCGCCGGCGCCTCGCAGCATATGTGCGTCGGCTGGCGCCGCCCGACATGCATGGTGAAACGCAGCCAGGTGTCTCCGCCGCGCTGGAACTCTTCGAGGGTATCGACGTGCAGCGAACTGCTGCGCGCGCCGGTGTCCAGCTTGGCCTTGAGCATGCCGATGCCCAGCTGCGGCAACGCCAGCCGCTCGCGCCAGCCCAACGTAATCAGGCCCGCGGTGATCAGATCCGCCATAGGGTTTCGGGATAGCTCGGATCGCTGCAGCGGGGAGTGGAGCGGGTGAAGGGAATCGAACCCTCGTCAGTAGCTTGGGAAGCTACAGCTCTACCATTGAGCTACACCCGCATTGGCCGGCGGATGGTAACGCGTGACATGCGCCGTTGGAAAGTCGGGCGAGAGCGGAGTTTCGCCACGCGAGCCGGCCGCTGCTCTGGTGTGCTTTGGGAAGCAGCGCACGACCGCGCCGCCCCAACGCCGCATGAATCACAGATGGCGGCCAGCTGAATCGCCGGCGGCCCGATCAGCAGAACTTAAGACCGGACTAATTTTTAATGTGCCCATAATCGGATCGAACAAACCCATCGCGCGATGGCAAATCGCGTTCACACTTACCGCGTCCACCTTTTGGGGGAACTCACATGCGTGTGCTCGCCAAATTCCTCGCTCCATCACGCTTCGGCTGGCGACTGCTGGGGCGACTGCTGGCGATCGTGCTGCTGTGCGCCTCTACAGCTCTGGTGCAGGCCCAGTCCGCTGCAAACGACAACAGCGCCGATCCGCCGAGCCGGGTGGCCCGTCTGTCGTACATCTCCGGCGATCTCGGTTTCCTGCCGGCCGGCGCGAAGGACTGGAGCGATGCCAGCGTCAACCGCCCGCTGACTACCGGCGACCGGCTGTCCACCGGCCGGGGTTCCCGCGCCGAACTGGAACTTGGCGGCGGCAGCCTGCGCATGGACGGCCAGACCGACTTCGGCCTGCTCAATCTGAATGACCAGCTGGCGCAGATCGAGCTGACCCAGGGCACGCTCAACCTTACGGTGCGTCATCTGGATCAGGGCCAGAGCTACGAGATCGACACGCCGACCGTGGCGCTGGTGGTCGATCAGCCCGGCAGCTTCCGCGTGGACATCGACGACAACGGCGGCAGCACCCAGGTCACGGCGTTCGACGGCGGCGCCACCGTGTATGGCGAGAACAACGCGCAGCGCACCATCAATCCCGGCCGCAGCTACCGCTTTGCCGATTCCGGCCTCGCCGATGTGACCATCAGCGACATCGGCGGCGGCGATGCATTCGACGCGTGGGTCGGCGGGCGCGACCGCCGCTATGGGCAGTCGCGCAGCCGGCAATACGTTTCCGACGACGTGGTGGGCTATCAGGACCTGGATCAGTACGGCGACTGGCAGACCACCAGCGACTACGGCGAAGTGTGGTATCCCACCCGGGTCGCCGTGGACTGGGCGCCGTACCGCGATGGCCACTGGGCGTACATCGCGCCGTGGGGCTGGACCTGGGTGGACGATTCGCCGTGGGGCTTCGCGCCTTACCACTACGGCCGCTGGGCTTACACGCGTCGTGGCTGGGGCTGGATTCCGGGGCCGCGCGAGGTGCGTCCGATCTACGCACCGGCGCTGGTGGCCTTTGTCGGTGGCGGTGGCTGGTCGGTCGGCATCAGCAGTGGCCCGGTGGGCTGGTTCCCGCTGGGTCCTGGCGAGGTCTACAACCCGTGGTACCGCGCCAGCCGCAACTACTACACCCGCGTCAACGTCACCAACATCAACGTACACAACACCTACAACCAGACCACGATCATCAACAGCATCAACCATTCGTACAACAACTATCGCAGCGGTCAGCCGGTGCGTGATGGGCACTACGCCAACCGTGAAGCGCCACGCGGCTTCACCGCCGTGCCAGGCAATACGTTCGCCGGTGGTCGCCATGTGCAGCACAACCTGGTGAAGGTCGATCCGCGTCAGCTGGCCGCGGCGCCTGTGCTTTCACGCGGAGCCAGCCAGCTGCGCCCCGTCGCCGAGGCCAGGCCTGCACTCAGCGCACATGCACGCAACCTGCCGGCCGGCGGATTCAATCGCGAAGTAGTGGCACGCCACGCACCGCCGATGGTGGCGCAGGGTGCAGGCGGGCCCGGACGCAATAACCGTCTGGCCGAGTCGCCCCGAGCCGGCGTGTCCGCATCCAATGTCCGCGTGTTGAATGCGGGCGACAACCGCGATCGCGGCGTTCGCCCCATTCCCGCCGATCGCGCGGGCGACAATGCGCGCCGATTTACCGCCACACCGCAGCAGCCTCCGGCCAGCCCCCGCGTCACCGCGGGTTCGCCGCAACCGGCAATGCGCAACGACAACCGCCCCGAAGCGCGCGGCGGCGCCGGACTGCCGTCGACACGTTTCGCCCATCCACGCAGCCGCGACAACGTGGACCAACGCGAATCGATGCCGCGGCCGGGCGTCAGCTATATCTCGGGCGCCGGCGAAAACCAGCCTCGTCCCGCTGCCCGCGATAACTCGTCGCTGCCGCAGGTGCCGCAGATCCGGCGTGCCGAGCAGATCCCGGGCTACCGGAACCCGCCGGCCGGCGACGGGGGCAGCCAGCGTTACCAGTCCAATCGCACGATGCGGCAGGACTTGCCCACGCCGGCCGCACCGACTCGCAACAGCGAGGAACCGCGCTTTCAGCGTGCCGCGCCGGCCCGTGCCGAGCCCGCCCCGCGCGGCTACGTTCGCGAACGACCACAGCCGATGCCCGAGCCGGCCCGCAATGAGCCGCCGCGTCGTCCGGCCTTCCAGCCACAGCAGCAGCCGCGCTTCGAGCCGCCGCCGCGCGCCGAAGCACCCCATCCGCAGCAACGCACCGAGTCAGGGCCGCCGCCGCAAAAAACCCCACATCGGCCGAAAGACGACGCGGAGCAGCACTGAGGCGTCACGGCCCGCGCTCCGACTTCTCCCCAGCCCGCGGTGAGAGGTCGGAACGAGCGCAGCGGCTCGCAGCGGCGCTCTCGATGTCAGCCGCTACAATGACGCATGCCCAAAACCTACAACCCCGGCACCGATAACCCCGGCCGCGACGACCCCGCACCGGAATACATGCGCCGCATCCGCAGTTTCGTGCTGCGCGAGGGCCGCATGACGCCTGCACAGCAGCGCGCGTTCGATACGCTGTGGTCGCGCTTCGGCATCCCTTATCGCGGCACCCCGTGCGACTTCGCCGCGACCTTCGGCCGCCAAGCGCCGCTGGTCCTGGAGATCGGTTTCGGCAACGGCGAGGCGCTGGCATGGGCCAGCGAGCACGACCAGGCGCGCGACTTCCTCGGCGTCGAAGTGCACGGCCCCGGCGTCGGCCGGCTGATGAATGCCCTGGCCGCACGCGATGCCGGCAACGTCCGGCTATACAAGCACGACGCGGTCGAAGTGCTCGAACACGAGATCGCGCCGGGCACCCTCGCCGAGACACGCATCTGGTTTCCCGATCCGTGGCACAAGAAACGCCACAACAAACGCCGGCTGATCCAGCCCGAGTTCGTCGCCCTGCTGGCCTCGCGCATGGCGCCGGACGGCCTGCTGCATCTGGCCACCGACTGGCAGGCCTATGCCGAGCACATGCTCGACGTGATGGAAACCGCGCCCGCCTGGCGCAACCAGCGCGGTCCGGGCCAGTACGCCGAGAAACCCGAGTGGCGCATCGAGACGCACTTCGAACGGCGCGGATTGAAGCTGGGGCATGGGGTGTGGGATTTGCTGTATCGGAGGGTTTGAAGGGCAGGCTCGGAACGACTTCGAAGAAGTCCCTCCGGTGAGGGATCACGAAGGCCCCACCTTAGCCTTCGCTCTTGGCCTTCGGTTCACCAGTCGCTGCATCAGCCCGCTTATACTCACGCTAATCACCCAGGGACGAATCGACGCAGCGTGAAGCTTCCACTGCCCCGCCGTATCCGCCGCAGCCGGCTACTTATCGGAGACGTCAGCTAGTGGGACTTTCGCTCACCCCCGAAATGGTCCTGGTACTCGGGCTGGTCGGCTTCACCATGCTGATGCTGGTGCTGGAGTGGATCCGCGCCGACATGGTCGCGTTGCTGGTCGTGGTGGTGATCGGGTTGACCGGGCTGATTCCGTCCGATCGCGTGTTCAACGGCTTCGCCGGCAACGCGGTGATCGCGATCATGGCGATCATGATCATGGGCGAGGGACTCGACCGCGCCGGCGTACTCAACCTCACCGCGCGTTTCGTGATGCGCATGGCGCGCGGCGTGGAGTCGCGCCTCGGCGTGGTGATCAACCTGGTTGCCAGTCTGTTCAGTGCGGTGATTCCCAGCCAGGCGCTGGCGGCGCTGATGATCCCGGTCAGCAGCCGGCTGTCCGCACGTACCGGCGTGCCGCTGTCGCGGCTGTTGCTGCCGATGGCGTTCTGCATTCTCACCGCCACCAACACCACGCTGATCGCGAACTCGCCGCTGATCGTGCTGAACGACCTGATCGCCAGCGCCAACGTCAACCTGCCGCCGGGCGCGCACACGATCCCGAAGTTCGGCCTGTTCAGCGTCACCCCGATCGGCCTGGCGCTGGCCTTGCTCGGCGTGGCGTATTTCTACTTCTTCGGCCGCAAGCTGCTGCCTGGCCATGAGGACGAGCGGCTGAAGGTGACGCCCGGGCGCACCGAGAGCTACTTCGCCGAGACCTACGGCATCGGCGGCGAGACCGCCGAGCTCACCGTCACCGCGGAAAGCCCGCTGGTCGGCATGAGCATCGGCGAGGTCGAGCAGTTGCACGGCGCGCCGCTGATCCTGGCGATCAAGAGCGGCAACGACGCGCGCATGGCGCCGCCGGCCGATCACGTGATCTGGGTCGGCTCGGTGCTGGGCGTGCTCGGCCCGCGCGATCAGCTGACCCAGTTTGCCAACAACCAGCTGTGCCGGCTGTCGACCCGCATGCGCCAGCTCGGCGAGCTGTTCAACCCCACCCGCGCCGGCATTTCCGAAGTGGTGATCCCGCCGGTGTCGCGCTTCATCAAGCACACCGTCGGCGAGCTGCGCCTGCGCAAACGCTTCGGCATCTCGGTGTTGGCGGTGAACCGCGGCGATCAGGTATTCCGCGACGACGTGCGCGGGGTCAACCTGCGCGCCGGCGATACCGTGGTGCTGCACAGCAACTGGCGCGATCTGGCGCTGGCCTCGGAAGACAAGGACCTGGTCGTCGTCACCGACATCCCGAAGGAAGAGCAGCGCCCCGGCAAGATCTGGCAGGCGGTGGGATTCTTCGTGATGGCGAAGTGCCTGGCGCTGTTCACCAACCTCGACCTGTCGGTGGCGATGATGACCGGCGCGATCGGCATGTTGCTGACCGGCGTGCTGAACATGGACGAGGCGTACCGGGCGATCAACTGGAAGACGATCTTCGTCACCGCGTGCCTCATTCCGCTGGGCTGGTCGATGGACGCCACCGGCACTGCCGCATGGATCGCGCAGGTGGTGCTGCAGCATCTCGGTGGCGCATCGCCGTGGGTGCTGCAGGCGTGCCTGGCGATCCTCACGTTGCTGTTCTCGCAGGTGATGTCCAACGTGGGCGCCACCGTGATGATGGTGCCGATCGCGATCAGCGTCGCCGTCGCCACCGGCGGCAACCCGTCGGCCTACGCGCTGATCGTGGCGGTGTCCTCGTCCAATACCTTCCTGCTCAGTTCCGGCCATCCGGCGCTGATGATGGTCACCGGCCCCGGCGGCTACAAGAGCAAGGATTTCCTGCGCGTCGGCGCGCCGCTCACCGTGCTGGTACTCGTGGTCACGCTGATCGCGATCAACCTGATGTTCCGTTGATCCTGCACGCCACTGGCGAGCCATCGGATCGGCGCACTGGCGAGTTCTGCGAGCCGCGCAAGCCGAGCCCCTAAATCGCCTCGGTCACGCGGGGCGCCAGATGAATTGCGCCGTCCTGCACCTGCAGCGCAACCTCGCGCAGATGTTCGCCGCGGCACGGGCCCGCGATGCACAGACCGTCGGCCTGATTGAAGGTGGCGCCGTGCACGGCGCAGATCAGGGTGTCGTTCTTCAGCAGGAATTTGCCGGGAGCGTAGTCGAGCCGGCGACCGGTATGCGGGCAGACGTTGAGATAGCCGCGCACCTGCCCGCCGCGCCGCAACAAGATCAGGCTGCTCTGTTCTGGATCGGCCTCGCCATCGGTCAGCATGGCGTCGACGGCGGTGGCGCCACCATCGGGAATCTCATCCAGCCGGCAGAGCGCTTGCCGGTCCGGCGAGGCGGCAGGGAAAACTGTATCCATCGGCACTTGCCTCGGGGGCCGTATGGCCCCATCGTTGTCGCGTAAGTCGTTGATTTTACCACACGGATTTTTAACACATGTACTTTTCCATGCCTTCCATTCGTCGTCCTCGCCATCCGCTGGTTCGTGCCTTGTCGTTGCTGTTGGGTGTGGCCATGATCGGCGTGTTGCTGGTGTTCGGGCTGGTGGTCGCCGGCGTGCTGCTGGTCGGCGGCGGCGTGTTGCTGGCGGTGCGGCAGTGGAAGCAAGTCCGTGCGCCTGCGAAGCCCGCTGTGCCGAACGCCACTCATCAGCCAGCCGTGCTGGAAGGCGAGTTTGTGGTGATCCGGCAGGGTCGGCCGGTCGCGCATTGAGCAATCTGTAGGAGCGCACCCTGTGCGCGATGCTCTTTGCTTTGATCGACATTAGAGCATCGCGCACAGGGTGCGCTCCTACAGACATACACGCCCTACGCGGCGACAAGCGGGGCGGGCTCGCGGATAATGCGCTGTCCCCACACGACCCTACCCCATGTCCGATATCTCTGCCGGTGCCGCGGCTGAAACGCCGCGCAGCCTGACCGATCCGCGCTTTCTGATACCGCTGGCGTTGCTGGCGCTGTACGCGATCTGGGGCTCGACCTATCTGGGCATCCGTTACGCGCTGGAAAGCTATCCGCCGTTCCTGCTCGCCGGTGTCCGTTTCCTCTGTGCCGGCGTGGCGCTGTACGGCTTTCTGCGCCTGCGCGGGATGGCGCCACCGACGCCGTTGCAGTGGCGCAATGCGGCATTCACCGGCCTGCTGCTGCTGGGAATGGGTAATGGCCTGGTGTGTTTCGCCGAGGAACGGGTGAGCTCGGGAATCGCCGCCGTGGCGGTGGCCAGCATGCCGCTGTTCGCCGCGCTGTTCTCGGGCATGTATGGCGAGTGGCCGAACCGGCGCGAGAGCATCGGCCTCGCGATCGGTTTTGCTGGCGTGGTGGTGTTGAACCTGGGCAGCAGCCTGTCCGGCTCGCGACTCGGTGCGCTGGCGCTGCTGGTCGCCGCGATGTGCTGGGCCTTCGGCTCGGCCTGGAGCCGGCGCCGGGAAATGCCGCCGGGGCCGATGAACACCGCCGCGCAGATGCTCTGCGCCAGCGTCGCGTTGCTGCTGGTGGGCTTCGCCAGCGGCGAACGGCTGCCGGCACATCCGACCGCGCGGGCCACGCTGGCGCTGGTCTATCTGGCCGTATTCGGTTCGATCATCGCGTTCAGCGCGTTCTTGTATGTGCTCAGGCATGCGCGGCCGGCCCTGGCCACCAGCTACGCCTACGTGAATCCGCCGGTGGCGGTGCTGTTCGGCGTATGGCTGGCCGGGGAACACGTGGGTGCCTATGACCTCGCCGGGATGGCGATCATTCTGTTCGGCGTGGCGGTGATCACGCTGGCGAAGCAGAAGCGTAAGGCTTCGTAGCGCGGTTCCTGTCCACCAGGGACTTCCTTCCGTTGTAGGAGCGACCTCGGTCGCGATGCTCTTGACGAAAGGCATCGCGACCGAGGTCGCTCCTACACGGGGCTGGAGAAGCCGCCCACTCGGACCTGTTCGACCTTGGTCGGCTTGCCTGTATGGCCGGTTGGGCGCGACGATGTCGCGAGCACCGACGGGAGAGCGGCATGAACGCATCGCAAGACGGGTGGATGGCGCGCGCAGCCTTGCGCAGTGCTGCCTGGGCGGAGCGCTGGTTCCCCGACGCATGGGTGTTCGCCGCGCTGGGCGTGGTAGTAGTGGCCTTGGCGGCATTCGCTTTCGGCGCCACGCCCACAGCGGCGGTGAAGGCCTTCGGCGACGGCTTCTGGGGTCTGATTCCGTTCACCATGCAGATGGCATTCGTGGTGATCGGCGGTTACGTACTGGCCACCGCGCCGGTGGTAGCGCGTTTCATCGACGTATTGGCGCGCGCACCGCGCACGGGCCGCGGCGCGGTCGTCTACGTGGCGCTGGTCAGCATGCTGGCATCGCTGCTGAGCTGGGGCTTCTCGTTGGTATTCGGCGGATTGCTGGTGCGCGCGCTGGCACGTCGCGGCGACTTGCGCATGGACTACCGCGCGGCCGGCGCGGCGGCCTACCTCGGCCTGGGCGCGATCTGGGCGATGGGGTTGTCCTCGTCGGCGGCCCAGTTGCAGGCAAACCCGGGCAGCATGCCGCCGGGCCTGCTGGCGATCACCGGCGTACTGCCTTTCAGCGAGACGATTTTCCTGTGGCAGTCGCTCGTGCTGACCGGTGTACTGATCGTGGCGTCGCTGCTGGTCTGCTGGACCACGGCGCCGTCGGACGCGCGTGCGCGCACGGCGCTGGATTTCGACGCCGGCGAAACCTCCACGCCCGCGCTGCCGCCGCGCACGCGTCCCGGCGAATGGCTGGAGTACAGCCCGCTGCTGTCGCTGGCGATCGGCCTGTTGGGACTCGGCTGGCTCGGCCACGAGTTCGCCAGCAAGCCGGCGATCAGCGCGATCGCCAACCTCAATACCTACAACTTTCTGTTTCTCACGCTAGGCATCCTTCTGCACTGGCGCCCGCGCAGCTTCCTCGATGCGGTGAGCCGCGCGGTGCCCGGCACGTCCGGCGTGCTGATCCAGTTTCCGCTGTACGGCGCCATCGCGGCCCTGCTCACGCAAGTGCCCGGCGCCGACGGCGTGACGCTGGCGCACCGGCTGTCGAACCTGTTCGTGCAGGTCGCGACCACCGACAGCTTTCCCGCCGTGATGGGCTCCTACTCCGCCGTGCTCGGCTTCTTCGTGCCGTCCGGCGGCGGCAAGTGGCTGGTCGAGGCACCGTACGTGATGCAGGCGGCGAACGACCTGCACGTGCATCTGGGCTGGGCCGTGCAGGTATACAACGCGGCCGAGGCGCTACCGAACCTGATCAATCCGTTCTGGATGCTGCCGCTGCTGGGCGTACTGGGACTGAAGGCGCGCGACGTGGTCGGCTACACCTTCATGCAGTTGGTGGTGCACGTGCCGCTGGTGCTGGGCCTGCTGTGGCTGCTCGGGTTGACGCTAGCGTACGTCCCGCCAGTCATGCCGTAATCCTGCAAGTGTTGTAGGAGCCCGCTGGCGGGCGATGCTGTTGCTTTGATGGTCGGTTGGAAGGATCAAAGCAAAAGCATCGCCCGCCAGCGGGCTCCTACACACAATTACAGCTCGCGCAATGCGGTGGTCACCGGCAGCCGCGCCGCGCGCACCGCCGGGAACAGGCCGCCCACGAAGCCGATCGCCAGCGCCCATTTCAAGCCGGTCCAGAGCACGGCTGGGGCGACCTTGAACTCGAAGGTGAGCTGGCCCGTTGTTCCGGCCGCCAGTGTGGACGCGGTATAGCCGTTGAATATCAACCAGGCGATGACGCCGCCCAACGCGCCGCCGGCCAGCGCGAGCAGCATGGTTTCGAGCATGATCGCCATCACCACCGGCAGTCCGCGGAAACCGATCGCGCGCAGCGTGGCGATCTCGCGTGCACGTGTGGCCACCGCCGCGAACATGGTGTTGAGTGCGCCGAATACCGCACCGATCGCCATGATCGCGCCGACCACGATGCCGATGATGGTGATGGCCTTCGTGGTGCCTTCGGACTGCTTGCTGAAATAGTCGAGCGTCGTCGACACATCCGTCTGCAGCCGCGGGTCGGAAGCCAGCGCGGCCTTGAACTTGTCGAACGCGGCGGCTCCGGTAAGTTTCGCGAACACCGTCGTCATGCTGGAGCCGCGCCGATAAGCGGGGCCGACGATGCCCGAATCCGCCCACAACTCCGAATCCATCGCATCGTTCGAGGCAAAGATGCCGGTCACCGTCCAGGTCTGACTGCCCAATTTGATCTGCTTGCCCGGTTCGAGGCCGGCAAACTGGTGCTGCGCGCCCTTGCCGGCAACCAGTTCGTACTTGCCGGGCTCGAATTTGCGGCCGGCGATGATTTTCGCGTTGGTGCGCAGCTTCCAGGCCTCGTCGCCGACGCCGCGCAGCTGCACGCTGCCGACATCCCGCTCCGGATCGCCGCCCTTCATCGGCAGATTGGCCGCAACGACGAGTTCCGGCGAGACAATCGGTTTGCCCTGATCATCCCGGGCAATGCCGGGCGCCTGCGCGATCACCAGCGTGCTTTCGTGATCCAGCACCGAGGAAACTTCCGCCGCCGAACCGCCCCGCATCACGATGGCGGTGTCGTCGGAGCCCGTGCGACGAAGGGTTTCGCGATAGCCGTCGGCCATGGCCAGCATGGCGACCAGCACGGCGACCACGCCGGCGATGCCGATCACGATCACCGCGGAGGAGCCCAGCCGTTGCGGCAGCGTACTGATGCCGACGGCGGTCACCGACCATGTCTGCTGGCCGCGCCGGGTCAGGACCATCCACAAGGCGAGCAGCGCCAGCAGCACCAGCATGCCCGGCCAGGGCAGGCTCAGAAATACCACCACGCCGATGATGACGGCAACGAAGGTCGCAAGACCGATCAAGAATTTCATTGCGCTTCTCCTCAACGTCCGGCCAGTGCATCGACAATGTTCAGGCGCATCGCGCGCCACGCGGGCAAGGCTCCGACGACCAACCCGATCGCAATGGCCAGGACGATGCCCAGCGCCCAGCTGCCTGCACCGACGCTGGTGTGGGTGATCATGCCGCCGCTCTGCGACGACATGACCGGCGCGAGCACGCTGACCAGGCCAAGCCCGATCACTCCGCCCAGCAGCAACAGCAGCACCGACTCGGCCAGCACCATCATCAGCACGCTGGCGCTGGAGAAGCCTATCGTCTTGAGCACGGCCAGTTCGGAAGTGCGCTCGCGCACCGCCTGCATCATCGTGTTGCCGGTCAGCAATACAAGCGTGAAGAACACGGCACCCATGATCGAGGTCACGATCAGGCCGATGTCGGCCATCTGCTTGATCCAGTTCGCGGTCGCTGCCTGCTCGGTCTGTGTCTTGGTCTCGTGATCGGAATTGTCCGACAACGCATCGATCGCCTTGGCGATGCGGTCGGACTGGTTGATGTCGTTGACCCGGCTGATATACCAGCCGACCATGCCGCTGTTGTAAGGCGTGGTTTCGTCGAACATCTTCCAGTGCATGATGATCATCTGGCTCTGGAAGGCCCTGGCGTCCTTGGAATGCATGACGCCGACCAGATTGAAACTCCAGTTCTTGCTGCCGCTCTTGTTCGGGAAGATCTGCGATTGCAGCGGAATCTTGTCGCCGATCTTCCAGCCATATTTCTTGACGATGGTCTCGCCGGCGAGAATGCCGTCCTGGGTCGAATCGAACGCCTTGCGCTGCTCGGGAGCCACCTCGACTTCCGGATAGAGATCCAGATAGTTGGGGCTCACGGCGAAGGTGAAAACCTGGTTGTGCGGATCCTGGTAAGCGCCGCCGAACCAGTTCGCGTAGGCAACGTCCTTGACCCCGTCGACCCTGGCGATCTGCGCGCCGAGTCCTTGCGGCAGCGGCTGGATGAAGGACAGCCGCGCGCCCGTCTGCAGGCGCTCGGCGCCGTTCGCCGACTGGCCCGCCTCCGCGAAAGAAACACGCACCGCATCGAGCATGCCGAACAGCAGGAACGCGGCGATGATCGACACCAGCGTGAGTATCGTGCGGGTCTTGCGCCGGAACAGCGCCGCCCAGATCAGATGAAGGTATTTCATAAATCGTGACCTCTCGAATTTGTGAGGCGAGCAACCGTCCTTGGTGCGCTGTCGCTCGGCTTCCTGCCTCGCCCTCGCGCGGCGCGCGTGATGCCCATGGGCATCACGCAAACGCGCCTTGCTCGACCAGGGTTCCCTTGTCCAGATGCAGCGTGTGACTGGCGTATTCGGCTGCCTTCGGGTCGTGCGTGACCATCACGATGGTCTTGCCGTGCTGGCGGTTGAGTTGCTGCAGCAGGCCGAGCACGTCCTCCGCCGACTGGCGGTCGAGATCGCCGGTCGGCTCGTCGCACACCAGCAGCGTGGGATCGGAAACGATCGCGCGTGCAATCGCCACGCGCTGCTGCTGACCGCCGGACAGTTCGCTGGGTTTGTGCGTGGCGCGATCGGCCAGGCCCACCAGTTGCAGCGCGATCGAGGCGTTCTTCCTGCGCTGGGCGCCGGATAGTTTGGTCAGCAGCAACGGCAGTTCGACATTGCGCTGTGCCGACAGCATCGGCATCAGGTTGTAGAACTGGAAGACGAAGCCGACGTTCGACGCGCGCCATTTCGCCAGCGCACCGCTGCCGAGCTGATCGATGCGCTGGCCGCCCACGCTGATACTGCCGGCGCTGGGCGTGTCCAGCCCGCCGATGAGGTTGAGCAAGGTGGTTTTCCCGGAACCGGACGGCCCCATCAACGCAAGGAAATCGCCCTCGGCGATGGCCAGGTCGACGTGATGCAACACCTCGACCTTCTGCTTGCCACGCTCATAGGTCTTGGCCAGATTCTGGATATCGATCAGTGTGCCCATGGTGGATCTCCGATAAACATGAATTTTTCTGTTTTTGTAGGAGCCCGCTGGCGGGCGATGCCGTTGCTCTGATGTCCGGAGGATTTAAAGCAAGAGCATCGCCCGCCAGCGGGCTCCTACACACACACGCACGGTACGAAACGAGCTACGGTTTTTTCATCTGGACTACCGAACCATCGTGCAGCCCGGCCGGTGGCGAAATCACTACGTTGTCACCCGGATTCACTGCAGCCGGCAGCAAGCGCAGCTCACCATAGGCCTGCGCCGCCGGGTCGACCGTGCGCTGGCGCACCTGGTCGCCGTCGACCACGAACACCACGCTGCGGCCGGCGCGCGACGCGATCGCCGTCGCCGGCACCAGTACGCCTTGCGGGGGCGGCACCGTGGCGCTCTGCCTTTCCTCGAGGAACGACACCCGCGCCCCCATGTCCGGCACTACGCGTGCGTCCTTCTTTTCCAGTGCCACGCGCACCTTGATCGTGGCCTTGCCGCGATCGGCGGTGGGCACGATGGCGACTACGTGGGCGGGAATCTTCCAGTCGGGGTAGGCGTCGAGCACGGCCTCGGCCGGCATGCCCGGCTGGACGCGGCCGATGTAGGCTTCGTTGACGTCGACGTCGACTTCCAGCGAATCCATGTCGACGATGGTGCCCACGCCGGTGCGGGTGAAACCGCCGCCGGCAGACAGCGGCGAAAGGATCTCGCCGACCTGGGCATCCTTGGTGGTGACCACGCCGCCGAACGGCGCGCGCACCACGGTGTAATCGAAATTCACCCGCGCCACCGCCGCCTGCGCATCGGCCGACTTGGCCTGTTTCTGCTGCGCGCCGAGCTGCGCACGCAAGGTGTCGACCTGGGTACGCGCCTGCTCGGCGCTCTGGGTGGAAACCAACCCCCTCGCCGCCAGCGTCTGCTGGCGCATGGCATCGTGTTCGCCTTGCGCCAGCTGGGCCTTGTATTGCGCCACCAGCGCGTGGCTCGACGCAGCCTGGGCCAGCGCCGCGTCGAGATTGGCCTTGTAGCCGCTGTCGTCCAGCCGCGCCAGCACCTGGCCCTGCGTGACGTGATCGCCCTCCTCGATCAGCACCGCGGTCAGCGTACCGGTGATCTGCGCCGACACCGTGGCCTGCCGCCGTGCGGTGACGTAACCGGTCGCCTGCAACACCGCACCCGCCCCGCTGCCGGAGCTTGGCGCGATCGCCGCGGCAGTCTGCACGGCCACCGCGCGATGACCGAACAGCATCCAGCCGGCGCCACCGAGCAACGCCAGCAGCACGATCAGCGCGCCGACGATCCATGGCCAACGGCCAGCGCCTCGGTCGTGATCCTCGCGCTGATCACGCCCGATGCGCAGTTCCTTCAACAGTTCGCCGTTGTCCACTCGTGTTCCCCGCCCGGCATGCCGGTTGCTCGATAGATGCAAGATTGGCCGATCGGCCGCAGCGCGATCAGGGTGCAGCATCAGCCATCGTCGATGACAGGTGTCATCCGGGCGGGCTGCCATGGTGGGTACGGAGCGTCAAGCTCATCGTGGATCGCCTTGGTGAAGAATGAGGTGCTTTCCATGACAACGAACGAGATCGAAGAAAATCGACATCCGCTTAGAAACTTCCCGGAACCCCGACGACCGGGCTTGCGTTACCGTTGCAGTAATTGCTGCACGATTGCCCGGAGCTGCGCAGAGAGTAACCTTCCTCGCGCTGCGGCTGCCACCCCGCGCGGATCAAGGTGGGGGCACGACGGCGCGCACATGCTTTGCTACGCTTGCCGGCATGACCTACGCCATCGCCATTCCCGTCCAGCCAAGCCTGCCGATCCTCGGCAGCGACCTGCGCTTTCCGATCCGCCGCGTGTTCTGCGTCGGCCGCAACTACGCCGAGCATGCGCGTGAAATGGGCTCCGTGGTGGACACGGGCACGCCGATGTTTTTCAGCAAACCGGCCGATGCGGTAGTCAGCGACGGCGCCGACGTGCCGTATCCGCAAGCCACCAGCGACCTGCATCATGAGGTGGAGATGGTGGTGGCGCTGGGCGCTGGCGGTCGCGATCTCAGCCCGGAACAAGGCGCCGCGCTGGTCTGGGGTTATGGCGTGGGGCTGGACCTGACCCGCCGCGACCTGCAGGCGCAGGTGAAGGCGAAGAGCCATCCGTGGGACGTGGCCAAGGGTTTCGACCACTCCGCCCCGGTCTCGGCATTGCGCCCCGCCGGCGAAGCCGCGCCAGGCCCCGACACCGAGCTGCGCCTGCATGTGAACGGCGAACTGCGCCAGCACGGTCGGCTGGGCGACATGGTGCATGGCGTGCCGCAAATCATTGCAGCGCTGTCCACATTGTTCGAACTGAAGGCCGGCGACCTGATCTTCACCGGCACGCCGGCAGGTGTGGCTGCGTTGCATCGCGGCGACCGCTTCCATGCCGAGCTGACCGGGGTCGCCGAACTGGACGGGCGGATCGTCTGAATTTCCGCCCGGGAGTACTGTGCCGGTCCGCGGCGGCGCGCTAAAGTCTAGCCATTCGGCCCAATCCACGGAGAAAGAGCATGAGCATGCTGCAGGAATTCAAGGCCTTCGCCATGCGCGGCAGCGTCGTCGATCTGGCGGTCGGTGTCGTCATCGGCGGTGCGTTCGGCAAGATCGTCAGTTCGCTGGTGGAAAAGATCATCATGCCGCCGATCGGCATGCTGACCGGCGGCATCGACTTCAGTCAGCTGAAGTGGGTGCTCAAGCCCGGCGACAACAGCGACCCCAAGCACAAGATCGCCGAAGTGGCGATCGGCTATGGCGACTTCATCAACACCATCATCACCTTCCTCATCATCGCCGCTGCGATCTTCCTGGCGGTCAAGGCCATCAATCGCATGCAGAAGAAGCAGGAAGAGACTCCGGCTGCCCCCCCGGCCGATGTGGTCCTGCTCACCGAGATCCGCGACCTGTTGAAGGGCAAATCGTAAAGCGGTGATGCGTTTCTAGGGCCGGTCCGTGGCTTGTGGCCCGATCCTTGCCGTTTTCGCGGCAGGCATGACTTATGACCTAAGCGATAGCTGACGGTCGCGCCATAATCGGGATTCCCTCAGCGGAGTCTTCCGATGCGCCCTCTTCCCCTCACCTTGCTCGCCGTCAGCCTGCTGCTGGCCGCGGGCATCGCCCGCGCCGCCGATCCGGCCACCACGATTTCCGCGGCAACCGTAAAGACGGCCGAACAGCTGCGCGACAAGGCAATGCATGACGACACCGGCTATCGGATCGTCGAATCGCTGACCACCGAGATCGGCCCGCGCCTGGCCGGCAGCGATGCCGACCAGCGTGCCCGCGACTGGGCCGTGGCGAAGTTCAAGGCGCTCGGCTACGACAAGGTCTACACCGAGCCGGTGACCTTTCCGCTATGGGTGCGCCGCAGCGAGCACGGTGCGATCGTCGCGCCGTTCCCGCAGCCGCTGGTGCTGACCGCGCTGGGTTATTCACCGGGCACGCCGAAGGGCGGGCTCACCGCCCAGGTGGTGAAGTTCGACAGCCTGGATGCGCTGAAGGCAGCCGACCCGACCAGCGTGAAAGGCAAGATCGTCTACATCGGCTATCGCATGCAGCGCACCAAGGATGGCCACGATTACGGCATGGGTTCGGCCGTGCGCACCGCCGGCCCCCCGATCGCTGCCGCCAAGGGCGCCGCCGGTTATCTGCTGCGCTCGGCGGGCACCGACGCGGATCAGCGGATTGCGCATACCGGCGTTACCGGCTTCCGCGATCCGGCCAAGGCGATTCCCGCCGCCGCACTGTCCAACCCCGACTCCGACCAGCTCGAGCGCGTGCTGGCCTACGGCAAACCGGTGACGCTGAAACTGGATCTGGATTGCGGCGTGGTCGGCGAATACACCGGCGCCAACGTGATCGGCGAGATCACCGGCCGCAAGCATCCCGATCAGGTCGTGGCGATCGGCGGGCACCTGGATTCGTGGGATCCGGGTACCGGCGCGATCGACGACGGCGCCGGCGTGGCGATCGCGATGGCCGCCGGCAAGCTGATCCACGATCTGCCGCAGCGGCCCGACCGCACGATCCGGGTGATCGCGTTCGCGAACGAGGAGATGGGCTTGTGGGGCGGCCGCGCCTATGCCGACAAGCACGCCCGCGAAGTGGCGAAGTTTCAGCTGGGCACCGAGTCGGATTTCGGCGCCGGCCCGGTCTGGCGGATGAGCGCCAGCGTGAAGCCGGCGGCGCGCGGCGCGATCACCCAGATCGCGAATGTACTGGAGCCGATCGGCGTCGCCTATGACGCCAAGAAGCCCGGCGGCGGCGGTTCGGACCTGTCGCAGATGCACGGCAAGGGCATGGCTGCGCTGACGCTCACCCAGGACGGCACGCATTACTTCGACTGGCACCACACGCCGAACGACACGCTGGACAAGATCGATCCGAAGCAACTGGCGCAGAACGTGGCGGTGTATGCCGCGTTCTCGTACATGGCCGCGCAGGCCGACGGCGACTTCGGCTCGGCCCCCGGCGCATTCGCCGGCGACGGTGCCGACGAATAGAAGCGATACGCTCCTCCCCTGCGCGCCGGGGAGGAGCGAACACGCGGATTACTGCGCCGCCGGCTGCACCTTGGCGCGGCGGCCGAAGCGCTGCTGCAGGCGATCCATGTACAGATAGATCACCGGCGTCAGGTACAAGGTAAGCACCTGCGAGACCAGCAGGCCGCCCACCACCGCCAAACCCAGCGGCCGCCGCGACGAGGCGCCTGCGCCGATGCCCAGGGCGATCGGCAAGGTGCCGGCGAATGCGGCCATGGTCGTCATCATGATCGGGCGGAAGCGCACATGGCAGGCCTCGACGATCGCCTGCGCCGGCGTCATGCCTTCCACGCGCTGCCGTTCCAGGGCGAAGTCGATCAGCATGATGGCGTTCTTCTTCACGATGCCGATCAGCATCACCACGCCCACGAAGGAGAACAGGTCCAGCGGAGCATGGAAGATCATCAGCGTCAGCAACGCGCCCACCCCTGCCGCCGGCAGGCCGGACAGAATCGTCAATGGGTGAATGAAGCTCTCGTACAAAATGCCCAGCACCAGGTAGATCACGAACAGCGCCAGCACCAGCAGCAAGCCCATGCCCTGCATGGATTGCTCGAACGCCTGCGCCGTACCCTGCACGCTGCCGGTGATCGTGGCGGGCATATTCATCTGCTTCATCGCACCGTCGATCTCGCTCACCGCCTGGCTGAGGCTCACGCCGGGCGCGAGGTTGAACGACACCGTCACCGCAGGCAGTTCGCCCTGGTGGTTCACCGTGAGCGGCTGCGACTTGCGCTGGAAGCTGGCCACCGCGCTGAGCGGCACCAGCGTGCCGGTGTCGGAGGTGACGTACAGCTGCGACAGGATGGCCGGGTCGTTCTGCTGCGCGTAGTCGACCTGCATGATCACCCAGTACTGCGTGGCCGAGCCGTAGATCGTCGACACCTGGTTCTCGCCGAACGCCGTGCCCAGCGCGGTCTGCACCTGGCGCATGGTGAGCCCTAGCGGCGCCAGCTTGTCGCGGTCCACCTGCACCGCGATCGCCGGGCCGTTTAGGTCGAGGTCGCTGGTGACGTCCTGGAAACCGGGTAGCTTGCCGAAGGCGGTGAGCACCTTGCCCGACCACCCGTACAGCTCGTCCAGGTCCACCGACTGCAGCGTGTACTGGTATTCCGCCTTGGACTGCCGCCCGCCGACCTGGATCGCGGGCGGATTCTGGATATAGGCGCGGATGCCCGGCACCTTGGCGAACTTCGTGCGCAGCTCCTGGATGATCTGGTCCGGATCGAGCTTGCGCTCGCCGGCCGGCTTCAGCCGCATGAAGATCGAGCCGTTGTTGGTGGTGGTGCGCGAACCGCCGCTGCCCACCGACGACATGTAGGCGGCGACGTTCGGGTCCTGCGCCACAATCGCCGCCAGCTGCTGCTGACGCTGCATCATGCCGGTGATCGAGATGTCGTCTGGCCCTTCCACGTTGACGATCAGCTGGCCGGTATCGCCGGCCGGGATGAAGTCCTTGTTCACCACCACGAACAGCAGCGCGGTGACCAGCAAGCTGGCGAAAAACACGCCAAGCGTCACCCCCGGATGCGCCACCGCCCAGGCCAGCGAACGGTTGTAGCCGTCGCGCACCCGGTTGAAGCCGCGGTCGAACCACAGCACCACGCGCGACTTGTGCTCGTGCTCGGCGTGCTTCACGAAGCGGCTGCACAGCATCGGCGTCAGCGTGATCGAGACGAAGCCGGAAATCAGGATCGCCGTGCTGATGACCACCGCGAACTCGTGGAACAGCCGGCCCACGATGCCGCCCATGAACATCACCGGCAGGAACACCGCCACCAGCGACAGCGTCATCGAAAAGATGGTAAATCCTATTTCGCTGGCGCCCTTCAGCGATGCCTCGTACGGCTCCATGCCGTGCTCGACATGACGCACGATGTTCTCCAGCATCACGATCGCATCGTCCACCACGAAGCCGACCACCAGGGTCAGCGCCAGCAGCGAGAGGCCATCCAGGCTGTAGCCCAGCGCGTACATCACCCCGAACGTGCCGATCACCGACACCGGCAGCGCCAGCGCGGGAATCAGCGTGGCCGAGGCATTGCCCAGGAACAGGTAGATCACCAGCACCACCAGCACACCGGCCAGCAGCAGCGTGTACTGCACGTCGTCCACCGACGAACGGATCGAATCGGAACGGTCGTACAGCACACCGAACTGGATCCCCGGCGGCAGCGTGGCCTCGAACTGCGGCAGCACCGCGCGGATGCGGTCCACCGTGGCCACCGTGTTGGAACCGGGCTGGCGGTCGATCGCCAGGATCACCGCGCGCTTGCCGTTGAACCAGCTCGCCACCTGGTCGTTCTGCACGCCATCGCTAGCGCGCCCCAGCTGGGACAGCCGGATCGGCGCGCCGTTGCGGTAGGCTACGATCAGGTCGTTGTAGGGCGCCGCCGTGCGCAATTGGCCGTCCGAACTCACCTGCAGCAACTGCCGGCTGCCGTTGAGCGAACCGGTGGCGAGGTTGACGTTGGCGTTGGCGATCGCCTGCTGCAGCGTGTCGACGCCGATGCCATTGGCGGCCAGCTTGTCCGGGTCGATGTTGACGCGCACGGCGTACTTCTGCGAGCCGAACACGCTCACCTGCGCCACCCCGTCGATCATCGACAAGCGCTGCGCCAGCTGGGTCTCCCCGTACTCGTCCACGGTGGACAGCGGCAACGTGTCCGAACTCAGCGTGAGGTACAGGATCGCCTTGTCCGCCGGGTTCACCTTGCGGAACGTGGGCGGCGTCGGCATCGAGGTGGGCAGCTGGCGCTGCGCCGCGGAGATCGCGGCCTGCACGTCCTGCGCGGCGGCGTCGATGCTGCGGCTGAGGTCGAAGGTCAGCGTGATCGAGGTCGAGCCCAGCGCACTGGTCGAGGTCATCTGCTGGATGCCCGCGATGGTGGAGAACTGGTTCTCCAGCGGTGTGGCCACCGCGGTGGCCATGGTCTCCGGCGAGGCGCCGGGCAAGTCGGCGCTCACCGAGATGGTGGGAAAGTCCACGTTCGGCAGCTCGTTCACCGGCAGCTTGGGATAGGCCGCCACGCCGAACACCACCAGCGCGATCATCATCAGCGCGGTCATCACCGGACGGCGGATACACAGGGCAGGCAGATTCATGGCCGCCGCTCAGCCGTTGTCGCCGACGATGCGCACGCGGGTGCCGTTCACCAGCAGCAGCTGCCCGTCTGTCACCACCTGCTCGCCACCGTTCAAGCCCTTGCTGATCACGATTCGGTCGCCACTGCTTTCCCCTGCCGTGACCATGCGCTGCTGCACCGCGCCGTCGGCGTCGACCACGAATACGAAGCTGCCATTCGGCGAGTTCTGCAGCGCCACGACCGGCACGGTCACCACGTTCGTCAGCCGCGTGGTCGGCAAGGACACCTCGACGAACTGGCCCGGCGTCAGCTGGTCGTCCGTGTTGGCGTAGCTGGCTTTCAGCTGGATGGTGCCGGTGCTGGTATCCACCGCGTTATTGATGAAGTCCAGCGTAGCCTGCAAAACGCTCCTGCTGCCCGGGATCTTCGCCGTCACCGGCAGCGCGCCGCGCGCATACGACGCCTTGAGTCCGGCCAGCGCGGATTGCGGAATCGAGAACGTGATGTAGATCGGGCTTACCTGATTCAACACGACGAGATTGGTGTTGTTGGCGGTGACCTGCGCACCCGGGTAGACCAGCGGCGCACCGGCGATGCTGTCGACCGGCGCATGGATCTGCGCATAGCTCAGCTGCGTGCGCGCCAGCTCTACGGCCGCCTTGTCGGCTTTCACCGAAGAAGTATAAATACCGACATTGGCCTTGTAGGTATCGACATCGGACTGGGCGACATAACCCTTGGCCAGCAGCGGGGCATACCGCTTCAGCACGGCCTGCGCATTGATTAGTTGCGCCTGGTCCTTGGCCAGGTTGCCCGATGCCTCGTCCAGCTGCGACTGCAGCAGGCTGGGATCGATGCGGATGATGGTCTCGCCCTGCCTGACCCGGCCACCCGGCTTGAACGAAAGCGACAGCAACTGACCGCTCACCCGCGATTGCACATTGACCGTGGAATACGCCTCGGCGCTGCCGATCACCTTCAGCGAGAGATCCAGGTCGCCGCGCTGCGCCCTCGCGACCTTGACCGGTACTACGGCAGCGTGTGCTGCAGCAGGTGCCGCCTTTCCACCACCGCCCAGCAGGGCATGGGCGACGAAACCCACGACGGTCAGCGCCACGACAGCCAGCGCGAGTTTTCTCCAGGACTTGTGCTGCGGCATGATCTCTCCGGCCGTGGGCCGCTGGCGGGGCGTCTGCATCGCGATGCGGCGCTGCCATGAATTTCAGGGGGTATCAGGGGATCCGACCCGGACATAACGCGCATCCGGTCGATCCGTTGACTGTCACGACATATTTTGCGCGCGTCGTGCCGTCGAACACTGCAGCAGGCTCATTCGTCGCTGTCCGGCACGGCCTCGACGACCTCCAGTGCCTGCAGGTTTTCCTTGATCCGGTTGAGCACCGCCATCGCCTGCGTCATTTCGGCATAAGTGATGTCCGTGGTGGCATCACGACGCAGGTCGCGGGCGATCAACTCCATGTCATCGATGACTCCGCGCGCCTGTTCGGTGGTGTACAGCCGCCACGCACGCCGGTCCTTCGGATCGGGACGCCGTTCGACGAACCCCGCCGCCTGCAGCCGATCGATCACCCGGCCCACCGCGATCGGTTCCATTTCCAGGAACTCGGCCAGCTCGGTTTGCCGCAGCCCTTCGCGGTGGTACAACATCTTCGTGGCGCGCCATTGCGCGCGGGTCAGTCCGAATTTCACCGCACGCCGGTCGAAGTGCTTGCGGAACAGCAAGGTCACGTCGCTGAGCAGATAGCCGAAGGAAATGTCTTCCGTTTTCTCCATGATCCGTCGCAACCTCATCGCACCCGAATACCTGCCCGCAGCATAAGACGCCACCCGCCGCGAAGCCATGCCTCTGAAAGTCGTCAGTGCCGACATCACCAGCTTGCGGATGGATGCGATCGTCAACGCAGCCAACCCTGGCCTGCTCGGCGGCGGCGGCGTGGACGGCGCGATCCACCGCGCTGCCGGACCGGCCTTGCTGCAGGCCTGCCGCACGCTGCCGGAATCCGCACCGGGCGTGCGCTGCCCGGTCGGCGGGGCGCGCATCACGCCCGGGTTTCTGTTGCCCGCACGCTATGTGATTCACACGGTGGGGCCGGTCTGGCACGGCGGGCACCAGGATGAAGCGCTGCTGCTGGAACGCTGCTATCGCAATGCGTTGGGGCTGCTGCGCGGGCAACGGCTACGCACGATCGCGTTTCCCGCCATCAGCTGCGGCGTCTACGGCTATCCTGCTGCGCAGGCAGCCGACGTGGCGATCGCCACGCTGCGCGACGAACTGGCCGGCGACGACGCGATCGATGTCACCTTGTGTTGTTTCAGCGATGGCATGCGCGCGATTTTCCAGCACGCACTCAATGCAGCTTGAACGGATACAACGGCGGCAGCGCCGAGCCGTCACCGCCCGCGTCGGCAACACGCCAGACGAATCCGCGCTTGAACGCCTCCGCCAGCTTTGGCCCGTCGCCGGGCATCGGCGTGCCGGCGTAGTGCCGTCGCTGCAAGGCCGCGATCGCGGCGCGCTGCGATGCATCGTCCAGCGCCGCCGCCAATTCGCTCAGATGCTGGATCGCCGGCCGCTCGGCGCGCGCCCACGCCAGAAGGCTGCGCGCCTGTGCCGCCGCATCGTTGCCGCGCGCCGCGGCCAGGAAGACCAGCTGGCATTGACGTGATGATGTTTGCGTCGGTGCCGAAGTGCTCACCGGCGACGTGCGGCGACGGCGCCAGAGCCACCAGGCCAGCAAGCTGCACAGCCACAGGCCGAGGCTGCCCAATGCGATCCAGCGCCATGGCGTGGGTGCTGCCGCCGTGGCCGCCGCAGCGACGCTGGCGCCGCTGCTGGATGCGGCGGACGGAACCGACGGCTGCGCGGCCGTCGCGCCGACCGCCGGCAACACCGTCACGCTGTGCGCGGGAATCTGTGCGACTTCCATGCGGTCGGTCAGCACGTTCCACCACTGCAAGGTAGTCGCCGGTATGGTCAGCGTGCCGGGGCGTTCGGGCACGATCGCAAACGACTGCTGGCGCCGCCCGACCAGCCACGGGCCATCCTGCCGGGTGCCGGTGACCGGTTTGTCCGGATACACCTTGGCACCATCCAGCGCAGGCAGACTCAGCGCCGGCAGCGCCTCGAACGGCAAACCGGTCGCCTGCAGGTTCATGGTGAGGTTGAGCGGCTGGCCTACCCGAACCTGCTCCTGCGCGCCCGGCCAGCCATCCAGCGTCAGGCTGAGCTGGCGCGCCGGCAGCCATGCGCTCTTCCAGTCGCCGGGCGCCGCCTGCACGTCGATCGACACGGCCGGTGCACTGGCCGAGATCGGCGTGCTGGAGCCGAAGAAGCTGTTCGGATCGTTCGGATCGATCGCTTCGCCCTGGAAGCTGGCAGCGGGAATCTCCAGCTTCCCGGCGTGTTGCGGGATAAGCGCATAGCGCCGCTCCAGCACGTGATAGCTGCGGCCGCTGCGCTCGGCGTCGTAATTCAGATCGTCGCCGAGCTGGCTCACCTCCACACCGTCGAGCTGCGGCGCATTCAACGCACCGTTGCTGATGTTGGTGGCATAGAACAGGCGTACCACGTAACTCAGCTGCTGGCCGACGTAGCCGTGCGTGGGCTCGACCTGCGCTTCCATGAAGACGTTCCGGTCGGCGGCCGCCGCCTGGCTCGGGTTCGGCGCGCTCACCTGCAGTTGCAGCGGTTGCGTCTGGCTGCCGCCCACGCTCAGCGAGGGGATCTGCAGCGTGCCCACATGCTTCGGGCGCAAGGCCACGCCGAAGGTCAGGGTCGAGGTGGCCGCCCCGTTGACGACACTGAGGCTGCTGTTCTGCGAGGTGCCGAGGATGCTGAAGTCCTGGTTCAGCGCACTCAGGTCGGGCATGCCGACGCCGCCGTTCGCATTCGCCACGCGCAGGTTCAGCGTCACGGTTTCGCCCAGCTGCACGTTGTTGCGATCCAGTGTGGCCTGCACATCGCTCGCGTGCGCCAGTGCCGGAACCAGCAGCAGCGCCAGCAACCATCCCACAAGGAGTCGTCGAAACATCACGGTTGTTGATCCTCGCCCGGTGCGCCGCCATGGCGCTGTTGATATTCCAGTTCGAACTTGCGTCGCAACAGCGCGCCCGGGTCATCCGGCACGCGTTGCAATGCGTTTTGCAGGTCCGCCGGCCATTTCGATTCCGGGTCGTCCTTCGTCAACGTGCCGAGCTGATGGGGCTGCGTCTTGTCTCCCGGATGGGCCAGCGCCTGGTCCATCTGCTGCTTCAGCGCCTGCTGCGCCTGTTCCGCTTTCGCCTGCTGCTCGGCATGTTGCTGCGCCGTCTGCGGTTTCGGTTGATCGCCGCCTTGCTCCTTTCCTGAGCGATCCTGCCCCGATGAATTCCGGCTGGACTGATCCTGTGGCTGCGTCTTGCCATCCTGGCCCGGCTGCCCGGACGGCTTGGCGCTGTCCTGGCCGGATTTCCGATCCTGCGAATCCGGCTTGCCGCCCTTGCCCTGCTCACCGGCCGAGGATTGTCCTTGGCCGCCGTTGTGGCCCTCGTGCTGTTTCTGGTCCGACGGCTGCTTCTGTTGCTGCTGGCGCAGCCAGTCCTCGACTGCCTTGCGATTGGCCTTGGCATCGGCATTGGCAGGATTGAGTTTCAAGGCGTGATCGTAAGCCGCGATCGCCTGCCGATACCGGCCCTGCCGCGCGAGCGTATTGCCCAGGTTGTACGCCGCATCGCCACCGGATGCCTGCTGCAGCGCCTGAGCCGCGGCGGCATAGTCGCCCGCGCGATACGCCGCGGCGCCGCGCCAGGCCGGATCGCGCGCCAGCTGTTGGGCCTGCTTCGCCCGACCCTGCCGCAATGCCTGCGCTGCCTGCTGGTCGGGACGCTGCCACAGATCGTGCCAGGTCGTCGCTTCGGCCGTGGCCGGCAGCAGCGGCAGCACGACCAGCGGCAGCAACAACAGCCAGCCGCGACGGAAGGCCAGCGCCACGATCAGCAGCAACGGCAGCAACAGCCACGGACCACGATCCTGCCATTCGTCGCCCGCGTGGCCAGTCGCCGCCGTGACGGGTGCATCACGCAGCTGAGCATGCAGCACGTCGATATCGTGGTGATCGGCCGTCATCGCCACATAGCTGCCGCCGCCGGCCGCCGCCAGCGCAGAGAGTGCGGCATCGTCGCGACGGGCCAACGCCATGCTGCCTTGCGCGTCGTGCAGGAAACCGCCATCGGACAACGGCACCGGCCCGCCCTGCGGCGTGCCCACGCCGAGCACCGACACGTGTACGCCCGCGGCATCGGCCTTGCGCGCGGCCACATCGGCGGCGGCATCGGCCTGGTCGGTGATCAGCACCAGCGAACCGCCGCCGGCCCCGGCATCGTGGATCAGCGCCGCGCCGCGTTCGATCGCCAGTGCGGCGTTGTCGCCGTCCACCGGCATCGTGTCTGGCGACAGCGCATCGAGCAGGTCGTTGAGACTGTTCGCATCGGACGTCAGCGGTGCCACCACGAAGGCCTCGCCGGCATAACCGACCAGCGCGTTCAGTCCGTCGTGGTTGCTGGCCAGCAGATCGCGCACCTTGTAGCGCGCCCGGTCCAGCCGGCTCGGCGCCACGTCGCGCGCCAGCATGTGCTGCGACAGCGAGATGGCCACCACCTGTGCGGGCCGGCTCGCGTACAGCGGCTGGGTGATGCGGTTCCAGGCCGGCCCGGCCAGCGCCAGTGAGCACAATGTCCAACCCAGCGCGAACAGCCATAGCGGCAGCCGGCGGTTGCCGGCCCGGCCACGCAGCAGATGCGGCAGCAACTCGGCATCGACCAATCGCGACAATTCTCCTTGTGTCGCGTTGCGCCGCAAGCCCAGCCAGGCCGGCAGAGGCAACAGGGCCAGTGCGATCAGCCACCACGGCTGCAGGAAATGAAACTGCTGCAGCATCGCGCTCATGCGGCTCGCTCCGGCCCACGGCCGAACCGGCGCGGCACGACCGCCATCAAGAGCAATACGATCGCCGCCAGCAACGGCCAGCGGAACAGTTCATGTCGCGGACGCAAAGTCGGCCCGTGTTGCGGCATCGGTTCCAGCGCATCGATGGCGCGGTAGGCGTCGGCCAGTTCGCCGCTGTCGGTCGCGCGGAAGAAGCGCCCGCCGGTCTCCGCGGCGATGCTGGTGAGCATGTTCGCATCCAGGTCGGCCGAGGGATTGACCAGCTGGCTGCCGAAAAATCCCGGTATGCGCATCTGCGTGGCGCCGATGCCTATCGTGTAGATGCGTACGCCGGCCGCCTTGGCCGCGCGCGCCGCCTCGCGCGGCGCGATGCTGCCCGCGTTGTTGAAGCCATCGGTGAGCAGCACCAGCACACGCGCCTGTTCGGGCAGTGCCGACAGCCGCTTCACCGCCACCGCGATCGCATCGCCGATCGCCGTCTCGGTGCCGGCCAGGCCCACCGCCGCGCCCTGCAATTGCGCGCGCACGGCCGACAGGTCGTAGGTCAGCGGCGTCACCAGGAATGCCTGGCTGCCGAACAGGATCAAGCCCATTTCGTCGCCGCTGCGGCGGTTGATGAAGTCGCCGGCAATCGCCTCGACCGCACCGAAACGACTGACCGGCTGTCCGGCCAGTTGCATGTCGTCGGTGCGCATGCTGCCGGACAAGTCCACCGCAAGCATCAGTGCGCGACCGCTGCGCTGTTGCGCCTGCGGTGGCCCCACCGCTTGCGGCCGCGCCGCCGCCGCCAGCAGGCACAACCACGCGAGCACCAGCAGCCACGACACGATGCCATGCGCACGGGTACCGGCCACCGCAGTCAATTGCACACCCGGCTGCGGCAGATACAATGCCTGCCCCGGCGCGGCCGGCCGCAGCCAGCGGCGCAGCAGCCACGGCAACGGCAACAGCACGACAACCCACGGCCACTCAAACTCAGGCATGTGCATGCTCCGGCGCGGTCCGCTTCCATGCCGCGGGGTTCAGGGCCAGTCGCAGCCATTGCCGCGCTGCGATAACCGCTGCGGCGTGGTCGAACGACGAAGACGGCCGATAGATCTGCTGATCCAGCGCCAGCAGCCGGTCCAGCGTGGCCGCATCGACCGGCATCCGTGCCAGCGTTTGTCGCCAGGCTTCGCCGCGCTGCTGCGCGGCCAGCGCATCATGCTTCCGTGCCACGCGGCGCAGCAGCTGATGCAGCCCACTCGCCAGTGCGGACTGATCGCCATCGCGCTGATGCTGTATCACGAGCCGATCGAGTTCGAGCAGCACCTGCCGCCGTTGATGCTGCGCGCGTCGATGCTTTCGCCACAACCAGCTCGCGGCCAGCCCCGCCAGCAACAGCAAGCCCGCCAGCACCCACCAGCCCGGCGCGGGCGGCCACCACGACGGCTCGGGCGGCAGATGGATGTCGCGCAGGCTGGGGCCCGGCGCCGGCGTGGCCGCGGACTGAGCAGGCGGCGCCATCATCGTGCCGGCCTCACGTGGCCGAACAAGCCGGTGGCCGCATCGAACGGATCAGCCGTGGTGTCGATGCTGCTGCAACGCAGGCCCAGCGATCTGGCCAGTTCACCGAGCCGCGCGGGTCCGGCGCCCAGTGCACGCTGAAATTCACGCCGCTGGCGTTCGGACTGCAACAGCACTTCGCTGCGCTCTCCGGCGTGTTCCAGCGGGTAGCGCCCCGCCGGCGCCAGCGCCAGCTCCAGTGCGTCGGCCACCACCAGCACGCTGACGCCCGCGTGCCGGGTCAGATCGAGCAGGCGCTGGCGGGCCGAGGTGTCGCAGCTGAAACCGTCGCTGATCAGCAACACGCGGCTGGCGCCATGCAACACGCGCGATGCGCGGGTCAATGCGTCGGACAGCGGCTCGTGCTTGTCCGACGGCGGCGGCGAAGCGTCCCACTCGGCCAGCGCGCCGCACAGCGCCAGTGCGCCGCGCGGACCTCCCTGCGGACGCAACAGGTGGTCGGCGTGACCGAACGCCATCATCCCGACCCGCTCGCCCGCACGCACCGCGTACCACGCGGCGGCGGCGGCTGCCCGCGCCGCCTGCACCGACTTGAACCGCACCCGGGTGCCGAAACGCATGCTGGCGTGGGTATCCAGCAGGATCAGCAGGCATCCTTCGCGGTCCTCCTGAAACAGTTTGGTGTGCAGCTTGCCGCTGCGCGCGGTGAGCCGCCAGTCCAGCCGGCGCACGTCGTCGCCGGCCTGGTAAACCCGGGATTCCGCGTAGTCCATGCCACGGCCGTATAGACGGCTGGACTGCTGCCCGCTGCGGGCGGCGCGGCTGACCAGCGGCGCCATGCGCACGCGGCCGACCCGGCCGCGCAGCGCGATCAGTTCGGCCAACGAGACCTGGCTGCGGCCATCGCCGTCCACACGATGTTGCACGACGACGTTCACGGCAGCGGCACGAGATCCAGCAGGCGGTCGATCACCTGATCCGGTCGCACGCCTTCGGCTTCCGCCTCGTAACTGAGCAGCACCCGATGGCGCAGCACTTCATGAGCAATGCCGTGTACGTCCTCGGGTAGCACATAATCGCGTCCGGCCAGCCATGCCTGCGCACGCGAGCAGCGATCCAGCGCGATGGTCGCGCGCGGACTGCCGCCCCAGGCGATCCAGCGCTTCAGCTCGGCGCCGTAGCGACCGGCATCGCGCGTGGCCAGCACCAGCTGGGTCAGATACTCCTCCAGTGCCGGCGCCATGTGCACCGCCATCGCCGCATCGCGTGCGGCGAATACGTCGACCTGACTGAGCAAGGCCGATGGCGGCGCCACCGGATGCGCGCGTCGACTGGCCTGCTCGCGCGCCAGCTTGAGGATGGCCAGTTCGGCGATCGCATCCGGGTAGCCGATCGTCACGTGCATCAGGAAACGATCGAGCTGGGCTTCCGGCAACGTGAAGGTGCCTTCCTGCTCGATCGGATTTTGCGTCGCCATCACCATGAACAGTTCGGGCAGCTGCCAGGTGCTGCGGCCCACCGTGATCTGCTGCTCGGCCATGGCCTCCAGCAACGCCGACTGCACCTTGGCCGGCGCGCGATTGATCTCGTCGGCCAGCACGATGTTGTGGAACAGCGGACCGCGCTCGAATTCGAAACTGCCCGACTGCGGGCGAAACACGTCGGTGCCGGTGAGGTCGGCCGGCAACAGGTCCGGAGTGAACTGCACCCGGTGGAAATCCGCCTCGATCCGTGCCGCCAACGCCTTCACCGCGGTGGTCTTGGCCAGTCCGGGCGCTCCCTCGACCAGCAGATGGCCGTCCGCCAGCAAGGCCACCAGCAGACAGTCGATCAGGCGAGGTTGGCCGATGATGCAGCGCTGCAAATCGTCGCGCAGCCGCGCGAAGGACTGCTGCAGGGGGCTCAGCGACGGTGTTTCGGGCATATCCATGATCGGGTTCCGTTCTCGAGGTGCGACGCGGCTGATTCACCGCGCTGCCATGCGCGGGTGGATCGGGCGGCGTGCTACAGACCATAACCGGCGCCGGAAGTTTAATCGGCCGGCCTTGCCGTACGAGCCGCGAAAAAAAAGAGGCGGCCGAAGCCGCCTCTTTCAATCGCGGTGCACGGCAGCTTATTGCAACGTATCGCTGAGGATGCGCGGCGTCACGAAAATCAGCAGCTCGGCCTTGGTATTGGAGCGGCTGGTGTTGCGGAACAGGATGCCGATGCCCGGAATATCGCCCAGGCCGGGCACCTTGCTGATCGTATTGGACTTGTTGATTTCGTAGATGCCGCCCAGCACGACGGTCTGACCGTTGTCCACCAGCACCGACGTGTTGATCTCGCGGGTATCGATGGTCGGGATCTTGCCGCTGCCAGGGGCGTCCACATAACCGGCCAGCGCATCCTTCTTGACGTTGATCATCAGGTAGACGCGGTTGTCGGCGGTGATCGTCGGAGTCACCTTCAACTCCAGCACGGCATCCTTGAATTGCACCGTGGCAGTGCCGCTGCCCGCGCCGCCGCCGGCGCTGTTCTGGAACGTGACGTAGCCGATTTCCTGGCCCTGGCGGATCACCGCTTCCTGCTGATTGGCGGTGATCACGCGCGGACTGGAGATCACTTCGCCGCGACCCTCGGTCTGCGCGGCGGAAAGCTCCAGGTCGAGCGCGTAGTTGGCGCCGAGGATGGCCAGGCCGAAGGTGCTGGTCGCCCCTGTGGCCGGCAAGTTGACGTTCAAACCGCCCGATGTGACGTTGCCTCCGCCGAGACCGGCGGTCAACGCCGGCGTTGCCGTGGCGGCATTCTGGAACTGCGTGTTGTTCACCTTGCCGTTGATGCCGAACTTGGCGCCCAGGTCACGCGTGAAGTCGTCGGTGGCAACCACGATGCGCGACTCGATCAGCACCTGCTGCACCGGCTTGTCCAGCACCGCGATCACGTCGCGAATCTGCTTGATCTTTTCCGGCGTGTCGTTGAGCAGCAGCGTATTGGTGCGCACGTCGAAGGACACGCTGCCGCGCGGCGACAGGAAGCCGCGCTGGGTATTGGCACCGCCACTGCCGCCACCGCCCTGCAGGCTCCCGCTGGTCAGCAGCTTGGCGATATCCGCCGCCTTGCCGTAGCTGATCGGCACGTAGTCGGTGACCAGCTCGGCGGTGTCCTGCGCCTTCAGCTTGGCGTCGGCCAGATCCTGCTCGTACTTGGCCAGCTCGGCCTGCGGCGCAACCCAGACCACGTTGCCGTTGCGGCGCTTGTCCAGGCTCTTCGCGCGCAGGATCACGTCCAGCGCCTGATCCCATGGCACATTGACCAACCGCAGGGTGACGCTGCCGCCGACGCTGTCCGATGCCACCAGATTGAGTCCGGAAATATCGGCGATCAGCTGCAGTGCCGAACGTACCGGGATGTCCTGGAAATTGAAGGTGACGCGCTTGCCGCTATAGCTCGGCTCCTGACCCAGCCTGGCCAGCTTTTCATCCTTGGCTGCGGCTTTCTTCGGCGCCACTTCGACCACGTACTGGTCGGCGGTCTGATAGGCCGAGGTCTCGACATCGCCCTTGACCGCGATCTCCAGGCGGGCACCGCCGCCCGTGCCGGCGCGCGTGACGATGGATTGCACCGGCGTGGCGAAATCCAGCGTATCCAGGCGCTGGGCGAGATTGGGCGGCAGATTCGCGTGATCGATGTTGACCAGCACCATGTCGCCCTTGCGGGTCATCTCGGCATTCGCGCCGGCACCGCTGAAGCTGACCAGCACGCGGCCCTCGCCGTTCGGGCCGCGGCGGAAATCGATATTGGAGATCGCCGGGCCGTTCGACGAAGACGGCAGCGCCTTGGTCGGATCGATGGTGGAAGCCGTGGTCACCGACTGATCCGTGCCGCCGTTGTTGACGGTAAGTACCAGGCTGTTGCCTTCGACCCGCGAGCGGTAGCTCGATTCGCGCATCAACTCGACCACGACGCGGGTACGCCCGCCGGCGGCTACCGCGGATACGCCGGAAGTCGAGCCCTTGCCGATATCGAGATGCCGCGCGGCAGCATTGTCGGTGTCGGCGAAGTCGACCGCGATCCGCGGCGGATTGCCGGTGGTGAATATCTTCGGTTGCGGCACCGGTCCGTTGAAGTCCATATGCAGCTCGACGCTGCCGCCAGGCAGTGCGTCGTAGCTAATGTTCTTCAGCGTGGTGGTCGCTGCCATCGCTGCGCCGGCCCAGGTGGCGCCGGCGACCAGCAGGCCCATCAACGTGTAACGGATCGCATGGCGCATGACACGGCCCCGGACGGATTGGATTTGGTTGGTCATTGCATCAGCCCCTGTATTTCCTATTTCGCGTCGAGCGCGATGCTGGCGGGACGTTCCATCCAGCCACCATTACCGTTGGATATCAGCTCGACCAGGTCGATATGGTCTTCGCTGATCGCGGTGACATGCCCGTAGTTCTGCCCCATGTATTCGTTGACATGGACGCGATGGATCACGCCACCCGGGTCTTTGATCAACACCTCCATGTTCGCGCCGACGCCGACCGTGCCGACCATCTTGAGGCTGTCCAGTGCGAACATCTCCAGGGGTTGCTTGGCGCGATTGGCGTCCGGCCGCGGACCACTGGTCGCGGTATTGGTCTGCAGCTCGGCCGTACTCGGACTGAAGGGATCGCGTCGATCCTGATCGTCGTACTTGAACGTCTCGAAGGTCTTGATCACCGGCAGCGCCTGGATCGGCGCGCCCTTCTTGGCCTTTTCCTGCGCAACCCAGTCGCGCAGGTCCGACATACCCCGGGTACAACCGCCAAGCACCAGTGCGACACCCAGCATCAGCAGGATCCGCGCCATGGATGCCGGTTTGACGGGAGCAAACTTGTTCATCATTTCGCTCCCCTCGCCTTGCCTTTGCCACCGGCTGTTGCCGCTGCGCTTTCTTCTTCGTCCAGGTAGCGGTAAGTCTTCACGGTGCCCTGCAGCACGAGTTGCCCGCTCGCAGTGCCGTTCTTGCTTGGCGTTTTTGGAGTCAGCGAGACGTCGTGCAAGGTCAGGATCACCACCCGCGGCAGCGAAGCCACGCCGCTGATGAAGGTACCGAACTGGTGATACGTACCGGTCATGCGCAGCGTGATCGGCTTCTCCGCGTAGAAATCCTTCGGAGTTTCCGGACCCGGCTGAAACAGGTCGCTTTCCAGTCCCGCCGACTGCGCGGTCTGCGAAATGTCGACCAGCAACTCGGGCATCTCGGTCTTGCTGGGCAGCTGGCGCAGCAGCTGGCGCAGCATGTCCTGCATCTCGTCGAGCTGCTGTTGCAGCGCTTCCAGATTGACCGACTTGGCCTGCTTGGTCGAGAACTCCTGCTTGAGCTGGTCCTCTTTGCCGGCCAGCGTCGTCAAGGTGTCCTGCTGGCCGCTGACAAAGAAATACCAGCCGATCAGCAGTACCACGGCGCACAGCAGCCCGGTGAAAAACACCTTGACCGACTGCGGCCAGCCGCCGACGTTGTTGCGGTCGAGGTTGCGGATATCGTCGAGGAACTTCATGGCTTGGTTCCTACCGTGGCAGCTGACGCACTTACCGGCTTGCCTCCCGGCGCGGCCCGTTTCGCTGCTGCATCGGCGGGCTTCGCGGGTACGGCGGTCATTGCCTTGGCGGCGCTGGCGGACGTTGCGGAGGCAGCCCCTGCCGGCGGCGCGCTGGAACCGGTACCGGCGGGCAGCACCGGCACCTTGCCGGCGTCGGCCTCGTCCGCCGTCTTGGGTCGGCTCAGCGTCACGTCCAGCCCGAAGGTGTACGGCATGCGGGTGGCATCATGGGTGTTTTCAGTCTTGCGCAGGTCGGTATGACCCATCCACGGCGAGCTTTCGACATTGCGCATGTATTCGGCGACGCTGGCGTTGGACTGCGCCACGCCATCGAGCGACATGGACTGCCCGTTCTGTTTCAGCCCGGTCAGGCGCGCGCTGGAAGGAATCGTCTTCACCAGTTCGTCGAACAGGTGCACCATCTGCGAGCGGTCCGCCTGCAATTGCTCGATGATCTGCTTGCGCGCCAGCAGATGCTCACGCACTTTTTCTAGGTCCTTGATCTTGGCGATGCGCACGTCGAGTTGCTTGATTTCGGTCTGCAGATACGCGTTGCGCTCGTTCTGGTTGTCGATGCGCTGATCCATCCAGAATATCCACAGCAGCAGCACGCCCAGCGCCACCACGAAGGCGGCGACCAGCTGCATGTAGAACTCTCGCTCGCGTTGCTTGCGCCGTTCGGCGCGCCACGGAAGTAGGTTGACGTGTGCCATCAGTCGAAGCTCCTCAGGGCGAGGCCGACCGCGATCATCAGGGCCGGAGCATCCTGCGCCAGCGACTGCGCCTGCACCCGCGGCGACAACGACATGCGGGCCAGCGGATTGGCGACGACACAGGGCACCCCGAGCTGTTCTTCCAGCATCGGGCCCAATCCTTCGATCGAGGCGCAACCACCGGCCAGCACCACCTGATCGACCTTGCTGTATTCGCTACCGGCAAAGAAGAACTGCAGCAGCCGGCTGATCTGCTGGATCAGCGATTCCTTGAACGGCTCCAGCGCCTCGGTCTCGTAGGACTCGGGCAGGCCGCCTTTGCGCTTGGCGCGGCCGGCTTCCTCATAGGAAAGCCCGAAGCGGCGCATGATTTCATCGGTCAATTGCTTGCCGCCGAAAACCTGCTCGCGCGAATAGATGGTGCGCTGATTGCGCAGCACCGACAGGGTGGTCATGGTGGCGCCGATGTCGACCACGGCGACCAGCGCATCGCGGCTGACGTTGAGCTGGTCGGCGACCATCGCGAACGCGTTCTCCATCGCGAAGGCCTCGACGTCGATCACGCTGGCGGTGATGCCGCCCAGATCCAGCGCCGCCACGCGCATGTCGACGTTCTCGGTACGCGAAGCCGCCAGCAGCACGTTATTCATGTCGGGGTTGTCACGTACCGGACCGATCACCTCGTAGTCGAGGCTGACTTCGTCGATCGGGTAGGGAATGTACTGGTTCGCCTCGACCTGGATCTGGCCTTCCAAGTCGTCGTCGGAAAGATCGCCGGTCATCGGAATGATGCGGGTGATCACGGCCGATCCGGCCACCGCCGCGGCTCCGTGCTTGAGCTTGGAGCCGGAACGCGCCAGCGCGCGGCGGATCGCCTCGCCCACCGCCTCGACCTCGACGATGTTCTTTTCGACCACGGCATTGGGTGGCAGCGGCTCGACCGCGTAATGCTCGACGCGATAGCGGCCGCCCACTTGGCTTAGCTGCAGCAGCTTGACGGCAGTCGAACTGATGTCGACACCAATCAGCGCCGGCTTCTTGGGTGTAAAGAGCCCCACGGTGTTTCCCCCTTGCCGCTGACGCCCGTAGCCAGAATCCTGGCGGGGTGCGCAATGGCATTAAATCGAAAAATTAATGTAATGGCAACGGTCTACAGGAACTTTCTCAAGTAATTGACGTGATGTCCAACACAATTGCGGAATCACCTCAAGTGGCGCGACCCTTGCTTTGGCCAACCCTGCCGCATGTGCCGAATACTGCTACATCTATACTCTGCCATGTTTTGACTCAGGTCTCGCTATCCCCACACCATGCGAATTTTCAAGCGTTTGTTGCGCTGGGCATTGATCCTGGCCTTTTCCGGTTTGCTCCTGGCAGTTGTCGCAGTTAGCGTGGCGTACTGGCTGATGGCCCCCAGACTCCCCTCGGTGGCGGACCTGAAGGACTACCACATGCAGGTGCCGCTGCGCGTCCTGAGCGCCGACGGCAAGCTGATCGCCAGCTTCGGCGAGACGCGGCGCATTCCGGTGGCCATCGAGAACGTGCCGGACCGGCTCAAGCACGCGGTGCTGTCGGCCGAGGACGCGGATTTCTACCACCATCCCGGGGTGGACTGGCGTGGCATCGCCCGCGCCGGCTGGCACGTCATAGCGACGGGCGGCGACAAGGGTCCCGGTGGCTCGACGATCACCCAGCAAGTGGCGCGCAACATTTTCCTGAGCCCGGAGAAGCTGTACTCGCGCAAGATCACCGAGATATTCATCGCGCTGCGCATCGAGCATGAACTCAGCAAGGATCAGATCCTCGAGCTGTATCTCAACAAGATGTTCCTCGGCCACCGCTCGTACGGCGTGGCCGCCGCGGCGGAGTATTACTACGGCAAGACGCTGGACCAGCTGACCGTGGCCGAATGCGCCATGATCGCCTCGACCTTCCAGTTGCCTTCGATGGTCAACCCGATCAACAACCCTAAGCGCGGGATCGCCCGCCGTAACTGGGTGCTGAGCGAAATGCTGCGGCACAACTACATCACCAAGGCGATGTACGAGCAGGCCATTGCCGAGCCGAACCGCGCCTATCCGCACGAACAGCCGATCGAAGTGGATGCGCCCTATCTGGCGGAGATGGTGCGACGGCAGGTACTCGACCGGTTCGGCAACGACGCGCTCACCGAAGGCTATGTGGTCAAGACCACGTTGCAGAGCAAGAACCAGCAGATGGCTGTGGAAGCCTTGCGCGACGGCCTGATCACCTACGATCACCGGCATGGCTGGCGCGGCCCGGAAGCCCATCAGGAACTGCCGGCGGATGCCAGGGCGGCGGATTACGACAACCTGCTGTCCAGCTACAACAATGTTTCCGGCTTGCTGCCCGGACTTGTCATCGCCAGCGATGCCAAACAGGCGACGATCTACCTGCCCAGCCACGAAAACGTGATCCTCGACCTGGCTGCGATGAGCTGGGCGCGCCCGCATGTCGGCGACGACCGCGTCGGCGCCGCGCCAACCAGCGTCAGCAGCGTGCTCAAGCGCGGCGACATCATCCGGCTTGCGCGCGACGAAAAGGGCGAGTGGCAGCTTGCGCAGATTCCGGCCGCGCAGGCGGCACTGACCTCGATCAATCCGGAAGACGGCGCGATCCAGGCGCTGGTCGGCGGCTTCAACTTCGTGCGCAGCAAGTTCAACCGCGCGGTGATGGCGGCACGCCAGCCCGGTTCGAGCTTCAAGCCGTACCTGTACTCGGCCGCCTTCGAGCGCGGCTTCACGCCTTCCTCGATCATCAACGACGCGCCACTGGCGCTGCCCGATCCGTCGAAGCCGAATGGCTTGTGGACGCCGTCCAACGACGACAACAAATTCGCCGGCCCGATGCGCCTGCGCGAAGCACTCGTGCAATCGAAGAACCTGGTTTCGGTGCGCCTGCTCGACGCGATCGGTGTGCGCTATGCGCGCGAGTACGCCACCCGCTTCGGCTTCTCGCTCGATGCGATCCCGGCCAACTTGTCGATGGCGCTGGGCACTGCGTCGGTGTCGCCGATGAGCATGGCCCGCGGCTATGCGGTGTTCGCCAATGGCGGCTACCTGGTCACGCCGTATTTCATCCACGAGATCGACGATCGCAGCGGCAAGCCCGTCTACGTGGCGAATCCCGCGCGCGCCTGCCGCAGCTGCCAGGAACGCTTGCTCGATTCGCGTCCGCCCGGCCCGCCGCCCGCCAATATGCTGTCGACGCCGGCCAACAACCTGACCGGCGCCAGCGCGCCGGCAAGCTCCGGCAGCGTCGACGGCATCGGCGAAGCCGTCCTGCCGGCCGACGTGCATGGCGACGACGCGCATCCGCCGGTACTCGCCCCGCTGGTGATCGAGGCGCGCAACGACTACCTGGTCACCTCGCTGATGAAGGACGTGATCCTGCGCGGCACCGGTTTCGCCGCCAAGGCGCTGGGTCGCGACGACCTCGCCGGCAAGACCGGCTCGACCAACGATCATCGCGACGCCTGGTTCGTCGGTTTCAACGGCGACCTTTCGACCGCGGTCTGGGTCGGTTTCGACGACTACACCTCGCTGGGCCAGGGCGAGTTTGGCGCCAAGGCGGCGCTTCCGATCTGGATGGATTACATGGGCGCGGCTCTGAAGGGCCTGCCGCCAAGCACGTTGCCGATGCCGCCGGGAATCAGTACGGTACTGATCAATCGCCAGAACGGGCTGCCTACCACCCCCGATGATCCGGACAGCATGAACGAAATCTTCAAGGTGGAAGATGTCGACCGGCTACGCAGTCAGGCCGCCCAGCAGAAGGAGCAGGATCAGCAGCACGCCTACGACATCTTCTGAACCAGCGAGGCGGTCCGGGCACTGCGGCCTCCACCCTCGCTGCCATCCACCGATCGATGAGGAGCGCGCCATGTCTCGAGGCGAACATCACCGCATCCACGCGCATGACCGGTTGCAGCGCAATCGCATGCGCATCGCCCAGGAAGCCGCACGCCTGATGAGCGAGCACGGCATCCGCGACTTTCACCATGCCAAGCTGAAGGCGGCCGAGCGACTGGGCATCCTCGAAACGCAGGCGTTGCCGCGCAATCTGGAGATCCAGCAGGCGCTGCGTGAACACCAGCGCCTGTTTCTCGCCGACAGCCAGCCGCAGTTGTTGCGGCAACGACGCGAGGCTGCGGTCGAGGCGATGCGCTTTCTCGCCGCGTTCGAGCCGCGCCTGGTCGGTGCCGTGCTGGAAGGCACCGCCGATGCGCACTCCGCGGTATGCCTGCATGTGTTCAGCGACGACCCCGACGCGGTCACGCTTTATCTGCACGATCACGGCGTACCGTTCGAGACGCAGACCCGTCGGCTGCGCAACAGCCGCGACGATCAGCCCGAGTATCCGGTCCTGCTGTTTGCCGCCGACGAGCTGCCGTTCGATCTCACCGTGCTGCCGCGAGACGCGCTGCGCCAGGCGCCGCTCAACCGGACCGACGATCGGCCGATGCGCCGCGCCACGCTGGCCCAGGTGGAAATCCTGCTAGACGAGAGCTCCGGCGAAGACTTCGATCAGCGACTGAGCGCCGCGTTGCGCTGAACCGGATCAGCCCGCCACCCCGTCGCAAAGGCAAACGCCCCGGTCCAGGGCGGGGCGTTTTGCTGTCGGACGCGTCGTGGTGCCGGGTCAGCGCTTGGCGGTCGGCACGTAGTCGCGCACGTCGGCGCCGGTATAGATCTGGCGCGGGCGACCGATCCGCGATCCGGGCGTTTCGTGCTGCTCGATCCAGTGCGCGATCCAGCCGGAGGTGCGTGCGATCGCGAACATCACGGTGAACATCTCGGTCGGAATGCCCAGCGCCTTGTAGATGATGCCGGAGTAGAAATCGACGTTCGGGTACAGCTTGCGCTCGACGAAGTAATCGTCCTTCAGCGCCGCCTCTTCCAGCTTCATCGCCACGTCGAGCAGCGGATCGTTGACACCCAGCTCGGCCAGCACCTTGTGGCACATCTCGCGGATGATCTTCGCGCGCGGATCGAAATTCTTGTACACGCGATGACCGAAGCCCATCAGGCGGAAGCTGTCGTTCTTGTCCTTGGCGCGCTTGACCGCGGTCTCGACCTTGTCCGGCGTACCGATTTCCTTGAGCTGCTTGAGCACGGCCTCGTTGGCGCCGCCATGCGCCGGGCCCCACAGAGCGGTGATGCCGGCGGCGATCGACGCGTACGGATTGGCGCCGGTCGATCCGACCAGGCGCACGGTCGAGGTAGACGCGTTCTGCTCGTGGTCGGCGTGCAGGATGAACAGCAGATCCAGCGCCCTGGCGGCGACAGGGTTCATCTGCAGCGGCTCGCTCGGCACCTCGAACATCATGTGCAGGAAGCGGTCGACGTACTCCAGGTTGTTGCGCGGATAGCGCATCGGCCAGCCGATCGAATAGCGGTAGCAGGCGGCGGCGATCGTCGGCATCTTGGCGATCAGGCGGATCGCGGCCAGCTTGCGGTCGGCCGGGTCATCCACGTTGAGGTCGTCGTGGTAGAACGCCGACAACGAGGCGACCGCCGCGGCAAGCATCGCCATCGGATGCGCGTCATGGTGGAAGCCATGGAAGAAGTTCTTCTGCGCCTCGTGCATCATCGTGTGATGCGTGATGTCGTGCTCGAAACCCTCGAACTGCGCCTTGTTCGGCAACTCGCCGTTGAGCAGCAGGTAGGACACCTCGAGGAAGCCGGACTTCTGCGCCAGCTGCTCGATCGGGTAGCCGCGATACAGCAGCACGCCCTGGTCGCCGTCGATATAGGTGATCGCGCTCTTGGTGCTGGCGGTGCTGCCGTAACCCGGGTCGTAGGTGAAGTGACCGGTGTCCTTGTACAGCGTGCCGATGTCGATGCATGCGGGGCCGAGCGTGCCGCTGATCAGCGGCAGCTCGCTGCTGCGGTTGCTCGACTCATCCACCAGCTTGACGATCTTGGATTCGGACACGGAAACCTCCTTACATGTGGGTCGTCGCCAGGCGGCGACCGCCATAACGGCGCCGCCCGGCGAGGGAATGTCTGGCACCGAACATTGGGGAAAGCAACATGCGATGCGACGGACGCCATGGCGTCAGCTCACCGCCCATTATCGCACAAGGCTCCATCCACATTCGATGGCGAATGGTCGAATCCCGGGCACGAAAAAGCGCGGGGCAAGTCTGCACTTGCCCCGCGCTTTCGATTCCGGATCTTCGAATCGGCACCCTGGTCGACCGGCACGACGCACCGGTCGAGAGCGTCGCTTACTCTTTGACCGTGCCCGCATAGCGGCGGCGGAACTTGTCGACGCGGCCACCCACGTCCAGCGACTTCTGCTTGCCGGTGTAGAACGGGTGCGAATGGCTGGAGATATCCACCTTGATCAGCGGGTACTCATTGCCGTCTTCCCACTTGATGGTTTCCTTGCTGGACATGGTCGACTTGGTCAGGAACGAGAAGTCGGACGACAGGTCCTGGAACACCACCGGGTTATAGTTCGGATGGATAGCAGGCTTCATGACAGGCTCTAAAGCGGTGGTGAAAAGAGCGGCATTGTAACGAGAAATTGACCGCCGCCGCAAGCCTGCGCTCATTCAAACGCCGGACCGGAGTGCCAGCGCGAGCCCACACGCGCTTCAGCCTTGCGCACCCAGGGCGCGCCGTACCATGGCGGAAAAGCGTGCATGATCCACTTCCAGCACGATATTCGCCTGTGCCGGACGGCCCAGCCGCGCGGCCCAGTCGACCACCGTGGCGCCGCGAGTCAACCGGCCGTCCAGCTCCACCGCCACCGCACGCGTCTCCCGGCGGGTGACGATAGCCGGATCGATCGCCACCGCCATCGCCAACGCGTCGGCAGCGATCAAGCCACGGCGATCGCGCTTCGCGTTGTACTGGCGCGCCGTCGCGACGACCCTTCCGAAGAAGTCCGCGCGCCGGTCGCCGGCCGCCAGCCAGCCATCGAATTCGGCATCGTCGAAGGCATGCCGCAAGGTCGCCTCCCAGTCGACCAGGTCGAATGAAGGGAACGCTTCGAATACCACGTGCGCCGCCTCCGGGTCGAAACCGATATTGAACTCGGCCGGCACCCTGCCGGTGTTGCCATGGCCGGTCACCGCACCGCCCATCACGACCAGCCGCGCGACCCGCTCGGGCAAGCTGGGGTCCAGCCGCAGCGCCAGCGCCAGGTTGGTCAATGGCGCCAGCGCCACCAGTGTGAGTTTGCCAGGACGCTCGCGGGTCAGCCGCAGCAAGGCCAGTGCTGCCGACTCGGCCGACAGCGTAGCCTTCGGTTCCGGAAAACCGATATCGCCGAAACCGTCCGTGCCATGCACGAATGCGGCGTCCTCCTCCGCCGCACGCACCAGCGGCGTGGCACACCCGGCGAACACCGGCGCCGTGCTGCCCAGCAGATCGAGCAAGACACGCGCATTGCGCACGGTATGGTCGAGTCCCACGTTGCCGGCGGCGATGCTCAGGCCGGCGATGTCGGCATGCGCATGCGCCATCAGGATCGCCAGCGCGTCGTCCACGCCGGGATCGGTATCGATCAGGAGTTGCGGTTTGCTCATGAAATAGAGGTCGGCTCGGTGCAATGGACTAGCTTAGCGGAACGGACATGGCGGATAGCCGTGCCTCACGCATGCACGAAGCGCGCGGCGCCGCCGATCCAGCGCTCGATCAACTGCTCGGTCTGCCGCGGATGTTCCTTCAACATGTGTTCGCCGACCTGTTGCACCGCCGGCAGCAGATGCGCGTCGCGGGTCAGGTCGGCGATGCGGAAACTGAGCTGGCCGGTCTGGCGGGTACCTAGCACTTCGCCGGGACCGCGCAGCTCCAGGTCCTTTTCGGCGATGCGGAAACCGTCGTTGGTGTCGCGCATCACCTGCAGCCGCTCGCGCGCCAGCTGGCCCAGCGGCGGCTGATACAGCAGCACGCAATTGGAAGCTAGCGCGCCGCGGCCGACCCGGCCGCGCAGCTGATGCAGCTGGGCCAGGCCGAGCCGCTCGCTGTTCTCGATCACCATCAGGCTGGCCCTGGGCACGTCCACCCCGACCTCGATCACCGTGGTCGCCACCAGCACGGCCAGTTCGCCGGCCTTGAACGCGTCCATCACCGCCTGCTTCTCCTTGGGTTTCATGCGGCCGTGAATCAGGCCGATCCGGAATCCGCTCAACGCGGCGGACAGTTCGGCGTGCGCCACTTCGGCCGCCTGCGCGCGCAGCTGTTCGGATTCCTCGATCAGCGTGCACACCCAATATGCCTGGCGTCCCTCGGCGCAGGCCGCGTGGATGCGCTCGATCACCTCCAGCCGCCGTGCATTCGAGATCGCGATGGTCTGCACCGGCGTGCGGCCCGGCGGCAGCTCGTCGATCGAGGAGACATCCAGATCGGCGTACGCGCTCATCGCCAGCGTGCGCGGGATCGGCGTGGCGGTCAGTACCAGCTGATGCGGCACCAGCTGGCCATCCTTACCCTTGTCGCGCAAGGCGAGCCGCTGCTGCACGCCGAAGCGATGCTGTTCGTCGACGATCACCAGCCCGAGCCGCGCAAACGCCACCCCTTCCTGCATCAACGCATGCGTGCCGATCACCACCGCCGCCTCGGCGGCGACCCGCTCCAGCGCCAACTTGCGCGCGTTGCCAGTCACCTTGCCGGCCAACCATGCCACCTCGATGCCGAGCGGGCAGAGCCAATGCCGGAAATTGTGCAGATGCTGCTCGGCGAGCAGCTCGGTCGGCGCCATCAAGGCCACCTGATGGCCTGCTTCCACCGCGGCCAGCGCGGCCAGCGCGGCGACCACCGTCTTGCCGCTGCCAACATCGCCCTGCACCAGCCGCAGCATCGGCTTGGCCTGCGCCAGGTCCCGAGCCACTTCTGCACTGACGCGCTGCTGGGCCGCGGTCAGCTGGAATGGCAGTCCGCCCAGCAATCGCGCGCGCAAGCCGCCATCGCCGCCCAGCTTCGGCGCATGCCGGCGACGCACCGCGGCGCGCATGCGCTTCAGGCTCAGATGCTGGGTCAGCAGCTCCTCGAACGCCAGCCGCTGTTGCGCCGGATGCCGGCCCAGCATGAGCTGCCCCAGATGCGCGTCCGGTGGCGGCCGATGCACATACAGCAGCGCGTCACGCAATGAGGTGAGGCCGTGCTCGGCGCACAGTTCGGGCGGAATCAGCTCCAGCCGTTCGGCCGGCGGCAGCAGCGCCATCGCCTTGCCGATCGCGCCCGCCAGCCGCTTCTGGCCCAGCCCTTCGGTGGTCGGATACACCGGGCTGAGCAACTCGTCGACATTGACCGTCTCGTCGGCACCCAGACGCTGGTAGGTGGGATGCACCATTTCCAGCCCTTGCGCTCCATGCCGCACCTCGCCGTAGCAAAGCAGACGGGTGCCTGGCGACAGCTGTTCGGCCTGCACCCGGTTGAAATGGAAAAAACGCAGCAACAAGGTCTGCCGGCTGACGTCTCCGATCGCTACCTTCAACTGCGGGCGATAGCGAAAGCCGCGTTCGACCGCCTCTACCACGCCCTCGACCTGCGCCCGTTCGCCGACGCGCAAATCGGCGATGGCGGTGACCCGGGTCTTGTCCTCGTAGCGCAGTGGCAGGTGAAACCACAGGTCCTGCACCCGTTCCAGGCCCAGCCGCGCCAGTGCCGCGACCAAAGCGGGGCCGACACCGGGCAGCGCACCGACCGGTGCCATGCCCGGGTCGGTATCAGCGGAGGGAGCAGGACGAACGGTGCGGGCGGCCATGACGTGCAAGCCTAACCGAGCATCGTCTCGCATCGTAAGCCGGATACCGACGCCGGCCGTCGGTGCGGGCCGCGCGGAAAATCAGATCATCCCGGTCACGGCAGCACCATCACCGCGTCCACTTCGACCTGTGCCGCCTTCGGCAACCCCGACACCTCGATGGTCGAGCGCGCCGGATAAGGCGGCTGGAAGTATTCCGCCATCACCGCATTGACGGCCGCGAAATTGGCCAGATCGGTGACATAGATGCCAACGCGCACGATCTGCGCCAGCGAACCGCCGGCGGCCTGCGCCACCGCGGTGAGGTTGTCGAACACCCGCCGCGCCTGCATCGTGATGTCGCCGTCGACCATCGACGCGGTGACCGGATCGAGCGGAATCTGCCCGGAGAAATACACGGTATTGCCGGCGCGCACAGCCTGCGAATACGGGCCGATCGCGGCCGGCGCCAGTTCGGTGGCGATGATGTTGCGGGACATGGGGAAACCTCGCACGGGGAAAGACATGATTGTAGGAGCGCACCCTGTGCGCGAAAAGCCGACGGAGCGGCTACGCCAAACCTTTTCGCGCACAGGGTGCGCTCCTACAGCGGATATCGGTGCGCCCCGCTGACCACGCCGGTACGGCGCACGCGACGGATCACGTCAGCCAGGTGCTTGCGGTTCTTCACTTCCATCGCGAACAGCAGAGTGGCGGCGGCGGCGTCGCGCTCGACGTATTCCACATTGTCGATGTTCGAGTCGGCGGCGGCGATCGCCGCGGCCACGGTGGCCAGCACGCCGGGGCGGTTGATCACTTCGATGCGCAGCTCCGCCCGGTAGTCGCCCTGCACGTCGCGGTCCCACTCGATCGCCACGCAGCGCTCCGGCGACTTGCGCAGCTCGGCGACATTGGGGCATTCCTCGCGATGGACCACGATGCCCTTGCCCGACGACAGGTAACCGATGATGTCGTCGCCCGGCAGCGGATGGCAGCAGTTGGCGAAACTGAGTACGCCGCGCTCGGCACCGGTAATGCGGATCTTCTCGTGCGCATGCGGCGACGCCTGCCGCTTGCCGCCGGCCTTCTTGCCGCGCGACGCCAGCAGCTGGCTGGCGACCACGTCGGGCATGCGATTGCCCAGCGCGATATCGGACAACAGCTCCTCCAGCCGCTTGAGCTTGGAGGTTTCCAGGAATCGATCCAGCACGGCGGCAGGGATGCCGTCCAGGCTGCTGCCCTGTGCGTCCAGCGCGCGGTCGAGCATGCGGTGGCCGAAGTCGACCGCGTCCTCGTGCTGCAGGTGTTTCAGGTACTGCCGGATCGCGATACGCGCCTTGCCGGTGACCACCACTTCGAGCCACGCCGGATTCGGCACCGCCGATGGCGCGGTGATGATCTCCACCAGCTGGCCCGACTCCAGCCGCGTGCGCAGCGGCAGCAGTTTCTTGTCCACCCGCGCCGCCACCGCATGGTCGCCGACGTCGGTATGCACGGCGTAGGCGAAGTCCAGCGCGGTGGCATTGCGCGGCAGCGACAGGATGTGGCCGCGCGGAGTGAACAGGTAGACCTCGTCCGGGAACAGGTCGATCTTGACGTTCTCGATGAACTCCGACGACGAGACGGTGTGCGCCGAACTGTCCGCCAGCGACGACAGCCATTCGCGCGCGCGCGCCTGCGCACTGTTGGCCGGGCCGCTTTCGGTCTTGTACGCCCAATGCGCGGCGACGCCGCTTTCGGCCACCGACTCCATCTCGGCGGTGCGGATCTGCACCTCGATCGGCGCGCCGAACGGCCCCAGCAATACGGTATGCAGCGACTGGTAGCCGTTCGCCTTCGGAATCGCGATGAAATCCTTGAAGCGCTTGTCCACCGGCTTGTACAGCGCGTGCACGACGCCCAGCGCCATGTAACAGCTCATCGCGCTGTCGACGACCACGCGAAAACCGTAGACATCCATCAACTGGGCGAAACTCTTGTGCTCGCCGTGCATCTTTGAATAGATGCTCCACGGCGATTTGATGCGGCCGACCACACGGTTCTGCAGATGATCGGCATTGAGTCGCGCCGACAGCGCCGCCTCGATCTTGCCCATCGCCTCGCGACGGTTGCCGATTGCCGCGCGGATGCGCTCGCTGATCACCCGGTAGCGATCGGGGTAGAGCGCCCGAAAGCCCAGGTCCTGCAGCTCCGCCTTGAATTTGTTCATGCCCAGCCGCTGCGCGATCGGCGCGAAGATTTCCAGCGTTTCGCGCGCGATACGGCGGCGCGAGGCGGCATCCTTGGCGCCGAGCGTGCGCATGTTGTGCAGGCGGTCGGCCAGCTTGATCAGGATCACGCGCAGGTCGCGCGCCATCGCCAGCAGCATCTTGCGGAAACTCTCCGCATCGGCTTCCTGGCGACTGCCGAAGCGCATCTTGTCCAGCTTGGTGACGCCATCGACCAGCTCGGCCACCACCTCGCCGAACTCGGCGGCCAGCGCTTCGCGGCTGAGCTCGGTATCTTCCAGGGTGTCGTGCAGGATCGCCGCAATGATCGTTTCGGCATCCAGCCCCAGTTCGGCCAGGATCCCCGCCACCGCCACCGGATGGGTGATGTACGGTTCGCCGCTCTTGCGCTCCTGGCCGGCATGCGCCTGCGCGCCGATCTGGAAGGCTCGCAGCACGCGCTCGACCTGCGCGTCGGGCAAGTAGGCAATGCGTTCTTTCAGTGCCAGCACATACGGCGGCAACGCGGATGGATCGACCGACGCGGAATGGGTCGCCGCTGTCATCGGAATTGGCGCCAGCTCAGGCGCCCACCTCGTCACCGATGCGGCTATGGCACGTGGCTGCCGGACGCGCGCAGGCCATCGCACCGGGCCAGCCGGTGCAGCAGTCGCGCGTTCTACAGCAGCCGTCGTCCATCAGTCGTCGCCGCCCTTGGACAGATCGTCATCGACCTCGGCCGCGGCCCACTCCAGCGCTTCGCGCTCGGCGCGCTCGCGCTCGGCCTTGTCGATCTGATCGATCGTGGCCTGGTCGATGCGGCGGGCCGCGATCTCGCGCAGTGCCAGCACGGTCGGCTTGTCGTGATCGGGATTGACTGCCGGCTCGGCGCCCTTCTCCAGCTGGCGCGCGCGCTTGGTTGCCATCAGCACCAGTTCGAAACGGTTATCGACCACCTCTAGGCAGTCTTCCACGGTAATACGTGCCATGCGAAATCCTTAAAGAAAAAAATGACTTATATGGTCTGACAGTGTAGCCAGCGGGTGCTTTGCTGGCAATGCGGGCAACGCGTATCATGGCGGGCTGCGCTCGGATCGTCACCGCATCGCGCCGCCTGCGTTGAATGGATCTCGCGTTCCCGACGGCGAAAGCACACGGAAAGCCGTGCAAGATATAAAACCAGACGGTACACTTATACCGCCCTTCGACGCGAATCCCCCGCACCCATGCCCTCACTGTTTCGACTTCCCTCACTGAGCCGATGGTTGCCCGTGCTCGCGGTCGCCCTGCTGGCAGGCTGCACGATCGCCAAGCCACGCACCGACGACCCGCTGGAGAAATACAACCGGGGCGCCTACAAATTCAACGACGCGGTGGACAAGGCGGTGGTCCGCCCGGTCGCGGTCGGCTACCGCAAGGTGACCACGCCCCCGCTGCGTCGCTCGTTCAGCGATTTCTTCACCAACATCCGGATGCCGATCACGGTCGCCAACGACCTGCTGCAGGCACGTCCGAAGCAGGCGCTGCAGAGCACGAGCCGGTTCCTGGTCAACCTGACCCTGGGCATCGGCGGCTTCTTCGATCCGGCCAGCCAGCTCGGACTGCCGCTGGAAGACAACGACTTCGGCATTACCCTGGCACGCTGGGGCGCACCCGAAGGCGATTTCCTGATGTTACCGTTCTTCGGCCCCAGCACCGCCCGCGATATCTGGCACCTGCCGGTCGACAGCTACTTCTTCGATCCATTGAGCCTGTATGCCAGCAACCATGATTACAACGGCCTGGAGTATCTGCCGCAGGCGATGTATCTGGTGACCTTGCGTTCGCGCGCAATCGACGCGGAGAGCTTCCTGAAGTCCGCTTACGATCCTTACGTGTTCCTTCGCGATGCGTACCGGCAACAGCGCCTGTACGCGATCTACGACGGCAACCCGCCGGCCGAGCTCATCCAGCAGATGCAGGGCCTGGACGACAAGAATTTCGATCCCGACGAGCTGCTGGATCAGCAGCACCAGTGGGAAAACAAGCATCCGGACAAGACGACCAACCAGCCGCAATCGCACTGATGCCTTCACTGATGCCGTGACACAAGAAAGGGGCCATATGGCCCCTTTCTGTTGTTGCGGCCTGGCCGATGAAGGATCAGGCGAGCAGAGGTTCGACCTCGCAGACCTGCGCCAGCACCCGCATGCCGGCCGGCATCTGGACGACTTGCAAGGCCTGTCCGCGCCGACGGGCTTCGGCCGCGACGGCCAGCACGCAGGCAAGACCGGCGCTGTCGCTCTGGCGGATACCCGTCAGGTCGAGCCGCGCCACGCTGCCCGTGGCTAACGCGGACTGGATCGCCCGCAACGCCGCTGCCGCCGTATCGAAACTCAACACGCCGCTCACGCCGAGCGTCCCCGGTGTGCCGGTATCCAGTAGGAACCGGGGCTCGGCGGCGACGCTCACTTCGCGTCCTTGTTGTCCTTGGCCATCGTCTCCAGCGCCTGTTCGCCCTGGGTTTCGAGGTTCTTGATCAACTGCTCGATGCCGACCTTGCGGATCTCGGCATCCACCTGGTTGCGGTAGTTGGTGACGTAGGAAATACCTTCGATGACCACGTCGTAGGCCTTCCAGTCGCCGCTGCGACTCTTGCGGAACGCGTAGTCGATCGACACCAGCTTGCCGTCGTCCAGCACCACCTGGGTACGCACCATGGTGCGTTTGTCGTTGAGGTCGCCATTGAACGGCAGCACCTTGACCCGGCCGCGGGAATAATTGAGCAGACCCTCGGCATAGCGGTGCGTGATCGAATTGTAGAACGCCTTGGCGAAGCGCTCGCGCTGCTCCGGGGTGGCTTCGCGGGCATGCTGGCCGAGCACCAGGATCGAGGCATAGTCGATGTCGAAGTGCGGCAGGAACACTTCGTCGATGATGTTGATCAGTTTTTCCTGATTGTGCTTCAGCTCGTCACGATGCCCCTCGATCGCCGATGCCAGCTGATCGGCAATGCCCTGCACGATCTGTACGGGTGTCTGGGCCTGTCCGGCCGTGGCCGGCGCGGCGGCCGCCTGGGCGAATGCAGGGGCGGCTACGACAGTGCCGAACGCGAGGGCGGTGGCCAGTGCCAGTCTGCGCAACATGAATAACTCCTTCAGCAAACAGAACCGGCTCAATGTTTGCCGGCGGGGGTATCGGATGGTTTGCCGTTGCCGGCGTCTTTCTTGTCGTTGGGCGAACCGTTGACCAGGAACTTGCCGATCAGATCCTCCAGCTGCATCGCGGACTGGGTCAGGATCATCTCGTCGCCGTCCTTGAGCGCGTCAGGCGAGCCGCCGGGCTGGATCGCAACATACTGGGTGCCGATCAAACCGCTGGTGAACACCGCGGCGGAGGAATCGTCCGGAATCGCGTTGTAGCGTTTATCGATCGCCAGCACGACCTGCGCATTCAACTTGACCGGATCGGCATGCACCGACTGCACGCTGCCGATCACCACGCCGGCCATCTTCACCGGCGCACCGGCCGAGAGCGAACCCACGTTGCTGAAGTCCGCCCTCACCGTATAGCTGCCGCCGACATTGTCGACCACGCTGCCCGCACCGAAGAACTTGCCCAGCATTTCTTCCAGCGGCTCGGTCGACTTGGTCCGCGACAGCGTGCCTCCGGCCGCCACCATCTGCTTTGCGCTGCCGTACTGGATGCCCACGTACTGGTCGCCGAGCAGGCCGCTGGTGAAGATGGTCGCCACCGAATCCTGCGGAATCTTGTCGTAAGTCTTGTCGATCGACAGCTTCACTTCGGCCACCTCGTGGCCCGGCGTCAAGGTGATCGACTTCACCTGACCGACCCGAACGCCGGCGATCTTCACCGGCGCGCGCTCCTTGAGCTGGCCGATGTTGGTGAACTGGGTGTCGACGATGTAGCTGTCGCCCTGGCGCACGTTGGCCACCGAGCTGGTCTGGGTGGCCAGATAAGCCAGCGCGGCAAAGCCCAGCACGATGAACAGGCCGGTGCCGACGGCATAGGAACTTCTCGGTTGGCTCACGGCACGATCCTCGATGGGGTACGGATATTCGAAATGGAGTTCATGGCAGTCACGTCGGCACACTCACATGAGAAACGCGGTAAGCACAAAGTCCAGAGCCAGGATCGCGATCGACGAGGCGACCACGGTGCGGGTGGTGGCGTAGGCCACGCCCTCGCTGGTCGGCGGCGTGGTGAAGCCCTGGAATACCGCGATCAGCGACACCACGGCACCGAACGCCAGGCTCTTGAGCAACACGCCGTTGACGATGTCGGTATGCACGTCCACCTCCGCGGTCATGTTCGACCAGAAGGTGCCGTTGTCGATGCCGAGCCAGGTCACGCCGACCAGATGGCCGCCCAGCACGGCCATCGCGCAGAACACGCAGCACAGCAGCGGCATCGCGATCAGCCCGGCCAGGAAGCGCGGCGTGGCGACATAGGCGATCGGATCGACCGCCATCATCTCCATCGCGTCGATCTGGTCGGTGGCGCGCATCAGGCCGATCTCGGCGGTGACCGAGGTGCCCGCGCGGCCGGCGAACAACAGCGCGGTGACCACCGGCCCCAGTTCTCGGTACACCGACAACGCCACCACCATGCCGCTGGCCGAGGTGCCGCCGAAGATCGACAGCACGTGGTACAGCTGCAGCATCAGCACCATGCCGACGAACAGGCCGCAGACCATGATGATGGTCAAGCTCATCGCACCGACGAACCACAGCTGGCGGATCGTCTCGCGGACGTAGCGGAAGCTGCGCGGAATCGCCGCCAGCAGGGTCAGCAGGAACAGGCCGCAGTTGCCGATCTGGGTCAGCGACTGGATCACCACGTTATTGCTATGTGGTGCGCGCACGTTCATTTCGCTGCTCCAGTAAAGCCCAATGCCTGTGCCAGATCGCCGGCCGGATACTGGAACGGTACCGGGCCGTCCGGTTCGCCGCCGAAGAACTGCCGCGTCCACGGCGACCCGTCGTTCGCAATGGTCTTCGGATCGCCCTGCGCCACCACCTTGCCGTTGGCGATCAGGAACACATGCTCGGCGACCTGCTTGACCGCCTCGAGTTCGTGCGCGACCAGCACGCTGGTGATGCCCAGCGTCTGGTTGAGGGTGCGGATCAGTTTCAGGACCTGGTTCAGCGCCACCGGATCGAGTCCCACGAACGGCTCGTCGTACAGGATCAGCATCGGATCGAACACGATCGCCCGCGCCAGTGCCACGCGCCGCGCCATGCCCCCGGACAGTTCGTTCGGCATCAGTCGCGCCGCACCGCGCAGCCCGACCGCCTGCAGCTTCAGCAGCACCAGGTTGCGGATCAGCACTTCCGGCAACTGCGTGTGCTGGCGCAAGGGAAACGCCACGTTCTCGAACACGTCGAAATCGGTCAGCAAGGCCGAGTTCTGGAACAGGTAGCCGATGCCTTCGCGCATCTTGTACAGCTGTTCGCGCGACATGTCGGCCACGTTCTCGCCGTTGACCCGGATCTCGCCGGCATCGGGGCGCATCTGACCGGTGACGTGCTTGAGCAAGGTGGTCTTGCCGGTGCCGCTGGGACCCATGATCGCAGTGACCTTGCCGCGCGGAATGTCCAGATCCAGCGCCTCGAAGATGGTCTTGCCGTTGAGTACCGTGGTCAGGCCGCGGATACGCACCAGGGTGCTGTCGTCGGGCGGCTGGCGGTCAGGTTGAGTCATGGAGACTTCGGCCACAAAGGAGGACAAGGTAATCGAACGCGCGCCGCAACGCCATGCGGCTTCCTACAACGCCAGCAATTCGGTGATCAGCGATTCATGCCGCTGCCACTGCAGGGCGCTGCGCAGGCGCACCGCCCGCACGATCGCCTGCAAATCGGCCAGTGCATCCTCGAACACGTCGTTGACCAGGATGTAGTCGAATTCGTGCGCATGGGCCATCTCGCCGCGCGAATTGCGCAGCCGGCGCTCGATCACCTCGGCGCTGTCCGAGCCGCGGCCGCGCAGGCGCCGCTCGAGCTCCGCCCGGGACGGCGGCAGGATGAACACGCTGACGCAATCGGGCTTGCTGCGGCGGATCTGCTCGGCGCCCTGCCAGTCGATCTCCAGCAGCACGTCGCGCCCCTGCGACAGCAGCTCCTGCACGGACGTGCGCGAAGTGCCGTACAGGTTGCCGTGCACTTCGGCATGTTCGAGAAAGACGCCCTCGGCGATCTCGCGCTCGAACTCGGCGCGCTCGACGAAATAGTAATGCCGCCCGTAAAGCTCGCCGGTGCGCGGCGGCCGCGTGGTGTGCGACACCGACAGCGAGATCGCCGGCTCGCGCTCGAGCAGCGCGTTCACCAGGGTGGACTTGCCGGCGCCCGAAGGCGCGGCGACCACGAACAGCGTGCCCGCTTCAACCGACATGATGCGAAGCTCCTCGCTCTCTCTCCCCCGAGGGAGAGGGCCGGGGTGAGGGGCCGGGGCTTGCGCAGAACTCGTCTTCATTCGATGTTCTGCACCTGTTCGCGCAGCTGCTCGATCAGCACCTTCAGCTCGACCGCCGCATTGGTGCTGCGCGCGTCGACCGACTTGGAACCCAGGGTGTTCGCCTCGCGATTGAACTCCTGCATCAGGAAATCCAGCCGGCGTCCGACCGGTTCCTGCAGCCCCAGCACCCGGCGCGTTTCGCCGATGTGCGTGCTGAGCCGGTCGAGTTCCTCGTCCACATCGGTGCGGGTGATCTGCAATACGAGTTCCTGTTCGAGCCGGCCCGGCTCGACCGGCTGCTTGAGATCGGCCAGTCGCGTTTCCAGCCGGGTGCGCAACGCGGCGCGGATCTCCGGCATCCAGCCGCGCACGTCGGCGACCACGCGTTCGATGCCGTCCAGCTTGTCGCGCAGGATCTCGCCCAGCTTCTCGCCCTCTCTTTCGCGGGTCGCGGCGAGCGCGTCAAGCGCCCGATCGAGCACGTCGAACAGCGCGGCCTGCTGCGCTTCCGGATCCGTCTCGGCCTGCTGCATCACGCCGGGGAAGCGCAGCAATTCGGTGAACTGCACCTGCATGGCGGGAAACAGCGCGGCCATGTCCAGGTTCAGCTCCGACAGGCGCGACAGCAATGCGCCGTTGACCTGCAACGAATCGCTGCGCGCATCGCCGCCGCGCAAACGCACGGTCAGGTCGAGCTTGCCGCGCGACAGCTTCGCCGCCACCCGCTCGCGCAGCTGCGATTCGAAATTGCGCAACTCGTCCGGCAATCGCGGACTGATTTCCAGATAGCGATGGTTGACCGTGCGCAGCTCGCAGCTGAGCGTACCGGCGGGACCGGTGGTTTCGGCACTGGCGTAAGCCGTCATGCTGCGGATCATCTGTCGCCGTCCGGACGTGGGGATGAGAGTGCAATGGTAAACTCTCCCGTCCCGCCTTGCCCAATCCGGCCAAGCGACGCCAGGAACTGCCCCATGAATTCCGTCACCCGTCCCAGTGGCCGCGCCAGCGACCAGCTGCGCACTGTCACCATCGAACGCCACTACACCCGCCATGCCGAGGGTTCGGTGCTGGTGAGCTTCGGCGACACCCGCGTGCTGTGCACTGCCAGCATCGAGGATCGCGCACCGGCATGGCTGCGCGGCAAGGGCGAAGGCTGGATCACCGCCGAATACGGCATGCTGCCGCGCGCCACCAACACCCGCATGCAGCGCGAGGCCGCGCGTGGCGGCCAGGGCGGCCGCACCATGGAAATCCAGCGCCTGATCGGCCGCTCGCTGCGCGCCTGCGTCAATCGCCAGGCACTGGGCGAACGCGTCATCACGCTGGACTGCGACGTGCTGCAGGCCGACGGCGGCACCCGCACTGCCGCGATCACCGGCGCCTATGTGGCGCTGGTCGATGCGGTGAATCTGCTGATGAAGCGCGAGAACCTCAAGCGCAATCCCATCGTCGGCGCGGTCGCCGCGGTGTCGGTCGGTATCTACCAGGGCCTGCCGGTGCTCGACCTGGATTACATCGAGGACTCAGGTTGCGACACCGACATGAACGTGGTGATGAACGACGGCGGCGGCTTCATCGAAGTGCAGGGCACCGCCGAGGGCCATGCCTTCCGCCGCGACGAGATGGACGGCCTGCTGATGCTGGCCGAGAAAGGCATCGGCGAACTGGTCGCGGCGCAGCGCGCGGCGCTGGCGCTGTAAGCCGGGAATCGGGAATCGGGAATCGGGAATCGATCGATGATGCAACGGGTGATACTGGCCAGCAGCAATCGCGGCAAGGTCGCGGAGTTCAACGCGCTGCTTGCCGACAGCGGCTTCGAGGTGGTGGCGCAGTCGAGCCTGGGCGTCGCGGACGCCGAGGAAACCGGCCTCAGCTTCGTCGAGAACGCGCTGCTCAAAGCGCGCCACGCGGCCCGGGCCGGCGGCCTGCCTGCGCTGGCCGACGACTCCGGCCTGTGCGTGGAGCACCTGCACGGCGCCCCCGGGCTGTATTCGGCGCGCTATGCCGGCGGCCACGGCGACAGCGCGGCGAACAACGTGAAGTTGCTGCGGGCACTGGACGGCGTGCCCGCGGCGCAGCGCGGCGCGTTCTTCATCTGCGCGCTGGTATTGCTGCAGGATGCCGACGACCCCGCCCCGCTGATCGCCGAAGGCCGCTGGCACGGCCGCGTGCTCGACACGCCTCGCGGTGAACAGGGTTTCGGCTACGACCCGCTGTTCCTGCCGCATGGCCAGGCGCTCAGCGCCGCCGAACTCGATCCGGCGCTGAAGAACCGCCTCAGCCATCGCGGCCAGGCGCTGGCGCAGCTGCACGCGAGGCTGGCCGAACGCCACGCATGAGCCTGCTCGCGCCACCGCTGTCGCTGTACATCCACATGCCGTGGTGCGTGAAGAAATGCCCGTACTGCGATTTCAACTCACACGGCCTGCGCAGCGAGCCGCCGCCGTACGCCGACTACATCGATCATCTGCTGGCCGATCTGGATGCCGATCGCGTCGATTTCAGTGCGGCGCTGGAAAGCCGGCCTGTAATCAGCGTGTTCTTCGGCGGCGGCACGCCCAGTTTGTTCGCGCCGGAGCTGATCGGCCGGCTGCTCGATGGCGTGCGTGAACGCCTGCCGCTGGCCACCGATGCCGAGATCACGCTGGAAACCAACCCCGGCACGGTCGAGCACGGCCGTTTCGACGGCTATCTGGCGGCCGGCGTCAACCGCATCTCCTTCGGCGTGCAGAGCTTCGACGACGACAAGCTGAAACGGCTAGGCCGCATCCATTCGGCGAACGAGGCGGAGGCCGCGGTGAAGTCGGCGCAGGACGCCGGCTACACCAACATCAACCTCGACCTGATGTACGCGCTGCCGCAGCAGACGCTGGACGGTGCGCTGGCCGACGTGGAGCGTGCGGTCGCGCTCGAGCCCACGCACATCTCGCATTACCAGCTGACCCTGGAGCCGAACACCGCGTTCGCCGCCAACCCGCCGCCGCTGCCGGACGACGACCACGCGTGGGCGATGCAGGAAGCCTGCGAAGCCCGTCTCGCCAATGCCGGCTATGGCCAGTACGAAATCTCCGCTTACGCACTGCCGGGCCGGCGCTGTGTGCACAACCTCAACTACTGGCAGTTCGGCGATTATCTCGGCATCGGAGCGGGCGCGCACGGCAAGCTCAGCGACACCGTGAGCGGCCAGGTGCGGCGGCGCTGGAAAGCCCGCCACCCGCGTGCCTATCTGGAAGCCCGCGGTGGTGCCGCGCGCATCGGCGGCGACAACGTGGTCAGCGCCGCCGAACTCCCGTTCGAGTACATGTTGAACGCGCTGCGCCTGATCGACGGCGTACCGCTGACCGCCTTCTCCGAACGCACCGGCCTGAGGCCCGGGCGCATCGCCGCCGGACTGGCCGCGGCCCGCGGACGCGGCTGGCTGCACGACGATCCGCAGCGGCTGCATGCCACCGTGCCGGGCCAGCGCTTTCTCAACGATGTGATCGCCAGTTTTCTCGACTGAGATTTCTCGACCGGAGCGCCCCCCAGCGATGGCATAGACGCGGCAACCGGCATAGACTGGCTGCCTCGGGGGAAACCACAGGTTCTTGCATGGATGTCGGACAGGATCGACGCCGCCAGCTGACGCCGCCGCAGGGCCGCTGCCTCGGCAGCGGCCGCTGGCCCGCGCGCGCGCAGCGGCAGCTCGAAGCCAGCTATACCTTGTCCGTCGAGGGGTTGCACGAACCGCTGCGACGCTGCCTGGGCGAATTCGAGAAGCAGCTTTTTGCGCTGGCGGAACGGGCGGCCCGAGCGGATGAGCAGCAGGACTGCTTTGCGAGCCGGCAACGCGTGCTGCAGGATCGGACCACGTTCGAACAGCGCTTCATGGAGCTGCTCGGCACCGCGATCGATGAGCTCGACAATGCCGTCGGCAAACCTGCCAACAAGGCGGACGAAGCCAAGCCATGGCAATCGCTGGAGCTGCTCGATACGGGCGAGCAGGAGCTGTCCATGACGCTGGAGCAACTGGGCGCCCGCGGCGAGGTGCGCCATAGCAACGTGCTGTACGAGCTGAGCTATCGGATGGGCGTGCTGATCGGCGCGCCCCCCCTGGAAGGCCAGGCGCTGCCGCTGGGGCCGCACGCACTGGCACGGGTATGCCATCAGGCCAGCGCCGAACTCGAGCTGCCGCGGAAACACCAGTTACTGCTGCTGCAGCACTTCGATCGGTGGGTGCTGCAATCGCTGGCGCCGCTGTACGACGCCATCAATGTGCAGCTGAAGGCCGATGGCATCCTGCCGCAGCTGCGCAGCATTCCGATTCCCCGCCATATCGGCAAACGGCCGCGCGCCGCCGACGTCGAAGCCGCGGCACCCGCCGAACCGGCCGCAGCCTCCTCCACCGGCAACCCGGGCACGATGCAGGGCGTGCCCGGCGGCGGCTCCCACGGCGGCTCCATCGAAGTACTGGAATCGCTGCGCGACCTGCTGGCGCAGCAGCGCGCCAATCTGGGCAACGCCCACGGCCAGCCGAGCGGTCGCGCCGCCAGCGAGGAAGAACTGCAGACCGCGCTCGGCGCGCTGCAGCAGCATCTGGCCCAGGTCACCGATCATGCCAGCCGCGAACTGCGCAGCGCCGCACGGCTGCGCGAAGAATTGCTGGCCCAGCTCAACTTCGGCAAGCCCAGCGACGCCCCGCGTACCCAGCTCAGCGGCGAACAGGGCGACAAGGTGGAACTGGTGGCACGGCTGTTCGAACAGCTCGGCCAGCAACTGCAACATGGCGGCAATGCCAAGACCTTGCTCAGCGACCTGCAGTTGCCGGTGCTGCGCATGGCCGTCGCCGACCGTACTTTTTTCGAGAAGCGCGAGCATCCGGCGCGCCGGCTGCTGGACACCGTCACCGCGACGGCCAACGACTGGCTCGACGGCAGCGACGACGAAAGCAACCGGCCACTGGCAACCAAGCTCGAACAACTGGTCAGCCGCGCCAATCAGGAACCGCCCAGCGCCGGTCTGTACACCACCTTGCTGGCCGATATCGAGCATCACCTGGCCCTGCTCACACGCAAGGCGCAGGCTGCCGAACGCCGCCACGTGGAGGCGGCGCAGGGGCGCGAGCGGCTGGATCGGGCGCGCCAGCGCGCCAGCGAGCTGATGGCCGAACGCTTTGCGCAATCGCCGCCACGCGGCCTGCTGCGCGCACTGCTGGACCGGGCGTGGTCGGACGTGCTGGCACTGACCCTGCTGCGTCACGGCGAGGAAAGCGATGCGTTCGGCGCACAGCTGGCGATCACCGATCAGCTGCTCGGTCGCCTGCCCGTCGGTGACCGCGCGACATTGCAGCGAAACGTGGAGAGCGGCCTGCAACAGATCGGCATGCATGCCGAGGAAGCGGTGCAGGTGGCGCAGCGGCTGCTCGGGGCGGGTAAACCCGACCCGGCGGTGGAACTGCCCAGCGCCACCGATCTCGCGCTGCGCCTGAAACAGCATCAGCGCCTGGGCGAACATCAGGCTGCCCAACCCGAGCCGGCAACCAGTCATCCCGCACAGGCTTCCGAGCAACCAGCACAGACTCCTGCACGTGCCCGGCCACAGGCGCCGGAACCCAGCCCGCGTGAGCGTCGCATCGAGCAGCATCTGCGCGAGCTCCCGTTCGGCAGCTGGTTCGAATTCGTCGATCCGGCCAGCGGCCAGATCACGCGACGCAAGCTGGCCTGGTATTCGCCGATGTCCGGGCGTTGTCTGCTGGTCAGCCGGCGCGGTCAGCGCGGCGAGGAAATGAGCCTCAGCCAGCTGGCCCACGAGATTGCCGGTGGCCGCGTGTCCGAGGTGGTGGAGCAGCGCGAGAGCCTGCTCGATCGCGCCTGGCGCAGCCTCACCGGCAGCCTGCGCCAGTCGGCCGTGGCCAAGCCGTCCATTGCACCCGGATCCGATCGTCGATGAGCTCCATCAACCAGCGCCGCGCCGAGCGCAAGCACACACCCGTCACGGCCATCGTGACCGACGTGATCAGCGGCCTGCCGATCGGCCACCTTGGCAATATTTCCAGCAGCGGCATGCTGCTGATCGGGGCGCAGGAGCCGCGCAGCGAAGCGCTCTATCAGGTAAGCCTGTGCCTGCCGGGTTCGGGTCGGATGCTGACGCAGTCGCAACCGATCGAGGTCGGCATCCAGGAGCAATGGCACGAATCCGCCGCCAGTTCCGGGCAGATCTGGGCCGGCTACCGCATCGTGGCGATCAGCGATGCCGATGCCGCCCGCCTCGACAGCTGGCTGGCGCAAGCCTGACCTTCGCTGGCGGTCGCGGCGCCCGCGCGGCATCATGGGCGCCTGCTTTCCCCTTCCCCCATCGCGGGCTTTCCCGGCCCCGCATGCGAGAGCGGCTCGCGGCACGGCGGTCCGTTGTCACACGCCCAGCGATCCGGCAGCGAGAGCTGCCCACCGCCCGCAGGAGTTTCCATGCACGATCAGGTCGCTTCGCTGTATCCGCACCATCTGTCCACCCTGCGCGAGCGCGCCGACCAGGCACTCGCGCTGGGCGGTTTCGATCACCTGCTGATCGCCGCGGGCACGCCGCTGCGCAAGTTCCTGGATGACCAGGACTATCCGTTCGTGGTGAGTCCGCACTTCAAGCACTGGCTTCCGCTGACCGATGCGCCGGGCAGCTGGATCGCCTACACGCCGGGCCGCAAGCCGAAACTGATTTTCCTGCAGCCGCACGACTACTGGCATGTGGTGCCGGAAGCGCCGCACGGCTATTGGGTCGAGCACTTCGACATCGTGCTCGTGCGCGATGCCGCCGACACGCTGGCCGCGCTGCCCGCCGGCAGGCGCGCCGTGATCGCCGCGGCTTGTCCCGCCATCGACGGCGTCGAAGCGAACAACCCGCCGGCGGTACTCGACTATCTGCACTGGCACCGCAGCTACAAGACCCGGTACGAACTGATGCTGATGCGCGAAGCCAGCCGCATCGGCACCCGCGCGCACCGCGCCGCCGAAGCAGCGTTCCGCGCCGGCGAAAGCGAGTTCGGCATCCACCTGGCCTACCTCGCCGCCGCGCGACAGACCGATGCCGAACTGCCGTACGCCAGCATCGTCGGCCTCAACGAACATGGCGCAGTGCTGCACTACACGAATTTCGCCCGCCTGCCCCCGGCGCGCAGCCGCTCGTTCCTGATCGATGCCGGCGCCAGTGCGGCCGGTTATGCCAGCGACATCACGCGCACCTACGCCGCACCGCAGGCAGCAGAATTCCAGGCATTGATCGACAGCGTCGATGCCGCGCAGCAGGGTTTCGTCGCCAAGGTGCGCGCCGGGCAAAGTTATCCCGAACTGCACATCCACGCCCATCACGTGCTGGCCGACGTGCTGCGCGAACACGGCTTCATCCGCATGAGCGCCGAGAGTGCGGTCGAATCCGGCGTGAGCAGCGCGTTCTTCCCGCACGGCCTGGGCCATCCGATCGGCCTGCAGGTGCACGATGTCGCCGGCTTCCAGCAGAGCGAACGCGGCGGCAGCATTTCACGCCCCGCCGGCCACCCCTATCTGCGCATGACCCGCGTGCTGGAGCCCGGCATGGTGGTGACCATCGAGCCGGGCCTGTACTTCATCGACATGCTGCTGGAAGAACTGCGCACCAGGCCGGTCGCCGCCGACATCGACTGGGCCAGAGTCGACTCTTTCCGCCAGTACGGCGGCATCCGTATCGAGGACGACGTGGTATGCACCAGCGACGCGCCGGAGAACCTCACCCGCGACGCGTTCGCACAACACGACTGACCCGCCGGGAAAAAGCCCGCCTGCTGCACCGTACCGTCGAATTCCGACAACCGCCGGCACCGTATATTGTGCCGGGCGGACGTCACCCTCACGCCCGCCGGTCATGTCGGTGGCGTGCGCTGCATGTGGCGGGGATGCGAGCGGAGCTTGGCGTACTCCACGGCGGTGAGGACGATGATCAGCAGATCGAACAGCGTCAGCACGAGATAGCCTGGCGTGAGGCCAGCCACGGCCATGTGGTAAAGCTGGTAGGCCGCGAACAGTGCGGTCAGCACGATCAGTCCCGGATAGGCCCACAGCCGGCCACGCACGATCTCCAGCACCACGACCAGCTTCGCCACGCCGTGCGAGAGCAGATAAGCTGCCGCGAACAGCATGGCGTGCTGCTTGAAGTGGGCCACCCATTGCAGGACGTGGGTCGCGAGGAAATCGCCCGGGTCCTCGCGCAACTCCGGCGCGAAGAAAGCGGCAGCCCTGCCCTGCAGCCATTGCGGATCGATCAGCAGCAGCCACAAGCCGCCCGCCACTTCGCTCAGGGCATCGACCGCCTTGAGCCCGAGCGCGATGGCGAACGCCTTGTCGACCGCCGTCTGCATGGATGAGTGTCGCATGCGTCTCTTCAATCCGGTACGTGTCTTCATCCGGGACGCGCCGCCGCCTGCTTCTTCCGGGTGGCCCCGATCGCCACTCACGCTAAAGCCGGAAGGACCTGAAATAAAGAGCCCGGCCGGGGCCGGGCTCGGGTCGAACCGTGCCGTTCAAGCTCAGTCACCATCATCATCGTCGTCGTAACGCGATCCGTATGGCGCGCCGTACACAATGGTCCGCGTGACCACCGGCGCACGCTCGTAGATCACCCTGGCAGGCTCACGATAAACCACCGTCGGCGGCGCTTCGTAATAACCCGGTGCTGGAGCGACGGCACTGTCGATAAGGCCCGCCACGGCACCGGCTACCACTGCGCCCGCAATCCACCGGCCACCGTCCCTGTCATCGTCGCGATGCCAGTCGTCGCGATCTCCGTGCCAGTCGCCGCGGCCCCAACCGTGCTGATGCCAGCCGCCATGAGCCCAGCCGTGGCCCCAGCGGTCATGGGCCGATGCGCCCAGCGGCGCGGCGCACAACACCGCAACGGCCAGTCCGATCAACATCTGCTTGGCAACCACGCGCTTGACCATGACACACCTCCGTCGGTTCTATCTCGATGTCCGGCTTGTCGTACTTCATGCGACCCGGGAATCCAGCCGATTGATCCACCGTACTGGGCGAATCATCGATACCCGCCTGCAACCGCCGGCTCGCATGGTTCCTGGATACGCCTCGATTCTTAGGGGTAACTTAGCCGCCGGCCTCCCGGCCGATGGTGTACAGCTCGCAGTCACGAACGCGGACGGGCGCGCATTGCCGCGCGGCATTCTGCCACTGCGGCATCCGTCCGCACGGCGGCTTCACGTTCACGGCGTATGCTGCCGGGCATGTAACGCACAGGGTCGCCGCCGCATGTCATCGTCTGGGGAATCGCTTCGTGATGCGGTGCGCCGTCCGCCGCGCAGGCTTTCCGCCGAACTCGCACCTGGCGTGCCGGCCCGGATCGCGTTGCCGACGCCGATCGGACGCATGGCGATCGCGCCGCATCCCAAGCTCGAAGCCAGCCGCGCTGCGGCCGGCCCCGCTTCTCCACCTTCGCAGGAAGCCCGTCCATGATGATCGACCCCGACGTCGTCACGCTGTCGCGCCTGCAATTCGCGCTGACTGCGCTGTATCACTTCCTGTTCGTGCCGCTGACGCTGGGCCTGGTGTGGATGCTGGCGATCATGGAAAGCGTGTACGTGATGACCGGGCGCGAGGTGTGGAAGCGCATGGTGCAGTTCTGGGGCGTGCTGTTCGGCATCAATTTCGCGATGGGCGTGGCCACCGGCGTGACGATGGAGTTCCAGTTCGGCATGAACTGGGCGTACTACTCGCATTACGTCGGCGACATCTTCGGCGCGCCGCTGGCGATCGAGGGCCTGATGGCGTTCTTCCTCGAAGCCACCTTGGTCGGCGTGTTCTTCATGGGCTGGGATCGCATCTCGCGGATCAAGCATCTGCTGGTGACGTGGTTCCTCGCGCTGGGCACCAGCCTGTCGGCGCTATGGATCCTGATCGCGAATGCGTGGATGCAGCATCCGGTGGGTTCGCGCTTCAATCCACAGACGATGCGCATGGAGGTGACCTCGTTCTCCGACGTGTTCTTCAATCCGGTGGCGCAGGAAAAATTCGTGCACACGGTAAGCGCCGGCTATGTGCTGGGCGCGATGTTCGTGCTGTCGATCAGCGCCTGGTACTTGCTGCGCGGACGCAATGTCGATTTCGCCAAGCGCTCGATGACGGTGGCGGCGAGCTTCGGCCTCGCCGCGGCGCTGTCGGTGGTGGTGCTGGGCGATGCGTCGGGCTACACCGTGTCGCTGAATCAGAAGATGAAGATGGCCTCGATCGAGGCGATGTGGCACACCGAGCCGGCCCCGGCGTCGTTCACCTTGTTCGGCATACCCGACGTGCAGCAGCGCACCACGCACTACGCCGTGAAGGTTCCCTGGGTGATGGGCCTGATCGGTACCCGCTCGATCGACGAGACGATGCCCGGCATCGCCGAACTGGTGGATGCAGCCAAGGGCCGCATCGGCAACGGCATCCAGGCTTATGACGCCATGCTGATGCTGCGCCAGGACAAGGACAACGCAGCAGCGAAGGCCACCCTCGCCGCGCACGACAAGGACCTCGGCTACGCCCTGCTGTTGAAGCAATACGTCGACGATCCACGCCAGGCCACACCGACAGACATCCAGAAGGCTGCCGACAGCACGATTCCGAACGTGCCGGTGCTGTTCTGGGCGTTCCGCATCATGGTCGGCTGCGGCTTCTATTTCATCGCGCTGTTCGCGTTCTCCTTCTGGAAGGCCAGCAGACGCCAGCTCGATACTCAGTGCTGGTATCTGCGCCTCGCGCTGTACAGCCTGCCGCTGCCATGGCTGGCGATCGAGCTGGGCTGGATCGTCGCCGAATACGGCCGCCAGCCATGGGCGATCGAAGGCGTGCTGCCGACGGCGCTCGGCGTGTCCTCGGTCGGTGCCGGCCAGGTGCTCACCTCGCTCGGCGGCTTCGTGCTGTTCTATACCGCGCTGGCGATCGTCGACGTGGTGCTGATGCTGAAGTTCGCCCGCAAGGGGCCGGATGGCCTGGGCATCTGGCCGTCCATGGCTCCATCCACAGCAGCCGCTCACTGAGGACATCGCCATGCTCGACTACGCCACGCTGCGGATGATCTGGTGGGCACTCCTCGGCACGCTGCTGATCGGCTTCGCCATCATGGACGGCTTCGATTTCGGTGTCGCAGGCCTGCTCAAGGTGCTCGGCCGCGACAACGAGGAACGGCTGGTCCTGCTGGAAGGCATCGAGCCGACCTGGGAAGGCAACCAGGTATGGTTCATCCTCGCCGGCGGCGCCACGTTCGCGGCATGGCCGATGCTCTATGCTGTGTCGTTCTCCGGCATGTACATGGCGATCGCGCTGGTACTGCTGGCGCTGATCCTGCGCCCGGTCGGCTTCAACTTCCGCGGCAAGATCCACGACCCGCGCTGGGCGTCGCTGTGGGACTGGGTTCTCACCGGCTCCGGATTCGTCGTGATGCTGGTTGCCGGGGTCGCCTTCGGCAACCTGTTCCTCGGCGTGCCGTTCCGGTTCGACGGCGACCTGCGCATGAGCTGGCACGGCGGCTTCTTCGATCTGCTGCATCCGTTCGCGCTGCTGTGCGGGCTGGTGTCGCTGAGCATGCTGCTGGCGCACGGCGCGTGCTGGGCCGCGCTGAAAGCCGATCACGCGATTGCGGTGCGCGCAGTGAAAATCGCGCGATGGATGACGCTGGTCTTCGCCGCGCTTTACGTGCTGGCCGGGGTCTGGCTGGCCTACGGCATTCCCGGCTACGCCGTGGTCGGCCCGGTGATCACCGACGGCGCCTCCAATCCGCTGTACAAGCAGGTCGCCGAAGGCGGCAGCTGGTTTGCCGGCTACATGCAATACCCGTGGTTCTGGAGTGCACCGCTGCTGGCGCTGGTTTCCGCCGTCGGCGTGCAGGCCTTGATCGGCCGGCGCAGCATCGCCGGCTTCATCGCCAGCAGCCTGATGGTGGGCAGCACGATCGCTTCGGCCGGTTTCGCGCTGTTTCCGTTCTTGCTGCCGTCCAGCCTCGACCCGCGCTCCAGCCTCACCGTGTGGGACGCTTCGTCCAGCCGCGGCACCCTGCAGCTGATGCTGCTGGTCAGCGCAGTGCTGCTGCCGATCGTCATTCTCTATACCAGCTGGGTCTATCGCGTGATGCGCGGACGGGTCACGCTGGAACAGGTGCGCAAGGCGCACGGCGGCTATTGAATGCTTGTAGGAGCCCGCTCGCGGGCGATGTTGTTGCTCTGATAGTTGGGTAGGAAAGATCAAAGCAAAGGCATCGCCCGCGAGCGGGCTCCTACAAGACGACGCGGTTTTTTACACGAACACGAGGTAAGCCGGCATGTGGTATTTTTCCTGGATTCTCGGACTCGGGCTGGCCTGCGCCTTCGCCATCCTCAATGCGATGTGGTACGAGGTGCATGCCACCGACGAGGCCAATCGCTTGCGGGAAGATTCACAGCTGCCCGACGAGTTGAGCTAGGGACGCCCCTGGCGCGCAGCCAGCAAGGCTTCGATCGCCTCGGCCTCTTTCGGCATCGCTGCGGTAAGCACCTCGCTGCCGTCACGGGTCACCGCCACGTCGTCTTCGATGCGAATGCCGATGCCGCGCCAGCGCTCGGCCACCGAGCGATCGTCCGGCGCCACGTACAGGCCCGGCTCCACCGTCAGCACCATGTCCGGTTCGAGCAGGCGCGACTCGCCGCCGACCCGGTAATCGCCGACGTCGTGCACGTCCAGCCCCAGCCAGTGGCCGGTCTTGGCCGGGAAGAAGCGCTGGTAGCTGCCCTCGGCGATCGCCGCGTCGGCGCTGCCCTTGAGCAGGCCCAGCTCGCACAAACCCTCGGTGAGCACGCGCACCGCCGCCGTATGCGCGGCGCCGAACGGCCGGCCGGGCCGCACTTCGTCGATCGCCGCCAGTTGCGCGGCCAGCACCACTTCGTACAGCGCGCGCTGTTCGCGGCTGTAGCGCCCGTTGAGCGGAAACGTGCGGCTGATGTCGGACGCATAGCAGTCCAGCTCGGCGCCTGCGTCGATCAGCAGCAGGTCGCCATCGCGCAGCGACGCGCGGTGGCTCTGGTAATGCATCACGCAGGCATTCGCGCCACCGGCGATGATCGGCGCAAACGCCGGCACCCCGCCGCTGCTGCGCATCACGCGCAACAGCTCGGCTTCGACCTCGTACTCCAGGCGACCGGGCGTGGCGACCAGCAACGCCGCCAGGTGCGCGTCCACCGCGATCGCGGCTGATGCGCGCATCAGCTTCAGCTCCGCACGGGACTTGTACAGGCGCAGGTCGTGCAGCAGATGGCCTAACGCCACGAACTCCTTCGGCACCACGCCGCCGCCGCGCAGCTGCCGCAGCTTGCGCATCCAGCCCAGCAAATGCGCATCGAATTCCGGTTCGCGGCCGAAGTGGCAGTACACGCGACCGCGACCCTCGATCATGCCGGGCAGGATGTCGTCAATGTCGTCGATCGGAAACGCGTCGTCCATCCCATAGCCGACGACGGCCTGCTCGGTGCCGATCGCCTGGCCATGCCAGCGCTCGCGGATCGGGTCGCGCTCGCGGCAGAACAGCACGGCCTCGCCATGCTTGCGGCCCGGCAGCAGCGCCAGCACGGCGTCGGCTTCGGGAAAGCCCGCCAGGTAATGAAAGTCCGAGTCCTGCCGGTACGGCCACGCCGCATCGGCATTGCGCATGCGCTCGGGCGCGGCGGCGACCAGCAGCACGGCGTCCTCGCCAGCCATCTGCATCAGCTGGCGGCGACGTCTTGCGAATTCGTCCGGCGTGATCGCCAGCGCCGCCAGGTTCGGTGCGCTGGGGATCAATGCACGGTGCCGCTGGCGGAAGGGTCGTGCGCGGTGCATTCGGTGTGCAGCAGCATCGCGGCGACGCGGACGAATTCCTGCACTTCGATCAGCGCGTCCTCGTCTTCGGCCTCATTGCCGAAATCGAACGACGAGGCGGCGACCGTGCCGAGGTCGCGCAGGATTTCCTGCGCCTCCTCCGACAATTGCGCATGCGCCGCCGTGCCGGCCAGGCCGAAACCGCCCAGGAAACCGCGGCACCAGTCGACCATCGCCTCGGCACGCTCGGCCAGCGGCCGATCGTCGGCGGGCAGCAGCGGCTCGAAACCCAGCTCCGGATCGGCCAGCTCGGCCTCGCACTGCCGGGCCAGCTGCTGCAGCAAGGCCTCGTCGGCCACGCTGGGATCGGTGGCCTCGCCGTCCAGCTGCAGCGCCGCCAGCACCGAGCTGCCGCGCAGCGAGCCGCCGCCCGCCATATAGCCGCACAGCGAGCCGTGCAATTCGCTGGCCTCGGTACCCAGCCGCAAGCGCATGATCAGCGCGTCGATATCGTCGTGGCCTACGGGCCCGGCAGCTGTCATGGCGGTACTCCTTACAGGGAATGGCCGCCAGTTTAATGCAGCCGCCATGCCAGCCACGACCGCCGGTCAAGACCGGCTGATTTCCACCAGCGTCCTGTTATAGTTTCGCGCATGAGCACGCCTGATCCCGTTCAGTCCACCCATGTCCACGACGAGCTGGTTGCGTTGAGCCAGCAGTTGGACCGGTTGCTCGACACCGTACGTCGGCTCACCGAGGAAAACCGCAGCCTGCGCCAGAGCCAGGAGCAGTTGTCCGGCGAGCGGGCCGGTTTGATGGCACGCAACGAACAGGCACGTAGCCGCGTCGAGGCGATGATCCAGCGGCTGAAATCGCTTGAAAACAACGGTTGATAGAAACCATGTCCAGCAGTGAACCGGTCGCCCTGCGACTGATCGACCGCGAATTCCTGATCGCCTGCGCACCGGAAGAGCGCGATGGCCTGCTCGAAGCGGCCGGCTTTCTCGATCGCAAGATGCGCGAACTGCGCGCAAACGCGAAAGCACCCAGTTTCGAGCGGCTGGCGGTGCTGACCGCGATCAGCGTCACGCATGAATTCCTCTCCTTGCGCAAGCAGCACGATGGCCAGGAACGGCGCCTCAGCGACAGCCTGGCCGCATTGCGCAGCAAGCTGGATGCTGCGCTCGAGAGCGATCCGCTGAAGCGGTGAACGACGGTATCGATACGTGCCTGTCGCGCTGTTCGATGAACCACGACTGTAATTCCCCAGTGGCGCATTGCCGGGCAAACGCCTAAAATCGGTCTCGGCGTTTTCTGCGATGTGCGCCAGCACACTCTTACATTTGCCTTGTTCCTAAATACGGCCCCGGGTCGGCTTCACATCGGTTGTTGTGCATGTCCGCCACGTGCGGAAAGCCTCGAGACCATGTAGCTCTCCCACCTGATCCATCTTGGATCAAGGTCGTTTGGTGGGCAGCGGCATTGCGGTTGACGCCACTTCATTCCCCGTCCGGTCGCCGTCGATGACGGCGACCGGACGTTGACGCAGGCAGTAACCATTCGCTCGCAGCGACGTCCGCCGGGCGCGCTTTTTTTGACGGGAGACGCGCGACACGTGGACGCCATCGCCCAACGCCGCGAGCTGCGCCGGAGCCTGGCCGAACGCCGCCGTGCCCTGAGCCCGCCCGAACGCATGAGTGCCGCGCAAGGCCTGCGCCGCAGCCTCGAGCAATTGCCCGAATACCTCACCGACACGCGCGTGGCCGGCTACTGGGCCAGCCACGGCGAGCTGCCGCTCAACCTGGTGATTCCGCCGCTGGCCGCGCGCGGCCAGCAGTTTCTGCTGCCGGTGATCGGCCAGAGCAAGCATCTGCGTTTCGCGCCGTGGCAATCCGGCGACGAGGTACAGCCGAATCGTTACGGCATCCCCGAGCCGGTCGAATCGCGCGAATTGTTCGAGCCGTTCCAGCTCGACCTGGTATTCGTGCCGCTGCTGGGCTTCGATCGCCGCGGCCACCGGCTCGGCCACGGCGGCGGCTACTACGATCACAGCTTCGCATTCCTCAACGGGCAGATGCGACCGACCGAGCCGTTGCTGGTCGGCATCGCCTACTCCTTCCAGGAATTGCCGCGGGTCGAGGAGGAGGCGTGGGATGTTCCGCTCGACTTCGTGGCGACCGAGCGCGAGCTGATCGACTGTTCTACTGATCGGGGCGGCAAGGCAGGCCTATGAAATACTGGTTGATGAAATCCGAACCCGAGGCATTCTCGATCGATGATCTCAAGCGCAAGCGCACCGAGGCCTGGGACGGCGTGCGCAACTACCAGGCGCGCAACTTCATGCGCGACGGCATGCGGCCCGGCGACAAGGTGTTCTTCTATCACTCCAACTGCGCCGAGCCCGGCATCGTCGGCATCGCCGAGGTCGCGTCCGAGGCTTATCCCGATTCCAGCCAGTTCGATGCCAAGAGCAAGTACTTCGATCCGGGCAGCAAGCGCGAAGAACCGCGCTGGATGCTGGTCGACGTGAAGTTCGTGAAGAAACTCAAGCGCACGATAACCCTGGACGAACTCAAGGGTCACGACGCGCTGGACGAAATGCCGCTGCTGCGCAAAGGCAACCGGCTGTCGGTGATGCCGGTGGCTGCCACGGAATGGCGCTATATCCTCGCGCTCGAATGATTTCGGTCGGCCCCGCGCGCTACCCATCCACTGTCCAGACCATACTCTTCCCGGAACCGATGTCATGAGCAATGCCAACGACGGCACCGTCAACCAGAAGCGCCAGGCCGGTGAGGCCGCGATCCGCTATGTCGAGGACGGCGCCATCGTCGGCGTCGGCACCGGCTCCACGGTGGCTTATTTCATCGACGCGCTGGCCGACCTGAAGCATCGCATCCAGGGTGCAGTGTCCAGTTCCGAACAATCCACCGCGCAACTGAAGCGGCTCGGTATTCCGGTGCTCGACCTCAACAGCGCCGGTCCGCTGACGATCTACATCGACGGCGCCGACGAATGCGACCCGTGCAAGCGCTTGATCAAGGGCGGCGGCGCGGCGCTCACCCGCGAGAAGATCGTCGCGGCGGCCAGCGAGAAGTTCGTCTGCATCATCGATTCCAGCAAGCAAGTCGACCTGCTCGGCAAGTTTCCGGTGCCGATCGAGGTAATCCCGATGGCGCGCAGCCTGGTCGGCCGCGAGATCGTAAAGCGCGGCGGCCAGCCGGTGTGGCGCGACGGCGTGGTCACCGACAACGGCAACTGGATCATCGACGTGCACGGCTGGCGGATCGCCGACCCGGCCGCGCTGGAGAGCGAGCTCAACCAGCTGCCCGGCATCGTCACCGTCGGCCTGTTCGCACGGCGTCCGGCCGACGTGGTGCTGATCGGCGGTCAGTTGATGGCCTGACCACCCGCGGGGGTCTTATTCGACCCCCGGCATCTCCCGCTGCTGGAAAGGCCGCCTCGGCAATGCGGCCCTTCCCCGGCCCATGCGGTCCAGGGCGCTCAGTGCAAGGCCGCTTTCTGCATGGCCACCTGCGCCGCGAAGGCGCCGGATATCGCATCGCCGGCCTTGGCGTTGCCGAGCAGGACACTGTAGACCGCATCCAGTTCACTATGCAGCTGCTTCTTCGCGCTTGCGGACAGGCCGCCGTTCTGGATCGGCCCATGCGGGACGATCACGTCCCACAACGCCGGGTTGCGCAGCGCCGCGAGTGCGGCGATACCGTATTTCTCGACCATCCCTTCCAACGTCAGGGCGACTTTCTTTTGCACAGCCATGATGACCTCCAGACGCGCACCGTGCGCGATCCGGCACACGCTACGCCGAACGATTCCGTGCTTGCAGTAGCCATCAGGCCTAGGCCGTTATACCGATGGTCCGCACCGTATCCGCCGCCCCCGATGAGATCCGGAACAATCAGCAAGCCGGCTAGACCGGGCGCTTCACCACGCGCCCCTTGCGGAAATGCAGATAGCGTCCGGACTGGCGGGCCTCCTGCAGGCGCTGCCCATGCGCGGCGAGAATATCGCCGCGGGTGAGGATGCCGACCAGCACGTGCGGCGCCTCGTCGCCCACCACGATCAGACGACCGACGTTGTGCGCCACCATGTGATCGGCTGCCTCGCGCAGCGAATGGCTTTCCTTCACCACGATCGGCTCGCGCAGCACCAGCTCGCCCAGGGTCAGGGTGTAGTGCCACTGCGGATCCAGCAAGGTGCGGCGGGTGAGGACACCGCGCACGTGGCCCGCGTCGTCGATCACCGGATAGCCTTGATGCTGCATGTCGGGCAGGCCTTCGTCGAACCGGCGGCGCACTTCGGCCAGCGTCTGGGTGGTGCGCAAGGTCATCACTTCATGCGTGCAGGCATCGCGCACCACCACCTGATCCAGATAGTCGGCGACGTACTCGGCCGGCACCCGCACACCGCGACGGGCGATCTTCTCGGTCATGATGGTATTGCGCATCAGCAGCGCGGAAATCAGATAAGCCGCGGTACAACCGCCGAGCAGGGGCAGCAATCCGGCCGGCTGGCCGGTGGTCTCGAACGCAAACACCACGGCCGTCAGCATCGCACGCGCGGAGCCGGCGAAAATCGCCGCCATGCCGACCAGCGCGGCGATTCGCGGGTCGACGCCGAACTGCGGCGCCAGCGCGGCGACGCCCAGGCCGAGCAGCGCGCCCAGCGCGCCGCCTATGGTGAACAACGGCGCCAGCGTGCCGCCGGACGTGCCGCTGCCCAGTGCGATCGACCACGACAGGAATTTCATCACGCACAGGAACGCCAGCGCCTGCAAGGTCAGCTGGCCGGACACGATGTTTTCAATGTTGCTGTAGCCCACGCCAAGGGTCAGCGGCGCGAAATAGCCGACCACACCCACCACGACACCGCCGATCGCCGGCCACCACATCCAGTGGATCGGCAGCTTCTCGAACACGTCCTCGATGCCGTAGACGAGCCGCGTCACGCCCACGCTGACCAGGCCGAGCAAGGCGCCGATGCCGACGTACGAAAGCAGCGCCACCAGGCCCGGCGTGGCCAGCGGCGGCATCGCGAACACCGGTGCCGAACCCACCGTGGCATAACGCACGCCGGTTGCCGCGACGGCGGCCAGCGCCACCGGGATCAGCGAACGCGGACGCAGTTCGAACAACAGCAGTTCGATCGCCAGAACCACCGCCGCAATCGGTGAGCCGAACACCGCCGCCATGCCCGCCGCGGCACCTGCCGCCAGCAGCACCTTGCGCTCGGCGCCGGTCACATGCAGCAACTGGCCGATGAATGAACCGAGCGCGCCACCGGTGGCAATGATCGGGCCCTCGGCACCGAACGGGCCGCCGGTGCCGATCGCGATCGCGGACGAGATCGGCTTCAGGAAGGTGATCCTTGGCGGGATCTTCGACTCGTTGAGCAGTACCTGCTCCATCGCTTCCGGAATGCCGTGGCCGCGGATCGCGCGCGAACCCCAACGCGCCATCACGCCGACGATCAGGCCGCCGATCACCGGCACCACGATTACCCACGGTCCCAGATGGTTATTCGCCGGCGAGCTGAACGCCGTCGACACCCGGCCGTAGAATGCAAGGTTCGTCACCAGTCCGATCAGCGCGGTAAGGATCCGCGCGATGAAGGCTGCGCCGACACCGAGCAGCACGGCAACCGCCGTGATGCGCAACACCCGACGATCCACCAGGGTGGAGCGCCGCGGCATTCGGGTGGCGTCCAGCGTCACGCCGAGTGAAGGCGACAGCGGCAGCGCGTCGGTACTGCCTTCCAGGCGCACGTCGGCATGCCCGATGGTGTTTTCGGTCTCGGAGGTCATCGATTCGCCGCAGGGTAAAAGTGGAAATTTTACGCTGACGGAGTGAGGAACCGAAGAGGCAGGTTTTTGCGAATGGCGGTTTGTTACCGCTTGGGCTCCGTGATCCGCAACTGAGGCCTGCCTGCCAGGGATTTGAGCGGAAAATAGGCCCGGTGTGTGACCTCATCTACCGCCACCACATGGGCATTCGGTCCCAACACGCCCGAAGCCACCGGATCGACGGTCTGCCCCTGAACATGGAACAACGAGACCTCTCCGGACTCACCGGCCACATACAACCAGCCGAGGCCGCGATCGAACGCCAGCACATCGGGATCCCTGGCGACATCGAACGTGGACACCACGCGTCGACTGGTGAGATCCACCACGATCAGCTTGTTGTTGTCCTCGCAGGCGACAAAAGCCAGATGCGTGACGGGATCAATATAGAGGCCGTGGTTGCCCTCTGCCCCCGGCAGATCCATCCGGCTGATCACTTTGTCGGTGGCTGGGTCGATCTCCACCAACTGCCTGCGGGTCTGCACGTTCGCAAAGATGTGCCTGGACACGGGGTCGTATTGCGTGTTGCCCACCTCGCCGCCCAGCGGGATGGTCGCCACCCGCGTATTCGTGCGCACGTCGATCACCGTGTCGGTGCCACCGTGCTCGTCGGACACATAAAGTTTGTGGGCCTCCGAGGCATAGGCCATTCCATCGGGGTAGTCGCCCGCTGGCACGCGTGCCGTGATCTTCAACGTGACGGGATCAATCGCCACCACTTCATCGGTGCCCGTGGCCGAGGCATAGACCCGTCGCAACTCAGGCACGAACAGCACCCCATGCACGTGACTGACGTTGGGCACGTCCGCCACAACCCTTTGGGTCTGCGTGTCGAACACCGTGACCACGCTGTCGCCCAGGTGGGCCAGATAAAGGCGATGGGCAGCTGGGTCGAGACTGGCGTAATCCCAGCGGGTGGTTCCACCGGTCAGGGGCGCATCGGCCACCGCGGCGAGCGGGAGGTGCCCAATCGCTGGACTGCTGCACGCGGTAGTGGCGGCCACGATGAGCACCGGCGTGAACGCCATAGCCCAGCGGCGTTTCGGAGTCAGTTGCGGGGCCATAGCGTCCTCCCGAAAGCCTGCTGGTTCGTCAAATGATCGAGGCTCGGCCAGCCTGCCCAGAGGCATGGCACCTGCAGCCAGGTTGGGCAGCCCAATCTCATCTTGTTATAACTATGACAGAAACGTAGTATTCATGACATGCCATGGAACCAAGCCACCTGGGTCATGCTGGTCGCCTCGTTGACAGGGCGCAGTCCCAACCCGCGCATGCGTCTCTGGCGCGCCCTCAAAGCCGCTGGTGTGGCAGCCATCCGGGATGGCGTTTATGTCCTCCCCTCGAATGAAGCGAGCTGGTCCTTTCTCCGAGTCCAGGCTACGGAGGTGACGGAAGCCGGTGGTTCAGCCCACGTCATCCCGTTCACGGCGGCCGATGGCGGGCAGGAAGCCGAACTTCGCCAGGCCTTCGATCGCACGGCGCTTTACGCCGAAAGTCTGGAACGAATGACCCGACTGAAGGCTGAGCTGCGTGGCTTGTCGGAGGTGGACGCGCGCCGGCAACTGGTGGCGTTGCGCCGGGAGCTGGCAGGGATCGCGGCTGTGGATTTCTTCCCGGGACCGGCACGGAATCAGGCGGAAGGAGCGCTGCGCGACGCAGAGCAGGCGGTCAATGCCCAGTTTTCCCCCGACGAACCGCACGCCACCAAAGGGTCCATCACCCGTCGGAACCTGGCCGACTACCACGGCCGACGTTGGGCCACGCGGCGCCACCTCTGGGTGGATCGCGTCGCCTCGGCCTGGTTGATTCGCCGCTTCATTGATCCCGATGCCCGGTTTCTGTGGTTGGCCAGTCCCGCCGACTGCCCTGCCGACGCGCTGGGGTTCGATTTCGACGGCGCCGCTTTCACTCATGTGGGATCGCGGGTCAGCTTTGAAGTGCTGGCCGCCAGCTTTGGCCTCCTGGACCACGACCCCGGCCTGGTCCGCATGGGCCGGCTGGTGCACTACCTCGATGTGGGCGGCGTTCCCGTGGCAGACGCCGCCGGATTTGCAAGTGTGATGACAGGTGCCCGCGCCCGCCTCAGCGACGACGACGACGGCCTGCTGGCCGACATCGGCATGGTGCTCGATTGCCTGTATGCCGCCTACCTTGATATCCCTGGAGAACTCTCATGACGACGACATTCGCTGTGCGCTGCGTGCCTTTGTTGAGCACAATGGCGCTGATGCTGAGCTTGCTCACCGCACTCCCGGCAGCCGCGGCGGCCTTGGACCCAGTCTCCATTGGCAAGGCCGCAGGCGTCGAAGCCAAGGCGCAACCCGACGGCGTGGTGAAGATCGGTTGGAGCCGCAACGACGTGCCGGTCACCGTGGACGGCATGCGCTTGTCGCCGGTGGCAGGCCTGGGCTCGTGGGCTGCGTTCACTGCCATGGGCAACCAGGCGATGGTGATGGGCGACACCGTGGTGTTCCAGGACGAAGTGGATGCGGCGATGGACGCGGCATTTGCCCATGGCTTGCAAGTCACTGGCCTGCACAACCACTTCTTCTACGACCAGCCCAAGGTCTATTTCATGCATCTCGGTGGCGATGGTTCGCCCACGCAGTTGGCGGCCGGGGTGAAAGCCGTGTGGGATGCGATCAAGGCGGTACGCGCCGCACATCCGCAACCGGCCGATGGTTTCGGCAGCCACATACCGTCGATGGGTGCGATGAATGCCGGAGCCATCGCCAAGATCGTGGGCCATCCGGCTCCGGTCACCGATGGCGTAGTCAAAGTGACGATCGGCACTGAAGGTCAGATGCACGGGCGGGCGGTTGGCGCTTCCATGGGACTGACCACCTGGGCCGCGTTCAGCGGCAGCGATAAATTGGCTGCGGTCGATGGCGATTTCATCATGCGCACCAATGAAGTGCGCCCGGTGCTGATGGCGTTGCGCAAAGCCGGTATCCACGTCGTGGCCTTGCACAACCACATGATGAGTGAAACCCCCAACCTCTACTTCACCCACTTCTGGGGCGAGGGCACGACGGCGGACTTGGCCCGTGGCTTCCGCGCGGCGCTGGATGCCCAAGCGAACCACACATCGCACTGATGAATCCACCAACTTTTTTTGAACAATGAAAGCCCGCGGCGGCAGCCATGATGGACACCTCCCCTGCCGTTGCCGAGCCAGACCGGCCTTCGTTGCGCGAGGCCACGTGCATTTGGACGAAGGTCGGCATGCTCAGCTTCGGCGGCCCCGCTGGCCAGATTGCGGTGATGCACAGGGAACTGGTGGAACGGCACAAGTGGATCAGCGATGCACGGTTTCTGCATGCATTGAACTATTGCATGCTACTGCCTGGCCCCGAGGCCACGCAGTTGGCCATCTACATCGGTTGGATGCTGCATCGAACCGTGGGCGGGCTCATCGCGGGCATTCTCTTCGTGTTGCCTGGTTTCATCACGATCCTCGGGCTCAGCATCATCTATGCCCTGCTTGGGGATGTCCCCCTCATCGCCGCCGTGTTCTTCGGGTTGAAGGCCGCCGTGTTGGCGGTCGTAGTGGAAGCGGTGCTGCGTATCGGGCGGAAGGCGCTGAAGAACCGGGCGATGGTGGGTATTGCCGGCTTGGCATTCATTGCCATTTACGTCTTCAAGCTGCCCTTCCCCCTCATCGTCGCCGCGGCTGCAGTGCTGGGTGTGCTGGGGCGTTGGTGGTTGCCGCAAAGTTTTCCCCCACCCAAGTCCACGGAAGCCGATGCGTCATCGGAATACCTGATCGATCGACTGCTCGGCCAAGGCCAACTTCGGCACACCATGCCATCGGGCCGCCGCGCCGTGCGTATTTTGCTGACGTGGCTGGCTATCTGGCTGCTGCCGGTAGGCGTGGTGATCGGCACCTTCGGTTTGCACAGCGTGCTCGCGCAACAAGGCATTTTCTTTTCGCAGACGGCCGTGGTGACATTTGGTGGTGCGTACGCGGTGCTGGCCTATGTCGCACAGCGCGCCGTGGAACACTTTCACTGGATCACGCCCGGGCAGATGCTCGATGGACTGGCTTTGGCGGAGACCACGCCAGGACCATTGATCATGGTGCTGCAGTTCGTGGCCTTCCTAGGGGCTTTCCATCATCAGGCGGGCCTGTCTCCCATGGCTGCCGGCGTCATCGGCTCGGTGCTCACCACCTGGGTGACTTTTGCGCCCTGTTTCTTGTGGATCTTCCTGGGCGCCCCTTATGTCGAAGCGCTACGGAGCCAGCACACCCTCAACGCGGCCCTCTCGACGGTCACCGCCGCCATCGTGGGGGTCGTGCTGAATCTTTCGGTCTGGTTCGCCCTGCACACGTTGTTCGGAACGGTGCAGACGCAGCGTTATGGTGCGCTGGCTGTGGAGGTGCCGCAATGGTCCACACTCCACGGCCTGGCCACAGCCCTGGCGGTCGGCGCCATGCTGGCCATGCTGCGCTTCAAGATCGGCATGGGATGGACGCTGCTGGGCAGTGGCTTCGTTGGGGCGTTGTCGCTCCTCTTGATCAGTCACTTGCCGTAGGCGCCGAGGTGTTTGGTCCAGGCGCGCGCCGCTGGGAGACTAGGATTGTCTGGCCCATCCATGCCATGGGCCAAACCCCGCTGCGCGGGACCAGCCTGCGGCTGTCCAACAAGTCCCAGGCAACACGTCGACTGCGAAGGCAGGATCCCGGAGCGAACATCGGCGCAGCCGATGGCCCGAAGGGCGAGGCACGGGAAGTCGGTAGCTTGGCCGCAGAAGGGATCGGGGCGGCTGCGAGATCGGGATTGTTCGTCCCATCCATGGGACTCACCCTTCGCTGCGCTCAGGGCCAGCCTGCGGCTGTCCAAATTTGTTCCAGACAAATTTGTCGAACGTGGTTCGCCTCCTGTACCCCAGCCAAAATAAAAAACCCGCCACGAGGACGGGTTTTTTATTTTGGCTGGGAGACTAGGATTCGAACCTAGATAGACAGCGTCAGAGGCTGTCGTCCTACCGTTAGACGATCTCCCAAAAACAACTGGATCGACGCGCTCTGACTTTGATGCATCGAACCAACAAGCGCGATTTCCGGTAGCTAAATTAGCGCTTCGAGAACTGGGTTGCGCGACGGGCCTTGTGCAGGCCGACCTTCTTGCGCTCGACTTCGCGGGCGTCGCGGGTCACGAAACCGGCCTTGCGCAGCGGCGATTTCAGGGTCTCATCATACTCGATCAGCGCGCGGGCGATGCCGAGGCGGATCGCACCCGCCTGGCCGGTGATGCCACCGCCGGCGACCGTCACCTTGATATCGAACTTCTCGGTGTTCTGGGTCAGCTCGAGCGGCTGGCGCACGATCATGCACGACGTCTCGCGGCCGAAAAATGCCTCGAGCGACTTGCCGTTGACTTCGATGGCGCCCTTGCCCTTGCGCAGGAACACGCGGGCGGCGGAGGTTTTGCGGCGACCGGTGCCGTAGTTCTGCTGGATCGTCATATTGATTCCTTAGAGTTCCAGCGCCTGTGGCTGCTGTGCGATATGCGGATGCTCGGCGCCGCCGTAGACCTTGAGCTTGCGGTACATCTCGCGGCCCAGCGGGTTCTTCGGCAGCATGCCCTTGACGGCGATCTCGATCACGCGCTCCGGGTAGGTCGCCAGCAAGTCCTTCAGACTGGTGGTCTTCAGGTTGCCGATGTAGCCGGTGAAGCGGTGGTACTTCTTGTCGTCCAGCTTGGCACCGGTGACGGCCACCTTCTGCGCGTTGATCACCACGATATAATCGCCGGTGTCGCAATGCGGGGTGTATTCCGGCTTGTGCTTGCCGCGCAGACGACGAGCGATTTCGGTCGACAGGCGACCGAGCGTCTTGTTCGTGGCGTCGACCACGAACCAGTCGCGCTTGACGTTGTCTGCATTGGCGCTAAACGTTTTCATTTCAGAATACCTGGTCTGCCGCCGCGAGGCGGTACGCATGATTCGAGAAAGCATGCTTTCGGTGGAACAAAGGCGCGAGATGATAGCGGAGCCGTCATCCATGGCGCAAGCCCACCGACCGGCGGGCTGTGAGCTGGCAATGATAGCATGACGAGCATGCTGCTTGAAAAGTCCCCCTTGCACGCGCCTGCCGGCCGCATCGCCGAGTTGGCCGACCAGTGCGTGCAATGCGGATTGTGCCTGCCGGTCTGCCCCACTTACGCTCTGGACCGCAACGAGGCGGAATCGCCGCGGGGGCGCATCGCCATCGCCTCCGCCCTGGCGCGCGGGCTGGCCGAGCCCGGCGCCGGGCTGCGCGAGCACCTGGATCACTGCCTGGGCTGCCTGAACTGTGAAAAGGTCTGCCCGGCGAACGTGCAGTACGGCGAATTGCTGATCGAAACCCGCGCCCTGCTGGGACCGGCGTCGCATCGGCCACGGCTGTTGCTGGAACTGGTCAAGCGCCCGGCGCTGCTGCGCGCGCTGCGCCGGGTCGGCGGCTGGCTGGGGTTGTCGCTTTGGAAAAACCGGCTGGCGCGACGACTGCCGCAGCGCTCGCCATGGCGTGCCGCCCTGCTCGGCCTGCCGGCCGGGTCTCCGGCCGCACCTGTTCGAGTCAGTGACAACAAGAATGAACAGCCGCGACTGGCGCTGTTCCCCGGTTGCGTGGCCAGCGTCGACGATGCGGAGGCGCAGCAGGCCGCGGTGACCTTGCTGCAGGCGGCGGGTTTCCACGTCAGCGTGCTGCCGGCATTCTGCTGCGGAGCGATGGACTTGCATGGCGGCGCAGCAGCCGCGGCCGAACAAGCCGCGCAGCAGGTGCGTCGAGCCTGGGCCGCCAGCGGCGCGAGCCAGTTGCTCTCGGTGACGCCTGGCTGCCTCGGCACGCTGCGTCGCGCCCTGCCCGGCATCAGCGTGCTCGATCCGGTGGAACTGCTGGCGGCACGGGCCGGATCGCTGCACTTCCGCCCATTGGCGCAACGGATGGCGCTGCACCTGCCATGCACGCAGATCAATGTGGCGCGCACCGATGCGGCCTTGCTGCAGTTGCTGCGCCGTATACCCGAACTCGACGTGCTGTCGTTGCCGCGTCCGCCGTATTGTTGCGGCGCGGCCGGCAGCCACCTGCTGGAGTTTCCCGCCCGCGCGGCACAGCTGCGCGACGCGACGCTTCGACAAGCCGCCACGCTGGAACCGCAGCAGCTGTTGTCGTCCAATATCGGCTGCCGCCTGCATCTGGCCGCGGGCATCGACCAGCAGGGTTTGCACTGGCCCACTCGGCATCCGCTGACCTTGCTGGCCCGACAACTGGAACCTAGCCATTGAAACAGGAACGCCCATGAACATCCGCACGCTGAGCCCGCTCGATCGCCTGCTGGCCGGTTGCGAGCGCGCACTGGAAGCGATCGCCAGTTCGCCGCAGGCGCATCGCCACTCGCCCGCCGTCGGCCTCGCCGAAGCGGAACTGGATGATGCCGAGCGCCGCCATGCCGCCGGCTTGATGCGGATCAACCATACCGGCGAGGTCTGCGCGCAGGCGCTGTACTTCGGCCAGGCCGCGCTGGCGCGCGACGCCGGTACCCGCCGACACCTGCTGCATGCGGCCGCCGAGGAAACCGATCACCTGGCCTGGTGCGCCCAGCGCTTGCAGCAGCTGCACAGCCGTCCCAGCCTGCTCAATCCGCTGTGGTATGCCGGCAGCTACGCGATCGGCGCCGCCGCTGCGCTGGCCGGCGATCCGGTCAGCCTCGGCTTCGTGGTCGAGACCGAGCGCCAGGTGGAAACGCATCTGGCCGAACACCTGGAAAAGCTGCCGGCGCAGGACGAACGCTCACGCGCGGTGCTGACCCTGATGCAGGCCGACGAGATCCGCCATGCGCAGGCGGCGCAACAGCGCGGCGGCATCGAACTGCCGTTCCCGCTGCCCCAGCTGATGCACGTCAGCTCGATGGTGATGAAGGCCGTGGCGTACCGCCTGTAGGACCGCAAAACATGTGTAGGAACCCGCTGGCGGGCGATGCTCCTGCTCTGATTTTTCCTAGCTCAACCATCAGAGCAGGAGCATCGCCCGCCAGCGGGCTCCTACTATGTGAGCGATAGAAGAGGCGAAGCTGCCGCATACGAAAAACCCGCCTTTCGGCGGGGTTTTCGTCACATCAGGTTGCGGCCGTGGAACAGTTCCTCGATCTCGCGGCGCAGCAGCTGCTCGATGCGCTGGCGTTCCTTGAACGAGAGGTCGTCGGCATGCGCCTCGAACAGGTAGGTGTCGAGGTCGAAGTCCTTGATGTGCATCTTCGTGTGGAACATGTTTTCCTGGTACACGTTGACGTCGAACATCTCGTACTTCTGGCGGATGTGCTTGGCCAGGTAGTCCTGCACCGAATTGATCTTGTGGTCGATGAAGTGCTTCTTGCCCTTGACGTCGCGGGTGAAGCCGCGCACGCGGTAGTCGGCGATCACGATGTCGGACTCGAAGCTGTCGATCAGGTAGTTCAACGCCTTCAGCGGCGAGATCACGCCACAGGTGGCCACGTCGATGTCCGCGCGGAACGTCGCGATGCCGTTGTGCGGATGCGTTTCCGGGTAGGTATGGACGGTGATGTGGCTCTTGTCCATGTGTGCGACGACGGCGCCGGAGATGGTGTCGCGGCCAAGCTTCTCGACCACCGGCTCCTCGGAGATCAGCATGGTCACCGAGGCGCCCTGCGGATCGTAGTCCTGGCGCGCGATGCTGAGGATGTTCGCGCCGATGATCTCGGCCACGTCGGTGAGGATCTGGGTCAGCCGGTCGGCGTCGTACTGCTCATCGATGTATTCGATGTAGCGGCTGCGCTGCTCCTCGGACACCGCGTAGCAGATGTCGTAAATGTTGAAGCTCAACGCCTTGGTCAGGTTGTTGAAACCCTGCAGGCGCAGACGGGGAAGTGGTTTGACCACGGCAGCTCTCCATGACCGGACATCCGGTCAGCAGTAGAGGCGGGTTAGCGACAAGGGTCCCCGCAGAATGGTGTGAAGCGCAGGCAGGTAGCCTGCACGACCCTTGTGAACGGTATGCGACAAGCTCGTCGCCACCGGGAGACTGCGAAGTATGCGGCAAAATGAAATGAAATTGAACCTTCGGCAAGCCGTCAGGGTTTGCCATAATGCCAAGCTTGCAAGGTGGTTACAGACACGCAAACCCGCCGTCACTGCAACGGCTGCAGGAAAAACAAGTACCTTCGGGGATCATCGTGGCGCAACTTAAATACCAGCTCCAACAGGCTTTCGAGCGCTCCCAGGCTCCGCTCGGCTTTGCTCCCGACCCTGCTGCGATGGAGCGCTTTCTCGGGCTATGCCATCGCCGCCGTTATCCCGGCAAGACCGCGATCATCCGGCCCGGCGACCCGGCCAACACGCTTTACTACGTCATGGAAGGCTCGCTGGCGGTATGTACCGAGGACGAACAGGGCCGTGAACTGATCCTCGCGTATATCAGCCGTGGCCAGTTCATCGGCGAGATGGGCTTGTTCGTGGAGCAGGCTCAGCGCGAGTCGATGGTGCGCACGCGTACCCCGTGCGAGATGGCCGAGATCAGCTACGAGCGCCTGTTCCAGCTGATGGAAGGCCCGCTGCGCGAGGAATGCCCGAAGATCCTGTTCGCGATCGGCGCCCAGCTCACCAACCGCCTGCTGCGCACCTCGCGCCAGGTCAGCCGGATGGCGTTCATGGACGTCACCAACCGCATCTCGCGCACGCTGCTGGACCTGTGCCAGGAGCCGGATTCGATGACCCATCCGGACGGTACCCAGATCCGCATCTCGCGTCAGGAAGTGAGCCGCATCGTCGGTTGTTCGCGCGAAATGGTCGGCCGGGTGCTCAAGCAGCTGGAAGAGCAGCGGATGATCGATGTCTCCGGCAAGACCATCGTGGTGCGCGGCACCCGCTAGCGCGCCGCGCGGCCGGAGGCCGGCGCATAGATCATGTATACGTCGGCCCGCGCATAGTGCGAGCCGGCGCGTATCGTCGGCTGCAGCACGAAGCCGGCCTGTTCGTACATGCGTAGCGCGGGTTTCAGGCTGCTGTTGGATTCCAGGAACAAGGTGTGGCCGCCCCGGCGATGGAATTCGGCGATCGCCGCGTCCAGCAGCTGGCGGCCGGCGCCCAGCCCGCGAAACGTTTCATCCACGCCCATCTTGGAAAGTTCGTAGACGCCAGGCACCTCGCGCAGCAGGGCGCAGGTGCCGATCACCGCGTCGCCGAGTTTGGCAAAGAAGATCGCGCCGCCGGGTTCCAGCACCGACCGCTCGGGATCGCGCAACACCTGCTCGTCGATCGGCTCGATCACGAAGTGCTTCTTCAGCCACGCCGCATTCAACGTATAGAAGTGTTCGCGCAGGCTCGGCTCGAACGGCACGATCTCGACCTTGGACTGTATCAACGTGGCTTACCTGATCGGAATCCGTGGGTGCAGCGGCGTGAACTTCAGAACCACTCGACGCGGGTGATCGCCCGGCCCAGCGCCTTCTCGACTTTCTTGCACAAGGCGGGCGTGCCGTTGACCAGCACCGCCTCGGTCGCCGGCTTCAGCATCGCCACGTCGAACATCGAATCGCCATAGGCCACCTGCCATGCGGTGACGCCATGCCCGGCCAGCGCCTGCACCTTGCGCCGCCCCACGTTGTGCCGCAGCGGCCGCATGCCTAGCCAGCCCCTGCGCAACTGCGAAGCCAGTATCTCCAGATCGGTCAGCCCCAGCTGCTGCAGGACGCCGCTCACCAGCGTGTGTTCGCAACCGGTCACCACGATCACCCGGTCGCCCTGGGCCTGATGGCGGCGCAACGCCTGCAGGCCGTCGCGGCAGAACTGCCGCGGCCGGCGCGCCAAGCTGGCGGCGAACGCATTCGCGGCCGCCTGGTAATGCCGCTCGCCCAGTCCCAGCAACGCGATGCGCACCAGCACACGCGCCGGCAACCGGCGCGAGAACGGCAGCTGCAGCAACAGCAGCGGCGTACTCAACAGCGCCAGCAACGGACGCCACCACGAACGGCGGTAGCGCTCGCGCATGAAAAGGTAGAACGCATCGCCGTGCATCAGCACGCCGTCGAAGTCGAACAGCACCACGCGCGGCAGTGCCGCGTTCACATCCACCGCATCGGCCGACACCGTCTGCGCCTCCCCCTTCGGCATGTTGGTCACGGCGTGGCGAACAGCCGCCGCAATTCGCTGCCCGGATCCTCGGCGCGCATGAACGCCTCGCCGACCAGGAAGGCCTGGACGCCGCCTTCACGCAGGCGCGCCACGTCTTCCGGGGTATGGATGCCCGATTCGGCCACCAGTACGCGGTCGTACTCGATCAGCCCCTGCAGCTCCAGCGAGACCTCCAGCGCCGTCTCGAAGCTGCGAAGATTGCGGTTGTTGACGCCGATCAACGGCACCGGCAGCGCCATCGCGCGCTCCAGCTCCTCCTCGTCGTGCACTTCGCACAGCACATCGAGGTCGAGCTCGGCGGCGAGCAGCGACAGCTGCAGCAGCACGTCGTCGTCGAGCGCGGAGACAATCAGCAGGATGCAGTCGGCTCCGATCGCGCGGGCCTCGTACACCTGGTACGGGTCGATGATGAAATCCTTGCGCAGCAGCGGCAGCGAGCACGCCGCACGGGCCTGCTGCAGAAAGGCCTCGCTGCCCTGGAAAAAATCGCTGTCGGTCAGTACCGACAGGCAGGCCGCACCGGCTTTTTCGTAGCTCTTCGCGATCGCCGACGGATCGAAGTTCGCGCGGATCACGCCTTTGCTGGGGCTGGCCTTCTTCACCTCGGCGATCACCGCGGGCAAGCCGGCCGCAATCTTCGCCTCGATCGCGGCGGCGAAGCCGCGGGTATCGGGCTGCTCCGCGACGCGCGCCTTCAGCTCGCTCAGCGGCAGCTTCATCTGCCGTTCGGCAATCTCTTCCGCCTTGCGGGCAAGAATACGATTGAGGATGTCGGTCATGGCATCTCGCTAGTCGATGTAGGGCGTGCGCTCCGTGCACCGGGTAGTCCGATCCTGCCACTTTGCAGGGCCGGGCGCACCAGGTGGAGTATCTAGCCCAGTTCGGCGAGCCGCCGGGTGGTCGCCACGAAGGCCAGCATTCTCGCATGCGCCGCGCCGCTGGCAATCGTGGCACGCGCCAGCTCGATGCCATCGTCGATGGAGCCGACCACATCGGCTGTGTACAGCGCCGCACCGGCGTTCAGGCAGACGATGTCGTGCGGGATGCCGCGCTGGCCTCTCAGCGCTTCCAGCAGCATCGCCTTCGATTCGTTCACGTTGTCCACCCGCAGGTTGCGGCTGGAGGCCATGGCCAGGCCGTAGTCTTCCGGCTCGATCTCGTATTCGCGCACCACGCCGTTGCGCAGCTCGCCGACCAGGGTCGCCGCGCCCAGCGAGATCTCGTCCATGCCGTCGCGTCCCCATACCACCATCGCATGCTGCGCGCCGAGCTGCTGCAGCACGCGCACCTGAATGCCGACCAGATCGGGATGGAACACGCCCATCAGGATGTTCGGCGCACCGGCCGGGTTGGTCAGCGGGCCGAGGATGTTGAACAGCGTGCGCACGCCCATTTCCTTGCGCACCGGCTCCACCACTTTCATCGCCGGATGGTGGTTCGGCGCGAACATGAAGCCGATCCCGGTCCCGGCCATGCACTCGGCGACCTGCACCGGCGTCAGGTCGATCGAGGCGCCGAGCGCTTCCAGCACATCCGCACTGCCGGATCTCGACGACACGCTGCGTCCGCCATGCTTGGCCACTCGTGCGCCCGCCGCCGCCGCGACGAACATCGACGCGGTGGAGATATTGAAGCTCGAGGCGCCGTCGCCGCCGGTGCCGACGATGTCCAGCAGGTGCTCGCCGTCGCCGGTGACCGGCACGTTGGCCGACAGCTCGCGCATCACGCGCGCCGCGCCGGTGATCTCGCCTATGGTCTCTTTCTTCACGCGCAGGCCGGTGATGATCGCTGCGGTCATCAGCGGGCTCACCTCGCCGCGCATGATCTGGCGCATCAACGCGATCATCTCGTCATGGAAGATCTCGCGGTGCTCGATCGTGCGCTGCAACGCTTCCTGCGGCGTGATCGTGATGTCGCGGCTGCCTTTGCCGGTCACGTCCGCGCTCATGCGGCCAGCCGCAGCGGCAGGCCCAGGAAATTGCGCAGCAGGTCGTGGCCATGCTGGGTCAGGATCGACTCGGGATGAAACTGCACGCCTTCCACCGGCAGCGTCCGGTGGCGCAGGCCCATGATCTCGTCGATCGAGCCGTCCGGGTTTTCCGTCCATGCGGTCACTTCGAGGCAGTCCGGCAGCGACGACTGCTCCACCACCAGCGAGTGGTAGCGCGTCGCCTCGAACGGATCCGGTAGGCCGGCGAACACGCCCTGCCCCCGGTGGCGCACCGGCGAGGTCTTGCCGTGCATGATCTGCTTGGCGCGGATCACCTTGCCGCCGAACACCTGGCCGATCGCCTGGTGGCCGAGGCACACGCCGAACACTGGAATCCCACTTGACAACTCGCGCAACACATCCAGCGACACGCCTGAATCATCCGGCGTACCCGGCCCCGGCGAGATCATGATGTGCGAAGGCTTCAGCGCACGGATGCCGGCGACATCCAGCGCATCGTTGCGCACCACCTTCACCTCCTGACCCAGCTCGCCAAGGTACTGCACGAGGTTGAAGGTGAAGCTGTCGTAGTTGTCGATCATCAGGAGCATGACGGGCCTTGCGGTAGGGCGACATGGAGCGCGCCGCGAGTTTCGCATTATAGCCTTCCAATTGCCCATGGGCCGGCCGTTCAATCAGCCGCTTTCAGGAAGGGTCGCTTCTGACGCCGAGTGGAAATATCGAGGCCGGTGCACGCTCACTCCGCCAGCACGCCAGCGTCGCGCAAGCGCCGACGCAAGTGGTCCAGCTTGTCACCGTAAAGTGCGCTGCGCGCGGTGTCGCTGCGCAACGGTTGCCGCACTTGCGCGGCACTGGGCGCGCTCAGCACGGCGCGCGACGTCTTGTGGAACTCTAGGCATGCGGAGTCGAACGGCAAGCCGCAGAAGTCCAGCAGACGGCGCGTCACGGTTTCCGGATCGGCCACCAGCGACTCGTAGGGAAGATCGAACACCCGGGTGGGGTACTTCTCCAGCCAGAAACGTGTCAGACGCAGGAAATCGATGCAGTAATCCGCCATTTCATCGAGGTCGCAGGTGAAACCGACCTTTTCGGTGAAGCACTGCCGATAACAAGCCAGACAAGTCTCTACCGGATCGCGCCGGACGATGATCACGCGCGCCGCCGGCAGCATCGCCAGCGCCGCACCCACGAGGTACCAGGTCACCAGGCTCTTGTCGGTGAAGCGCGGCCTGGTCTTGCGCCAGCTTGCGGTCCGCGCGAGGTATTCGCTGCCCAGGCGCTGCCAGTCCTCCGCGCCGGCGTCCGGCGCCCACAACGGAAACGCCGAGCGGCGGCGGCGCGTTTCCGCGTCGATTACCTGCGACATGTCCTTGATCTCGTTGGCGCCCTCGACATCCGGGTGCGAGGCCAGGATCTGCTCGACCAGAGTCGAGCCCGAACGCGGGATGCTGACGATCAAGATGGCCTCATGCCCGAGCCCGGGATCCGGCGGCGGCGGCATGTCGTTCGCGAAGATGCGCAAGATCGCATCCACGCGCCGGCGCTCCCCCGCCGCGTCCCATTGCACCCGGCGGCGCCGCGACGCGTTGGCGAGCCGGAACACCTCGAAGGCCTGCGCGTAATCGCCCTGGTCTTCCAGCGCCTTCGCCAGGGTAAAACTGAGCAATTCGCGGTGGCGGGCCGGCAGATCGCCGCGCGCTAGGGCCTGCCGCAGGCCCGCGGCATCCGCGGCGTCGAAGCGGACCGTGTTGAGATTGGACAGCCCGAACCATCCCTCCGCATGGCCCGGGTCGAGCTGCAGGACGCCGCGGAACCCGGCCACGGCGGCGTCGATCTGCCCGCAGCTTGCCTGCGCCCGGGCCAGTGAGAGCCGCGCCGGAATGTGTGAGGGGACGAGCTCGAGCGCCCGCCGCAACGCTCCGATGGCTTCTTCCGTGCGTGCCTGTCGCCAGAGTGCTTCGCCGAGATTGAACCAGGCCGAGCCCGAGGCCGGTGCCAGTTCGCAGGCACGCCGCAAATGCGCCATGGCTTCATCGATCTCGCCATGCTCGTGCAGCGCGATGCCGAGTCCGATGCGCAGGTCGGCATCCTCGGGCCACGTCGCAAGGACTCGTCGGAAACAGCCGATGGCCCTGGTGTGATCGCCGCGGCGCTGGGCTGCGACTCCCGACATCCGGATCGCATCCGCATCGTCCGGCGCCAGTGCAAGTACTTCGGTTATCGATCGCTCGGCCGCATCGAATTGTCGCTGCTCCCATTCCTTGCGCGCTCTCGCCAGCAGGCTGGCCGCCGCCGGCGAGAGCGGGCGCCGAGCCGGATTCTGCAACGGGGGATCTGTCCGGAATGTCATGTCGTCAAGGGCATGCGGCGTCATCGCAGCAGGCTACACAAGTCGCGCACCGGCTGCAAAATCGCCGGGCGCGATTTTCGACACGCGCCAGCGATGGCCCGAAGGACGACTGCCAAGGATGCAGTCGCAAAAAGACGCCGGGCGCGAGCCCGGCGCCGTAGCGTTTGCCTGGGCCGCTCAAAAATCGTAGGCCACGGAGAATCTGGCACTGCGAGGCGGACGCGTGTCCTGAATCCTTCCGTAGTCAGCGTTCGGGCTACGTGTGGTTCCGAAAAAGTCGTTGTAGAACACCGGCGTCTGGTCATTGAGCAGGTTGAACACCGCGAAGTTGAAGTCGAGCTTGTGCTGGGCCCAGCCCGGCTTGTAGTCCAGGCTGAGGCCGACGCTGTGGACCCACGGCGTAAAGCCAAGCGAACCCGGCGGCACGGGTTTGCCAGCGCACCAGAAATACGTGTGGGAACCATGCAGAGCCACTTGATTCGGTCCGTATCCACCCCGGCAGAGACGCGGCGTGCCGGAGGTGATGTAGAGGTTGGCGCCGACCGTCCAGTCCGGGGTGATCGCATAGGCGCCGTAGATCTTGAACTGGTGCTTGCGGCTGTTGGGCAGTACACCGCTCGACCACTCCATCCGTTCCGGGAAGTCCCATGCGGTCGTCAGCGACTCGTACGACCCGCCCTGCTGCGAATACGTGCTCACCGGTCCTTCGTCATTGCCCCACGTCCTGGAGAACACGTAGTCGAATTTTCCGAACCACTTGCCGTCCCATGCGTGTTCCAGCGACAGATCCAGCGAGTAGTAGCGGCGCTCCGGTCCCTTCGTGAAGCCCTGATCCTGACGTGTAAAGGTTACCGGGACGAGCTTGCCGTCCGGCGATTTCATCAGAAGATCGCTGGTCTCTCCAGGGTTGATCAAGACCAGACTCTGGGCGTACTGGTCGCAGTCTTGCGGCGTCATCCAGGCGTAGCCCTGCGCCCGTCCCGCCGCACACTCGTTCTGTATGGCGTCGTAGTCATCGATGATGCGGCTCATCTTCTGGAACGTGCCGGTTGCACCGAATACCCACTGCGTCCCCAGCATCTGGAACTGCTGCTGCAGACCCAGTACATAGTTGTCGGAATACTCGGCCTTGATGTTCTGCGAGGCGGATACGCGCGGATCCTTTGCCTGGCCGTATTCGCTGTCGATCGACACGCCGGTCGCCGGATTCTGCGGCAAGGGCGTGAACCCGATCGGCTCGCCGGTGGCCGGATCGATCCCGGTGTAGGTTCCGTACACGCCGGCATTCACCACGGGGGCGGCGATGGACAGTGCCACCTGATCGGGCAGTGCCAGGTAGTAGCGGCCGGCATTGCCGAACACTTTCAAGGTGGAATTGCCGTGCACGTCCCAGCTGAAGCCGAGACGGGGCGCCCACTGCGGCTTGGTTTCCCTGATGTAGGGCACGCCTGCCGCGTCGTAGTTGACGAACTGGTCGTTGCGCAGACCGAGGTTCAGCAGCAGGTTCGGCGTAACCTGCCAGTTGTCCTCGATGTACTGGGCGCGTTGCGCCACACGCACCGAGGCGACACTGAGGTCGACGTGTTTTTGCACGTAATAGCAGTGTCCGTCGTGGCACTGCGTCGATGGGGCGACATACGGCGGAACGTTCGGATCGACGCCAAAAACCGGCGTGCCGGGATCGCTTTGCCCGTAGATCCACTCATAGCCGGGCCCGCTGTTCTGCGAGCCGTCATGCAGATCCCAGGAATTGATGTTGTCGATGCCGACCTGGAAGTCGTGGTCATTCCACTTGTAGTCGAGACTCAGACGATAGTTCGTGATCGTTTCGCGATGTTGGGGATCGGCGATCGTCGAGTTCGCCTGCGAGTTGACGATTCCCCCCGGCGGAACGAACGCCGGATCCTGCACGGAAGCGCTTGAGATATGGGGCAGTTCAGGATCGAAACCCGGGTATGCGGGCTGTTGCGAGTAGTACGCGCCGTGCATTTTTCCCAGCATCGCGTTCAAGGTCAGGTTGTCGGTGATGTAGGAGGTGTAGTTGGCCGCCCACATCCTGAAAACAGTCTTGTATGTCTGATCGAGGCTCGAAAAAGCGCCGCTCTGCAAATTGCTGTAGTCGAAGTCGTGAAAGGTTCCCCACGTCTTGCTCGAGTTCTTGAGGCCGGTCAGCGACAAAGTGTTGCTGTCGTTGATGTTCCAGTTCAACTTGCCGTAGAACTTCGGGTCGTGGACGGTTCTCGTCACGTGGGTGGCACCGCTGCCGCTGAACTCCGAGGTGGCGCCCGCGTGGATGTCGTCCTGCTCGGCGCTCAGGAAGAAAAACAGCTTGTCCTTGACGATCGGACCGCTGATATAGGCGTCGTAGATCGTTTCGCTGGAGCTATCGTCCTTGCGGTACACCGCCAGGTCTCCGGGCCGATAGCCCGTATCCGCTTCGAGCGGATTGGCGTAGTGATAGTTGACCGGATCGGATCGCAGGCTCGCCGGCTGCCACAGGGCGCGTGCGCCGAAGTGCCACTCGTTGGAGCCGCTCTTGCCGATCTGGTTGATCACGCCGCCGATGGAGCGGCCGTACTTGGCGTCGTAACCGCTGATGAAAGTCTGCTGCTGCTCGATGGCCCCGTACGGCAGGCTGACGCCGCCCTGGCTATTGAGCGCCTCGGTGGTGTTCATGCCGTCGACGTAGTATGCGTTCTCGGCCGTCGAGGCACCCCCGAACACGTTGATCGGGGTGCCGAGCGGGCCGCCGGTCAACTCGGGCGAACCCATGTTGACGCCCGGCGCCAGCATGGCGATGTCTTCGGCGGTGCGCGCCATGGGCAGCTGCTGCAGCTGCTTGGCTGTAATCGTCGTGACCTGGTTGGTCGTGGTCACGTCGATCGGCGGAAGGGTGTTGGCCGAGACGTTGATCGCCGACAGAGTCTGCGCGTTGGCGGCGCCGGCAGAGGAGGCGAAGTCAACTGCTACCGCACCCGCGGCTACCGGACTGACGTCGCTGCGACTCTGCACGACCTTGCCATCCTGCAGCAGCGATACCGTATAGGTGCCGACGGGCAGCGTGATCGAATATTTGCCGGACGGCCCGACCGTGATGGTGCGATTGAAACCCGCGCCCCCGGTAATCTGGATGGTTTCGTTGGCGGCAATCGGGACCGCACCGTAGATGGTGCCGGTGGTCGCCTGCGACCAGGCGGCACCCGCGAAGCTCATGGTGACGGAGCCGATCGCGAGAGCCAGCGCTTTGCGCTGCAGGACAGTTTGGCGGCGCGACGCGCGAGAAAATTTACCCTTCATTGATATACACCCCATTCGATCAATGGCTATTGCCAGTTAATGAATCCCCTTACGGACGAGCCTGAAGTCAACTTCGGTAGCAGACGCGTGGATCGGTAGCGAAAAGGGAGCCGGATCGAAGGGGGTTCACGACGTCGCGCTCCTAATCCAGATGGGTAGCACGCGGTGCCAGCATCGCCGCCGACAATCCGGCATCGGCCAGCGGCGAAGGCAGTGGCCGGCCCAGCGCGAGATTCGCGCAGGCTTCGCCCATCGCGGCACTGGTCTGGATGCCGTAGCCGCCCTGCGCGGCGACCCAGAAGAAACCGGGTGCATCCGGTGCGAATCCGCCGACCAGATCGCCGTCGGCGACGAACGAGCGCAGGCCGGCCCAGCTTCGCCGCGGCCGGCGAATGGTCATGGTGGTCGCCTCCTCGATCCGGTGGATGCCCAGGGCGATGTCGTATTCCTCTGGCTGCACGTCGTGCGGTTCCACCGGATCGGCATTCGCGCAGGAACCGAGCAGCAGGCCAGCGTCGGGTTTGAAGTAGTAGCTTTCGTCGAAGCTGGTGATGAACGGCCAGTCCGCCGTGGCAAGGTCTTCCGGCTGCTCGAACACGAACGCCGAGCGCCGCTTCGGGGTGATGCCGAGCGGCGCCACCCCGGCCAGCGCCGCCACCTGGTCGACCCAGGCGCCGGCGGCGTTGAGCAGCAGCGGCGCGCGAAATGCCTGCAGGCCGTCGTCCACCTGCCAGCCGCCCGCGCCTTGGCTGATCGCGCGGATGCCGACATTCAGGCGCAGCTGACCGCCACGCGCACGCAGCCCGCGCAGAAAACCTTGATGCAATTCGTTGACATCGATATCGGCGGCGCCGGGCTCGTGCAGGCCGATCTGCGCCGCCTCCGGTCGAAGCACCGGCACCGTCGCCAGCAGCCGGGCGGTGTCGTGCAATGCGATGTCGCGCGTGAATGGCGCGATCGCCTCGTACAGCGCCCGCACACCATCCACCTGCTCCGCGCGGCCGAGGATGGTGGCACCGCGCGGCCTGAGGATGGGCTGGGCCGCGAAACCCGCCGGCGGCTGCATCAGGAACGGTCGCGCAGCGCGGGTCAGCGCGCGCACCTGCGGCGAGCCGTACGTCTCGCTGAACAACGCCGCCGAGCGGCCGGTCGAGTGCATGCCGGCATACGCTTCGCGCTCCAGCACCAGCACGCGCGCATGCGGCGCCATGAAATACGCGACCGAGGCACCGGCCATCCCGGCGCCGATCACGATCGCATCGAAATCGGATACATCTCTGCTCATGCGGTATCGTCCTGCGACTGCCGCGCCACCACGCTGGCGGCAGTAAGATCGGCGGTGACGTTGCCCAGCGTGGCCAGGGCATCGGGAAGGGTATCGACCGCCAGCATCAGACCCAGCGGGCTCAACGGCAGGCCCATCGACTGCGCCACCGGCAGGTTGGTCGCGATGAAGGTGACCTGGCCCGGCAGGCCGACGGATCCGAGACTGACCACCACCGCCAGCAGTGCGCCGGCGACCAGTTGCGCGGTGGACAGGTCGATGCCGTAGGCCCAGGCAATGAAGGCCGCCGAGGTCATGTACTGCACCGGGCTGGTCAGGCGGAACAGCGACACTGCCATCGGCAGCACCAGCGCGGTGACCTGCTGCGGATAACCGAGCTTGCGATCCGCGCTTTCGAGCATCGCCGGCAACGAGGCCAGCGACGATTGCGTGCTGAGCGCCACCACCTGGGCCGGCACCAGCGCGGCGGCGAACCGGCGGAGCCGCTCGCCGCCGAACACCATGGCCACCGGCAGCATCATCACGGCGACGGCCAGATACAGCAGGCACTCGACCAGCACATACACGCCCAGCGCACTGAGCATGCCCAGCCCCGAGCGCGCGCAAACCGACAGGATCAGCGCGAACACGCCCAGCGGCGCGGCCCACAGCACCCAGCGCACGATCACGATCATCGCGTCGCTGATCGCCTGGAAGAATTCCAGCAGCATCGCGCGCCGCGCCGGCGCGATCCGGGTCAACGCGAAACCCAGGAACAGGGCGAACACCACCAGCGGCAACATCGCACTCTGCGCGGCCGCCATGATCGCGTTGTTCGGCACGATGGCGATGAGCGCATCGACCCAGCCGACCGGCGCCGCCAGCGCGGCCGACGGCACCACCGCGCGACCTAGCGCCACGATCAACGCCGGGTTGTGCGGAAACAGTGCGAATACCAGCGGCGCTGCCAGCGCGGCGAACAATGCGCCGCCGGTCAGCACGACGATAAAGACCACGATCGCACGCCGCGCGATGCGGCCCGAGGCCGCCGCATCGGTGGCGGTGTTCACGCCGACCACGACCAGCGCCAGCACCAGCGGCACCACGGTCATCTGCAACGCGTTCAGCCACAGCTTGCCGATCGGCTGCGCCACGTTGGCCACCTGCAGCGCCAGCGCCGGATTCCAGCCGACCAGCAGCAGGCCGATCAGCGCGCCGGCAGCCAGTCCGGTGAGCACGCGCGAAGTGGCACTCACGGCGCGATGTCCGCCGCTGCGATCGCCGGCAACTGCCAGCTCTTGCGCAGCCGCTCGTATTCGCGCTGCGGCAGCAGTACGAAGATCGGCTTGTCTTCCGGCCGCATCCAGGCCAGCAAGGACTGCATCACCGATGGCATCATCGCCGTGCAGCCGGCGGTCGAATCCGTCGGCGACTTCCACAAGTGCGCGAAGATGCAGCTGCCCGCCAGCGGTTTCGCCTGCGGATTCTGTTCGATCACGAACCCCATGCGGTAGCGCTGGTCGCCGTTGAGATGCAGGTCGCGCCGCATCGGTTCGGTGGAACCCTTCACCGCGTCGGCACCGACCACGTTCGCATCCACGATGCGGTTGTAGTGCGCCGCGCCGCTGACGTCGACGCAGTATTCGGTGGCGTTGAGCGCGAGATAAGGCATCGCGGTGTCGGTGCTGGCGGCGTAGCCGAAGGTGTCGCCGATGCGAAACACGCCGGCCGGGCTGCGATTGTCGCCTTCACGCTTGACCGGTCCGCCACGCTGCGGCGCGTTCAACCCCAACCCCCAGCCGGCGCCGGTCTTGCCGATCGTGACCGGCGCGGCGACGCCGGCCGCGACCCAGCCATGCGCGCCGCGCGTAAATGTACGCAGCGTGCCGTGGTCGGTGTTCCAGTCGGCCACAGTGACCAGCACCAGTTGGCGGGCGTCGTTCCACGGCGTGGTCGGCGTGCCCGCATGCAGGGCACCGGCGAGCGCGGCGGCAAATGTCAGCAAGGCGAGCATGGGGCGGCGAGCAATCATCGGTTTTCCATCCGGCAGATCATCGTTGCGCCACAGGTAGGAGCCCGCGTGCGGGCGATGCCTTTGTTTTGATTTTTTCTGTTGAACATCGGAGCAAGAGCATCGCCCGCACGCGGGCTCCTACAGGGGATGGGCCGTGGGGCAAGGTAGGGGCGACGAGCAGTCATCGGTTCCGTCCGGCAGATCATCGTTGCGCCACAGGTAGGAGCCCGCGTGCGAGCGATGCCTTTGTTTTGATTTTTCCTGCCGAACATCGGAGCAAGAGCATCGCCCGCACGCGGGCTCCTACAGGGGGTGGGCCGTGGGTGCATGGCGGCTAGGGCTCCAGCATCAGCTGGATGCGGTCGAGATTGGCCAGCAGCTGCGCATGACGGTCGTCGTGCCCTTCGCACAGCAACACGAACACGCCGTCAAGCAGATGCTGCAGCGCCGACTGGTACAGCAGCGGCTGGATGTACGGCTGCTCGTCGTGCGCCGACACCACCAGCGCGATATCGGCCAGCGTGCGCAGCGGGTTGGCGGTATGCCGCGTCACCGTGATCACCTGGCCACGGCGCTCGCGGAAGTAGCGGCTGATCTTGCACAGCGCCGGATGGTTGCCATGTTCGGAGAACACCAGCAGCACGTCGCCGGGGCCTGCCGCGGAAACGTTCGCGGTCATCCGCGCGGTGTCGAAGTTGTGCACGGTGAGAATGCCCAGCAACGACAGCTTCAGCGCGAAGCCGCGCGCGTAGATGTCGTCTTCGCCCAGACCGAGAATGAAGACCTTGCCTTTCTTGCCGGCCCGGCCGATCGCGTCGGCCACGGCCTGTATCGTCTCCGGCGGATTGATCAGCCGGGTCGCTTCCTCGGCCTCGGACTTGCGCCGCCACAGGTTGCCGGCCAGTGACGTGTCGGACTCGCTGGCGCGCGCGGTGGCCAGCTGCGGCAGGTCGCCATTTTCGGCACGCGCATTCGCCTCGCCGACGGAATACTTGAGGTCCGGATAGCCCTTGAAACCCAGCTTCTGGGTGAACTTCACCACGCTGGACTGGCTGATGCCCAGCGCATTGGCCAGCTGCTGCGACGAGTAATCGCGCAGCAGCTGCGAGTTTTCCAGGATGAAGTCGGCGATGCGCCGCTCCACCGCCGACATCTGGTCGCGCTCCGAACGGATTTTGACCAGCGCCGACATCAGGCTTCGATCCTTTCCAGACCGCGGATCTCGCGGATGCCCAGGCCGGGCGCATCCGTCACCGAGATTTCCGATTCGTTGAAGATCACCCCGCCGTCGATCGGATTGAACTGGCACAGCGAGGGACCGTCGAGGTCGATCCTGGTGATCACGTTCGACTTGGCCACGGCCACGTGTACCGCCGCGGCCACGCTGATGCCGGTCTCCAGCATGCAGCCGATCATGCACTCGACACCGTGCATTGCCGCGATGTCCGCGATGCGGATCGCGTTGGAGATGCCGCCGGTCTTCATCAGCTTGATGTTGATGATGTCGGCCGCGCGCAGGCGGATCAGCTCGATCACCTCCATCGGGCCGAACACGCTCTCGTCGGCCATCACCGGCGTGTGCACGCGTTCGGTGACGTAACGCATGCCGGCCAGGTCGCGCGCCTTCACCGGCTGTTCGATCAGTTCCAGCTTGATGCCGGCGTCCTCCAGCGTCTGCAGCGCGTACACTGCCTGTTTGGCGGTCCAGCCCTGGTTCGCGTCCAGCCGCAGCAGCGCGCGCCCTTCCACCGCCGCGTAGATCGCCTTGACCCGTTCGATGTCGACGCCGATGTCCTTGCCTACCTTGATCTTCAGCGATTCGAAGCCGCGCTCCACCGCGGAGACGGAGTCGGCCACCATCTTGTCGATGTAGTCGACGCTGATGGTGATGTCGGTGGTGATCACCGGGTCGCCGCCGCCGAGCAGCTTGTACAGCGGCGCGTTGTAGAGCTGGCCCCAGAGGTCGTAGACCGCGATCTCCACCGCCGCCTTGGCACTGGTGTTCTTCTCCATCGCGCCCTGGATCAGCTGGGTGAGATGGTTGAGGTCGGCGATCTCCTGACCGATCAGGCGCGGCGAAATGTAGTGGCGTATCGCGTCGATGATCGAGCCGTGGGTATCGCCGGTGATCACCGCGGTGGCCGGAGCCTCGCCGTAGCCGACGTGGCCGCTGTCGGTATGCACCATCACCACGATGTCCTCCACCGTGCTGACCGTGCGCAGCGCGGTTTTGAACGGCGTCTTCAGCGGCACCCGCAGCATGCCGAACTGGACGTCGGTGATTTTCATAAGCAGGCCTTCATGGAATCCGTGTCCTTTGTTTTCTTCTCGATGCAAGCGGTGGCTGGTTCAGTGGCGAATGCGCACGATGCTGGTCATGCGGTCGACGAACGTCTGGCGGTCGTCGAACAGCATCGGCAGCAGCGGGGTCACCGACACGGCGTCGAGCTTGATGTGCGCGATGCTGCCGTCGCTCTTGCGGTAACTCATGCCGCCCACGTCGTGGATCACGTACGGCTGGGACCCGACCTGGCCGATCACCAGCATCACGTGGCCGGGGATGTAGACCAGATCGCCCACCTGCAGCTCGTGCGCAGCCGCGAGGCGCGCCTCGCGGCTGTCCTTGTCGGTGAACAGCCGATGCTCCAGCGCCGGGCTGATCGCCTGCTTGCTGGTATTGCGCGGCATCTGCACGCCCATGCTGCGGTACACATCGGAGACGAAGCCGCTGCAGTCGCGGCCGTCGTAGGCATGGCCCCAGCCGTAGCGCTCACCGAGAAACTTGAACGCCTGGCGGATGATGTTGGCCGGTGTCAGCGCAAGATAGTCGCCTGCCGTATCGGTGTTCTTCTGCAACAGCGCCGGCGTGAACCGCAGCTTGCCGCCGGCATCGCGCAGCGGCAGCTGCAGCGTGTACGCCGCGTACGGCGTCTGACCGTTGACCGGCTGGTCCGCGGGCAGATCGGTCTGCAACGGCACGCGCGTGCTCATGTCGAGCTGCAGTTGCGAAACGCCGGGCACCTCGCGGGTGAACACGGTGCGTTCGGAAGCGCCGGTAATCACACGATACGGCGTCTTGTCGGCGTAGCCGAAGACCTGTGCCGCACTGCCTTCGGCCACGTTCTCCTTCTCGGTCCATGCGGCATAGCGTGGGCTAACCACGAACAACCAGCGGCCGTCGCGGCTGGCATGCACGATCGCCACCGGCACGCCGGGAAATTCGGCGGTTTCCTGGAAGCGATCGATGTCGGTGTCGCCCTTCGAACTGAAAACGCGCAGCCGGGTCGGGAAGGTGCGAAACGCCGCGCGCCGCACCACCAGCCCGTAACGCGTACTTTGCTGCGCCGGAATGTCGGACAGCGCGAGATTGTCGATCAGCGCATCCAGCGTGGCGGCGGGCACCGGCTTGCCGTCGACGTCGTACAGCGGCCGCGCCGGCCGCGCCGACAGCTGGCTGATCCAGCCGGCCACCTGCTCGCGCGTCAAGGTCTTCGGCAGCGCCTGCAGATCGTGCATAGAGCTGTCGGCCCGCAGCAGCTTCGCGTTCTCGGCGTCGATCTGCGCGCGATCGAGAATCACGCGATCGGGCTGCTTCTGCAGACCGATCCAGTACGCCGGCGTGAGCTGCGCATCGCTCACGCCCATCACGCCCGAGGGCGGGATCGGCAGCGTCGGCGTGGCATCACGCGCCTGCAGCGGCATGGCGGCGAGAGCGAGCGTCAGCAAACTGGCGGCGAACAGGAGAAAGCGCATCTTCATGGTCCTTGGTCGAGATCGCATCACGGCGTGGCCAGCGCCGACAGCACCGACGCCACCACCAGCCCGAAGCCGGTGCCCAGGATGTAGCCGAGCAGAGCCAGCAGGATGCCGACCGGCACCAGCGCTGCCGAATAGCTGGCCGCCAGGATCGGCGTCGCCGCCACGCCGCCGATATGCGCCAGCGAGGAAATGCCGCACAGGTACAGGTCGAAACGGAACAACTTGGCGAAGCCGACCAGCAGTACCGCATGGATCGCGATGATGGTGACGCCGCACAACAGGTACAGCGGCGCCGCGGCGATGCCCTGGAAATTGCTTTGCGAAGCCAGCACCGCGACCACGCTGATCAGCAGCGCGCCGGAAATCTTGCTGGCGCCGGGGAGCCGCGCCACCGGCGTATGCGCCAGCACCAGCCCCGCGCCGGTGGCAAGCAGAATCGTCCAGGTGGTGGCGCCGATCATGCTCGATTCCGGCAGCTTGGTCGCGAGCCAGCCGGACAATGCCGCTGCCAGCAGCGCCATGCCCAGCCACAGCAGCACGCTGTCGGACGTGACCGGCCCGGTCGGTTTCGCCACCGCCAGCGGAATGTCGCCGCTGGACTCCGCCTTCGTCCAGCGATTGAACGCCGGTGCCAGCCGCGCCACCGAGAACAGCACCACCACCCACATCGAGTAGCACAGTGCATCGGTCAGCAGCGACATCGCCAGGTGCGCATCGGACATCCCGATCGCCTGCTTCACCGCGATCATGTTCGCGGTACCGCCGACCCAGCTGCCGCTCAACGCGGCAAGCGGCTGCCAGTTGTCCCCCGGCAGCCAGTGCCGATAGATCAGGAAGGTAACGATGAAGGCCACGAACAGGCTGATCGAGGTGCATGCGAACACGCCCAGCACGCGCGGGCCCAGCGCCCAGATCGCGCGCAGGTCGCAGTTGATCATCAGCAGGAACAGCAGCGCCGGCACCAGCCGCGCCACCAGCATCGACTGCGCCGTGTGGATCGCCTCGTTGACCTGCCACAGCCTCGACACCGCCAATGCGGTGACCAGCAGATAGGTCAGCACGATCGGCGGCAGTACCGAGAACACTTTCCAGCCGAAGCGGCGCTCCATCGCGGGAAACAGGCCGGCGGCCAGCAACATCACCGCCAGATAAGGCCAGACCGTATGGATCAAGTGCATCCCCCTGTGGGTGGTTCGCTTACCTGCGCGAACCGTGGTTTTTGCCGCTAAGGAATATCTGATTCCCTCGTAATTGAATTGAAGCATAAATTATTGACCGACAATTGCAAGCGTGTTACACAACACCTTCAAGGGTTTCAAATGGGGGCTGGTCGATGGATATGCGGTTGCCTGTCGCACCGAAATCACGTCGCCGTGGTCATGGGCTGCGCATCGTCGCATCATCGCTCGCCCTGCTGCTCGGCATCCAGTCGGCATCGGCCGACGATGGCGGCGGAAACAAGGTCGCGCCCATCATCGCCCAGGTCGACGCCGGCCACTTCAAGGCCGCCGACGCGGCGATCGCCGCCGCATCAGAGCAACCGGGCCTGTCCACCGAGGCGAAAACCGCGCTCGCGTTCCAGCGCGAGCGCATGCGCCGCATCCTGCTCGACTTCACGCTCAGCGCCGATCAGGTCAGGGCGCGCGTGCGCAAGGAGATTCCCGATCTGAGCGACGCCGAGTTCGCGAAATGGGATGCGGCTGGCCTGTTCGAACATCAGGTCATCGACGGCAGGAAGCTGTACTTCAAGCGTTCGCCGGGCAACCTGTTCCGGCTCAGCCCTGAGGCGGTGGCGCGGCGCGCCGTGCAGACACCGATCACCGACGGCCCGATGGCGTCGCTGAACGAGCATCAGCGTGCGATCTACCGTGCGGCACTGACCGAACATCGCAGCAGCGTGCTGCCGCAGCGCGTGCGCATGACCCAGACGCTCACCGTCGACGCCGATGCGGTGCCCGCGGGCGAAACCGTGCGCGCCTGGATTCCATACCCGCAGGCGGTACCGGGTCAGCAGGAGGACATCCGCTACGTCGCCAGTGTGCCGGCGCAACACCAGATCGCACCGGCGACGGCTCCCCAGCGCACCGTACATCTGGAAACACCCGCGGTGGCCGGGAAGAAGACGGTGTTTTCGGTGACCTACGAGCTGACCCTGCTCGCGCAATACCACGCGATCGATCCGGCCAGGGTGCAAGCAGAAACCATCACCCCGGAACTGGCGCCGTTCGTGGCCGAGCGATCGCCGCATATCGTTTTCACCCACGCGATGCGCGCGTTCTCGCGCAAGGTCGTCGGCGACGAGACGAACCCTTACCGCATCGCGCAGAAACTGTTTGCCGCGGTCGACCGCATTCCGTGGGCCGGCGCGCGCGAATACTCCACGATCTCCAACATCGGCGACTACGCGCTGCATGCCGGCCATGCCGACTGCGGCCAGCAGACCTTGCTGCTGATGACCTTGCTGCGGCTCAACGGCATCCCCGCGCGCTGGCAGTCGGGCATGGTGTTCTCCGACGACGGCAGCGGCTACAACAACATCCACGACTGGGGCTATCTCTATCTGCCGCCATACGGCTGGGTGCCGATGGATGTCACCATCGGCCAGCTGCATCCGGGCCCCGCTGACGACAAGGCGCTGCAGTGGTTCTACCTCGGCGGTCTGGACAACTACCGGATCGCCTTCAACAGCGACTTCGGGCGTCGCTTCACGCCGCCCAAGCAGCATTTCCGTTCCGATGATGTGGACTCGCAGCGCGGCGAGGCCGAATGGAACGGCGGCAACCTCTACTTCGATCAGACCGGCTACGACTTCAAGTGGCAGGTCCTGCCGGCGACGAGCATCCCGCGACCCATCGTGCTCCAGTCGCCCCACCGTGCGCAGCCGGTTTTCGCCGCTGATTTCCGATGACTTCCCACCCGCGGCCCGCATCTTGCGGGTCGTGCTTTTTTCAAATCCGCACTTCCTGCGCCTGATTGAACAGACGACATCTCCCGTGACTTCCATGACCCCTGGCTCCGCGGCCACCGCGCCTTCGTTCGCCGCCGACACCGCCATCGACGATGTCGATCTCGCTGCCCTGGCCGATCGCCTCGGCACCCCGCTGCACGCTTATTCGAGCAGCGCGATCCGTCAGCGCATCGGCGGCCTGCAAGCCGCGTTGAGCGGTCTCGATGCCACCATCTGCTACGCGGTCAAGGCCAACCCGAACCTCGCCATCCTGCAATTGATGGCGAACGCCGGCGTCGGCGCCGACATCGTATCGGCCGGCGAAATGCGCCGCAGCCTGCACGCCGGCATGTCGGCGGAACGCATCGTGTTCTCCGGCGTCGGCAAGACTGCCGACGAGATCGCCGGCGCGCTGAGCGTCGGCATCCATCGCTTCAACGTCGAATCGCACGACGAGCTGCTCACGCTGCAGCGGCTTGCCGGGGCGCAGGGAGTGACCGCGCGCGCCGCGGTACGCATCAACCCCGATGTCGACGCGCACACCCATGCCAAGATCTCCACCGGCAAATCGGAAAACAAGTTTGGCGTGAGCATCGACGAGGCGCGCCACTGGTTCGCCGAACGCAGCCTGTTGCCGCACGTGCAGCTCGATGGCCTGCACGTGCACATCGGCTCGCAGATCCTCGCGCTGGAGCCGTTCCGGCTGGCGCTGCAGCGGGTGGCCGCGTTCCGCCGGGAGCTCGAACAGGCCGGCCATCCGGTGAACAGCATCGATGTCGGCGGCGGCCTCGGCGTGTGCTATCGAGCCGGCGAGGACCACCCTGTCGCCGCCGCCGATTATGTTGCCGCGATCCGTGAGGCGCTGGCCGGCTACCGCGGCCGCCTGCTGCTGGAACCGGGCCGCTACCTGGTCGCCGAGGCCGGCGTATTGCTGACCCGGGTGATCCGCGTCAAGCCGGGTATAGCGCGCCAGTTTCTGGTAGTGGATGCGGCGATGAACGATCTGCAGCGACCCAGCCTGTACGACGCCTGGCACGACATCGTTCCCGTATCGGGCGAACCGCGGACGCCGACCACTTACGACATCGTCGGCCCGGTCTGCGAGAGCGGCGACACGTTCGCGCGCAATCGCGTCATGCCCGAATGCATGGCCGGCGACCTCTTGCTGATCAAGGCCACCGGCGCGTACGGTGCGTCGATGGCTTCCACCTACAACTCGCGGCCGCTGGCGCCCGAAGTGCTGCTGAACCAGGGCCGTTACGCCGTGGTGCGCCGCCGCCAGCACTTCGAGGAAATGATCGCCGGCGAACAACCGGCCCATCACTGGGAAACGACATGACTCCGATCGCACGCGTTGCCACCTTCGCCGCCCTGACCCTGTGCGCCGCGCTTCCCGGCCATGCCGCACAACGTCAGGCGGCACAACATCCGGTCGAGCGGGACCTGCCGATCACCATCGACACGCATGTCGACATCCCGTTCTCGTATATGCGCGAGCCGCGCTTCGACGTAGGCAAGCCCACGCCGCTCTTGGTCGACCTGGGCAAGATGGAGCGCGGCGGACTCGACGCCGCGTTTTTCGTGGTCTGGGTGCCGCAGGGGCCGTTGACCGCGGCCGGCTACGCCAAGGCGGTGGACCAGGCCGAGCAGAAATACGACGGCATCGGCCGCATGCTGATGCAATATCCCGACCGCATCCGCCTGGCCACCACGCCGGAGCAATTGCTGGCCAACCACAGGGCCGGCCTGCTGTCGGCCACGATCGAGATCGAGAACAGCTACTCGCTGGGCCATGACATCCGTCGCCTCGATGCAGCGTTCGATCGCGGTGCACGCTCGGTCGGGCTGGTGCATGTAGGCAACAACGATCTGTGCAGCAGCTCGCTGCCCGACACGAAGCACGGCGAGCCGGCGATGAACAGCGCCGGCGATGCCGGCATGAGCGACTTCGGCCGCGCCGTGGTGAAACGGGCCAACCAGCTCGGCATGCTGGTCGACATCTCGCATGCCTCCGACGCTTGTGTGCGCGACGCACTCGAGGCCTCCACGGCACCGATCTACGCCTCGCATTCCGGCGCCCGCGCCGTTCTCGATCATCCGCGCAACCTGCCCGACGATCTGCTGCGCGCGATCGCCGCCAAGGGTGGCGTGATCGATGCGGTGGCATACAAGGAATTCCTGAAGCACGACCCGGGTCGCGAGGCTGCCGAAAAGAAACTGCAGGACGCCATCGCGAAACAGTCCGGCCACACGGAATACGACAGCGACCGGGACGACTACCTGCCGGCGATGGACAAGGGCATGGTCGAGATCCAGAAGCAGTATCCGCTGCCCACGCTGGACGATTACGTGAACCAGATCCAGCACATGGTGAAGGTCGCCGGCATCGACCACGTCGGCATCGCCTCGGATTTCGACGGCGGCGGCGGCATCACCGGCTGGGCCGACGCCAGCCAGACGCGCAACGTCACCGCCGCCTTGCGCAAGCGCGGCTTCAGCGACACCGACATAGCCAAGCTGTGGGGCGGCAACCTGCTGCGCGTGTGGCGCGAGGTGGAGCGCGATGCCGACCATCATTGAGCCGCGTGCCATGTGTCTCGTATCAAAGCTTCTCATCGCTGCGCTGGTCCTGACCGCCGGCACAGCCCACGCCAGCAAGTCTGCCGTTGCGAATCCCGAAACCAAGGCCTTCGACAAGATCGTCGACGACACCGTCGCGCGTTATCACCTGCCCGGCATCGCCGTCGGCGTGATCGAGAACGGCCGGGTCGTCTATGTGCGCACCGCCGGCGAAACGGTGGCCGGCTCGGGGCAGAAGATCACGCCGCAGACACTGTTCAAGATCGCCTCCAACAGCAAGGCGATGACCACCGCCCTGCTCGGCCGCCTGGTCGACCAGGGCAAGCTGCACTGGGACGACCCGGTGACGAAATACCTGCCGCAGTTCCGCATGCACGATCCGTGGGTGACCGCGAACATGCGCGTGGCCGATCTGCTCACCCACTCCAGCGGCCTGCCCCAGGGCGGCGGCGACCTGATGCTGTGGCCGGAACCGAATGCGTTCACCCGCACCGACATCATCCGCGGGCTGGCCTATATCAAGCCCGGCTACAGCTTCCGCTCGAAGTACCAGTACGACAACCTGCTCTACGTGGTCGCCGGCGAAGTGGCCGCTGCCGCGGGCGGCGCGTCCTACGAGACACTGATGCATCGCGAGGTGTTCGAACCACTGGGGCTTTCGCGCTGCCAGGTCGGCGAATGGAACCGCGATGCGGTCGGCGACGTGGCGCAGCCGCATCGCCGGGATCGCAACGGCAACGTAGCGATCCGCGAAGACGCGGAAATGATTCCGGCGATCACTTCCGCGCCCGCCGGCGGCATCCGCTGCGACCTCACCGACATGCTCGGCTGGGCGCGCAACTGGCTGGTACCCACGCCGGCTCAGCTGGCGTGGCTGTCGCCGGCGCAGCGGCAGATCCTGCAGGCGCCGCACATGCTGATTCCGGTGCCTGCGCTGCGCCGCACGTGGGACCGCTCGCACATCATGGCCTACGGCTACGGCTGGCGCATGACCGATGTCGACGGCGAATGGAACGTGTGGCACACCGGCACATTGACCGGCATGTACTCGATGCTGTCGCTGCTGCCGGATCGACGCAGCGGCTTCGTGTTCATGATCAACGGCGACGCGGGCGATGCACGCACCGTGCTGGGTGAGGTGCTGACCAAGCATTTCACCGCGCCCGGCGAACAGCACGACGTGAACTGGTACGCCGATGCGCTGGAGCGCATGGCCGCGCAGCATGCGGCAACGACATCGATGCCCGATACCTCGGCGCAGCGACCGGCCGATGCCGCCGAGCTGGCGACGTGGACGGGCACCTACCGCGATCCGTGGTTCGGCGATATCTCGCTGTGCCCGAACAACGGCAGCGTGCGTTTCACCGCCGCCAAATCGCCGAAGCTGGCCGGTACGGTGATGCGCCTGGGCGCGCGCTACCTGGTGCACTGGGACGACTCGGGCGAGCTGGATGCGTGGCTGGATTTCCATGCCGCCCAGAACGGTCTGCCGGTCACACTGCGCATGGCCAAGCTCGATCCGAACGGAGACTTCAGCTCCGACTACGAGGATCTCGATTTCCAGCACGTCGGGGACTGCCACCCATGACCAACCCGTCGCCCATGCCCGCCGGTAGGAGCCCGCTTGCGGGCGATGCCTTTTCTTCCGCCAGGTACAAGAGCATCGCCCGCAAGCGGGCTCCTGCGAAAGCCGGATATCTGCTCGCGTTTGGCTTGTTCGTCGCCGTCAGCGGAATCGCTCACGCGGATCAACCACCCGATCTTTCCCCCGCAAGGACCTCTGCGGAAGCCAACCTGGTGGATATCCGCACTCTGGTGCCGGACATCGCCGAGGACATCAAGTACGCCGGTCGCGACAATTTCGTGGGCGCGCCGGTCGACGGCTATCGCGCACCGAAGTGCTTCCTGCTGCGCCCGGTCGCCGAGGCGCTGGCCCGCGTCGAGCACGATCTGCGCGCACGGCACCTGCGTCTGAAGATCTGGGATTGCTACCGCCCGGCCCGCGCCGTGGCGGATTTCGTGCGCTGGGCGCACGACCTCGGCGACCAGCGCACGAAGGCGCAGCACTACCCGACGCTGGACAAGTCGAAGCTGCTCGGCGACTACATCGCGCCGGTTTCCGGCCACAGCCGCGGCGGCACGGTCGACCTCACGCTGGAACGCTGCGCAGCCGAGAACGCGCACTGCGAACCGCTGGAAATGGGCACCGACTTCGACTACTTCGGCGTGCGCGCCAACACCGACACACCCGGCCTCACGCCGCAGCAGCGCGAGAACCGGTCGCTGCTGCGCAGTGCGATGGAGCACGGCGGTTTCCAGAACTATCCGCTCGAGTGGTGGCACTACACCTTCACGCCGGAACCCACGCCGCACACGATCTACGACGTGCCAGTGCAATGAAGCAGACCGTACCTGCCCCGGAGGTTCTGCCATGCGCAGGCTGACCACTCTGCTCGCCTCGGTGATCCTCGTCGCGGGCGCCGCCGGCTGTACGGACCGCACGGCCACGGTCGATCGCCTGATGCAGAAATACCAGGGCAACGTTCCCGGCGCCTCGCTGCTGGTGCTGAAGGACGGCAAGCCGCTGATCCGTCGCGGCTACGGCCTGGCGAATCTCGAACAGCACGAGCAGGCTTCACCGGCCACCAATTATCGACTGGCCTCGGTGACCAAACAGTTCACCGCCGCGGCGATCCTGCTGCTGGCCCAGGACGGCAAGCTGAAGCTGGACGATTCGATACGCCACTGGCTGCCGTCGCTGCCGGCGAACGCCGACGAGGTGACCTTGCGCGAGTTGCTGAGCCACACCGGCGGCCTGATCGACTACGAGGATTTGATACCCGCCGGCACCACCAGACAGCTCGACGACAACGACGTGCTGCGCATGCTGTCGGACGCGCCGAAAAGCTACTTCACGCCGGGCTCGGCGTATCGCTACAGCAATTCAGGCTATGTGCTGCTGGGCCTGGTGGTGGAACAGGCTTCGGGCGAAGGCCTGCCCGCTTTCCTGCAACAGCGCATCTTCCGGCCGCTGCACATGGATCACACGCTGTTGTATGTGCGCGGCGGCCCCGGGGTCAGCCATCGCGCCTACGGCTACAGCGAGGAGAACGGCGTGTGGAAGCGCACCGACCAGGATCTGACCAGCGCCACCCGGGGCGACGGCGGCATCTATTCCTCGATCGACGACATGGCCAAGTGGGACGCCGCGCTGTACGACGACCGCCTGCTCAGCGACGCCTCGCGCAAGCTCGCCTTCAGCCCGCATGCGAAAGTCACCGGCGAACCGTACGAGGCCAGCTACGGTTTCGGCTGGCGCATCACCGGCGATACGCTATGGCATTCGGGCGAAAGCATCGGCTTCCGCAACGTGATCGTGCGCTGGCCGCGGCAGCACCTCACGGTGATCCTGCTCAGCAACCGCAACGATCCGGAGCCCTACCGCACCGTGCTGTCCATCGCCGAACCCTTCCTGCATTGAGGGTTCGGCCGTATTACCGAGTGCCCCGATTGGGAGTCGTCACTGATGCGTCATCCGTTTGGCCTGCTGTCCGCGAACCCTCGCCTTGCGTGCCGCGGCGCGCTGCTGGCGCTGGTCCTGCTGCTCGCCGCCTGCGCCCACGCACCGCCGCGCAACCCGCTGGCGACATGGGTGCCTTCGCCCAACCACGACATCCGCCGGCCGGTGCTGATCGTGCTGCATTTCACCAATCAGAACTCCGCGCAGGCAAGCCTGGATACCTTGCGCACGAAGAACAGCGGCGGTCCGGTGAGCTCGCACTACCTGATCGGCAGCGACGGGCATGTCTACCAGCTGGTCTCCGATCAACTGCGCGCGTGGCACGCCGGCGCGGGGCACTGGGGCACCATCACCGACGTCAACTCCGCCTCGATCGGCATCGAACTGGACAACGACGGCACCACGCCGTTCGCGCAGCCGCAGATCGCCAGCCTGCTGCGCCTGCTCGGCGACCTCACCACGCGATGGCATATCCCGCGCACGCAGATCGTCGGCCACGAGGACTTCGCACCCACCCGCAAGGACGATCCGGGCCCGCTGTTCCCGTGGCAGCAACTGGCCGATGCGGGTTTCGGCCTGTGGCCGCTGACGCCGCTGGCCGATCCGCCGGCCGGCTTCGATCCCTGGATGGCGCTGGGACTGGTCGGCTATCCGCTGGAAGACCGCGCCGCCGCCGTGCGCGCCTTCCACCATCACTTCCGCGGCATGCGGGGCGATGCGCTCGATGCCGAGGACCTGCGCATCCTGTACAGCCTCACGCAGCAGATCGAGTCCGGCAGCAACACGCGGGCGATCGACTAGAACGCCAGCACCTGGTCGGTATACGTCTCGATCAGCGCACTGAACGGCCGGCCGTCGCCGGCAAGCAGCAGCGCGCGATGCTGCAACAGGAAATGCGGTATCGCCAACGCACCCGAAGCCGGCCGCGCCTTGGCGCGCTGCAGCTCCCAGCCGGCGGGCAACGGCGACCACAGCAAGTCGGCGCTCAAGGTATCGCGGCGAAAATGCAGCGGCTGCACCACCTTGCCGAACGGCACCTCGCTACTGTCGAGCTGGCGATTCATCGCCGCCGTCAATCGGTTCGGCAGGTACCAGTTGTCCGCCTCGGACAGCACGTGATCGCCGCACTTCAACTGCACCCGCCGGTACTTCACCGGCTCGTTCGGCCCGATCGCCAGCCGCGCGCGCAATTCGGGCGGCAGCGGCTTGTCGTCGCCACGCACGCGCTGCGCAATGACGCGCGCGGGCGTCGCCATGTGATGCGCGCCGCACCAGCGTTCCAGCGTCAGCGTCGCGCTGTCATGGCTTAGCAGATCGGCGTTGAGGGTCTGCAGCAAGGCCAGTGCCTGGGTGCGGGCAAGCGGCGTGTCCGGCCAGACCGGCGCTGTGGCATCGCGCGCGATGGCGGCGCTGCAGCCGATCAGCGACAAGGCTGCGAGCAGGCCTACCTCGCGGAAATGTCTCACAGTCCCTTCGCCGCCTGCGCGACAGCACGGAACAATGCACGCCCTTTGTTCATCGTCTCTTCCCACTCGGCGGCGGGATCGGAGTCGTAGACGATGCCGGCACCGGCCTGCACGTGCAGGCGGCCGTTCTGGATCACCGCGGTACGGATCGCGATGGCGGTGTCGGCGTCGCCCCACCAGCCGATCCAGCCGATCGCACCCGCGTAGATGTTGCGCTTGTACGGCTCCAGCTCCTGGATGATTTCCAGTGCGCGGATCTTCGGTGCGCCGCTGAGCGTGCCGGCGGGGAAGGTGGCCTTGAGCACGTCCATGTAGCTGAGGCCCTGCTTCGCGGTGCCCTGCACCTGCGACACGATGTGCATCACGTGCGAGTAGCGTTCGACCGCGAACGACTCGCTGACCTCGACGGTGCCGGTTTCGCTGATGCGGCCGATGTCGTTGCGGCCCAGGTCGATCAGCATCACGTGCTCGGCGCGCTCCTTCGGATCGGCCAGCAACTCCGCTTCCAGCGCCTGGTCTTCCGCTTCGGTGGCGCCGCGCCTGCGCGTGCCGGCGAGCGGGCGCACCACCACCTTGCCGTCCTTCAGCCGCGCCAGGATTTCCGGCGACGAGCCGACGATCTGGGTATCGCCCAGATCGACGAAGTACATGTACGGCGACGGATTCAGTGCCCGCAGCGCGCGGTACACGTCGACCGGCCGCGCGTTGAAGCCGACGCTGAGCCGCTGCGACGGCACCACCTGGAAGATGTCGCCGGCGCGGATGTATTCCTTCGCGCGCTCGACCATGGCCTCGAACTCTTCCTTCGTGAACGAGGATTTGAAATCGCTTTCGTCCAGCGCGACCGACTGGGTGAGCTGCGGATACGACGCACCGCCCTGGCGCAGCCGGTAGACCAGCGCATCGAGCCGGCGCTGCGCTTCGGCATACGCCTGCGGCTGCGCCGGGTCGGCGTGCACGATCAGATAAAGGCGCCCCTTGAGGTTGTCGAAGACGGCGACCTCCTCGGCCAGCATCAGCAGCACATCGGGCGTACCCAGCTCATCGGCCCGATCCCACTGCGCCAGCCGCGGCTCGATGTAGCCGATCGTCTCGAAGCCGAAGTAGCCGACCAGGCCGCCGCTGAACGCGGGCAGTTGCGGCAGCCGCGGCACGTCGTACGCCAGGCGCAGCTTTTCGATTTCCGCGAGCGGGTCGTCCAGATGCCGCCGCTCGGTGATTTCGCCCGAATCCTCCACTTCCAGCTCGTGCCCACGCAGCCGGTACACCCGCTTCGCCGGCAGGCCGATGATCGAATAGCGTCCCCAGGTGGCGCCGCCCTCGACCGATTCCAGCAAGAAGGTGTACGGGCCGTCGGCCAGTTTCAGATACACCGACAGCGGCGTGTCGAGGTCGGAAAACACCTCGCGCACCAGCGGGATGCGGGTATGGCCATGGGCAGCCAGCGCATCGAATTCGTCTCGGGAGATCACGGATAAGCCATTCTGTACGGGAGCGGGCTGCTCAAGATAGCAGGCCGGGGTGGAACTGGTATGGACGTCCAGAGCAAGAGCGCTCCCTCATCCCCGCGAAGCCGGGAGAGAGGGAGCTTCAGAGCCGTTGGCGCGGCATGCCGTGCAGGCGCAGCGAGAACGCCACGCCGCTGCCGTCGTCCAGGTTGCGAGCGCTGGCCACACCGCCGTGGCGTTCGGCCACCAGCCGCACCACGTACAGGCCCAGGCCCAGATGTGGCGCATCGCCGGGGGTGGTCTTGTCGCGCAGGCTGACCAGCGAGTCGAACAGGCGACCCTGCATCGCCTCGGGCAGCAGCGGGCCCTGGTTGGCCAGTTCGATCTCCGCGCCATCGGGCGTGGCGTGCAGGCTCAGGCGCAGCCAGCCACGCTCGGGCGTGAACGACAGCGCGTTGTCGAGCAGCTTGTCCAGCGCCTGCGCGATCAGCTCGGGTGCGCAATGCAGGTGCAGCGGCCCATCGGGCAGCACGCAGTCGAGCCGGCGAGTGCCCACCAGCGCGCGATAAGCGTCGGCACAACCGCGCACCACGTCGCGCAGGTCGACATCCTCGGGTTCCGCCGCGGTGATCGAGCGCTCCATCCGGCTCGACTCGCTCATCGCCCGCACCAGCGCACCCAGCCGCGCCACGCCATCGCGGGCGCGCGCCAGATACGGCCGCGCCTCGGCCGGCAGCGCGGCCCGCTCCTGCAGAGCATGTTCGAGGTTGTCCAGCGAAGATTTCACGATGGCCAGCGGCGTGTTGAGTTCGTGCGAGAGTTTCGAGGCCAGCGTGCGCAGGTAATCGGTGTAGCCGCCGACCACTTCGAACAACCGCTCGAAGCTGCGTGCGAGGTCGCCGATCTCGTCCGGCGCATCGGTCATAGGGAAACGGCCTTGCTCGAACAAGCCGTCCAGACGTCCGTCGTTGAGCTGTGCGCGCTCGGCCGCGTTGCGCAAGCGGGCCAGGCGCAGGCTGAGCCGGGTCGCAAATGCCAGCAGGATGCCGCCGGCGACCAGCAGCACACCGAAACTGGTCAGCAACAGGCCGAACAAGGCCTTGTTGGCCAGCAGCGGCACGCTGCGGCTGGCCTGCTCCAGCAGCAGCACGCCGTCGATCTTGCCCGCATGTTCGATCGGCACGGCGGCGGCCAGCACCACGCTGCCGCGCTCCTCGCCGCTGCGCCACACGGCAACCGGTTTGCCGCTACTTGCCGTGCCGACTTCCGCGGTATCCAGCCGCGGCACATCCTGCGACCACGGGCTGGCGTCTTCCAGTTGATTCGCCAGCAGCGAGCGATAGATCAACGAGGCGAACCAGCCCGGCTGGCCATCGGCCCCTGGCGCGGTGTTCAGGCGACCCGTGCGGGCCAGCAGCCAGCCCTGCGAGGTCAGCACACGCGCTTGTACGCGTTCGGGCACGAGTTGCGCCAGCTCGCCGGAAAGTTTGTCCGAATAACTGAGCAGGGCCCGCGTATCGGATGCCATCCGGTCCCCGCCTGCCGCCGCGTCGTACACGCCAACGCCGAGTACGCGCAGATGCAGCGCCGACGGCAAACGCAGCTCGACCTGATAGCCGCTGCCGTCTTCCTGCCATTGCGCGGGAAACCGATCTGGAAGCCCGTCGACCGCGGGATCGAGCGGCTGCGCCGTGAGCGGCCCGGGTGCCGCGCTGGCCAGCAGGTAGCGCCGCTGTCCATTCGCATTGCCCAGGGTCAGGATCAGATGATCCGCGGCCAGCGCATTGGCATCGTCGGCATCGGCGCGGACGCGCCGCGTTTCGGGCACGACGGCATACAGATACAGCCCGTCCTCGTCCGCGGCCAGCAGCAGCCGGCCTTGTTGTCCCAGTGGCTGGCTCCACGGCGTCAGCGGCGCCCAGTCGTCGCCGTAACCATCCACGGTGATCGGACCCGGCACCTGCTGCACGTACCAGGCCTGGCCCGATTCCGGCTGCACCGCACCGGTCACCACCAGGCTGCGCGCCACCGCGCCCGCCGACGCCAGCAGCGCCTGGGCCTGGCCGTCGCGCAGCAGCGCCTCCATCTGCCGCACATACAGCCAGCCCGCGATCGGCAGCGCCAGCGTGCACAGGGCGACCAGCAGGAGTTTTCGGCGCAGGTTCATCGGGAAGGACGGTCAGCTGCCATGCCGTGGCGATGCTCCCGCATCCGGTGCCCAGCGTGCGGTCACCACCACGCGCATGAAATCGTCGAGCAGTCCGCGCCGGGTGGGATCGGCATCGTCGAACGCCATCGACCAGCTCAGCCGGATGCCGCTGGCCTGGCCCGGATCGCAGAACACCACCACGTCGTCGACGTGATCGCTGCCCCGGTAGACACTCGCCTGGCACGGCATGGCCTGGTTGCGCACGGCAATGCCGGAGACCTTGCCGGCCGGATCGTGCTGCAGATAGCGCTTGCGATCGGCCTGCACCTCGGCGGTCAGCGTGGGCAATTTACGCGGCGTCACATTGAGCACCATCACGCGCTGCGGCTTGCCGCTCCACTCGCCCTGATACAGCACGGCGTCGACCCCGATCGCGCGAGCGTAGGTGCAGCAGTCGCGCGTCCAGCCCTTCGGCGTCGCGACAGTGACCGCCCATGCGGGTGCGGTTCCATCGCGCGCGCCACGGGCCAGCACGTTGTCGGCCGGACCGGCTGCATGCGCCTGCACGGCGAACAGGCAGAATGCCGGCACCCACAGCACGCGTCGCATCACTGCATTCCGCATCAGGGCTTCCACCGGTAGCCCACGCCGTGCACCGTCTCGATCGCATCGAACTCCGGCGCCACCGCGATGAACTTCTTGCGGATGCGCTTGATGTGCGAGGTGATGGTGGCGTCGTCGACGACCAGCTCGGCCTCGCGCATCAGCTGGTCGCGGTTCTTCACGTGGCCGGGGAAGCGGATCAGCGTGTGCACCATCCAGAATTCGGTCACGGTGAGCGGCACTTCCTCGCCGTTCCAGCTGATCCGCATGCGCTCGAATTCCATTTTAAGCGGACCGTGCTCGATCACCGTCTCGCTGCTGGCTGGCGCCTTCAGCGATTCGATGCGGCGGAACAACGCCGCGATGCGTGCGGCCAGCTGGTGCAGGCTGGTGTCCTTGCTGAGGTAGTCGTCGGCACCCAGGCGCAGGCCGGAGATCACGTCGAAATCCGAATCGCGCGCGGTGAGAAAGATCAGCGGCAAGGTGGCCGACTTGGCGCGCAGCTCGCGGCACAGGTCGAAACCGCCCTCCGGCTCGTCGCCGAGACCGATGTCGATGATCACCAACTCCGGCAGCCGCATCGCGAACGCATTGGAGGCCTCCCGGCGGGAGCCATACCCACGCGCGTCGTAGCCGAAACGGTTGAGCGCCTCGACGTAGTTGGCGCGGATCAATGGTTCGTCTTCGACGATGGCAATGCTGCGGCCCATGGCACGCTCCCTGGTTTAGTGAGCGCAGCGTGCTATGCGAACCGTCGCGACGCAAGCTGCGCAACGCGAGTGCCCGCATTTCGCCACAAGCCAGCGGCAGGCCGGCCCGATTGCGCCGGCGCCAGCGCCCGGGCCGGATGTTTGATGTGCACCATGCACTACGCATGGGAGCCGGACAATGTCGAAAATCGAATCCAGAGAAAACGACCCGAACGCCGATTTGCGCAGCTTCGAGCCGCTACGCGTGACGCTGGCGCTGGGCGCCCTGCTGCTCGGCCTGTTGTTCGGCATCCATTGAAGAGGTCAACGCCATGCACGGATTTCGTTTCAACCCCCTCTCGTTCAATCCATTCGCCGTGGAAGGCATCGGTGCGGCCGGCGCGAAGGGAATCGCGCCGGCCGCGGGGCTAGACACCGACCCCGACTGGCAACCGCTGTAGCCCGCTCCGCGTTCCGTCCGACATGGTGGTTCCTTTCCCCTCCTTGCGAGGGGATTTTTTATCTGAACCGCATCGAGCCGGGAATTCGGCGCGTTCACAAATCTGCGGGGAACCAAACCGGATCGACCCGGTCGGAATAGAGGATTGGTAGCGTTCCATTGCCGTGGAACATGCCGGTACGACAGCTGTCCCTCCCTGTGCAGCGGTCGTACCGGCACCACCAATCGATGGTGTTTCCTCTCACGTCTCCGACGACGTTTATCCCGACGCAGCCATCACTGCGTCGGGATTTTTATGCGTGGAGGCTTTGCGAAATCGCCGACGCTCAGCCGATTGCCTTGCGCATGGCGGCGGAAATGCTTAAACGATCGCCTTGCGCATGGCGGCGGGAATGCTTAAACGATCGCCTTGCGCATGGCGGCGATCTCGGCGCGGTAGTCGCTGGCGTGGAAGATGGCCGAGCCGGCGACGAAGGTGTCCGCGCCGGCGGCGGCAATCGCGCCGATATTGTCGGCGGTGACGCCGCCATCCACTTCCAGTCGGATCGCACGGCCGCTGGCCTCGATGCGCTGGCGTGCCTGGCGCAGTTTTTCCAGCGCGCCGGGAATAAATTTCTGTCCGCCGAAACCCGGATTGACCGACATGATCAGGATCAGGTCGAGCTTGTCCATCACGTAGTCGAGGTAATCCAGCGGCGTGGCGGGATTGAACACCAGCCCGGCCTGGCAGCCGGACTCCTTGATCAGCCCCAGCGTGCGGTCGATGTGCTCGCTCGCTTCCGGATGAAAACTGATCAGGCTGGCGCCGGCCTTGGCGAAGTCGGGCACGATGCGGTCGACCGGCTTGATCATCAGGTGCACATCGATCGGCGCAGCGATGCCGTACTTGCGCAGCGACTGCAGCACCATCGGACCGATCGTGAGATTCGGCACGTAATGGTTGTCCATCACGTCGAAATGCACCCAGTCGGCGCCGGCGGCCAGCGCCGCGGCAGTGTCTTCGCCCAGCCGCGCGAAATCGGCGGCGAGGATGGACGGGGCGATGATCGGGGTTTGCTTGGCCATGGCACGTACCAGAGAGTTCGAAGATGCTCATTGTAGGAGCCCGCTGGCGGGCGATGCCGTTGCTTTGATGTTTGGGGAAGATCAAGGCCAGAGCATCGCCCGCACGCGGGCTCCTACTTGAAGCCGCGTTGTTCCTTGATGCGGTCGTAGGCCGCGTTGATCTCGCTGGCGCGCGACTCGGCGCGCTTGCGCATGTCTTCGGGCAGGTCGCCGAGGCGATCGGGGTGATGTTCGGAGATCAGCTTGCGATAGGCGCGCTTCACTGCCCGATCGTCGGCGTTGCGCTCGATGCCGAGCACGGCGTAAGGATCCGGCCCCTGCGGCGTGCGCTGCGGCGGCACGTAGCCGCCGCCGGCAGCGCCGCCGTACCCGTAACCGCGCCGGCCGCCGGCACCGGCGTTCCAGGCGTAACCTTTCATCGCCATCAGCGCCATCAGCTCCATATCGCTGATCCGCAGCGCGAAGGCGAGCTGGCGCAGGATCGCCATCTTCTCCGGCGCCGGATTGCCCTCGGCCAGCACGGTTTCGATCACCACGTCCAGCACCGGGAACGCATGGTCGCGGCGCATGCCTACCCAGTTGCGCAACGCGGCGATGGTCTGGGTGACGTCGAATTCCGGCTGCTTGCCGACGTTGAAGCTGGTCACTGCCTGCTTGCGCAGCTCGGCGCTCAGATTCATCCGGGTCATCAGGCGTTCGGCAATCGCGATTTCCTGCTCCGACACGCGGCCATCGGATTTCGCCACCGCGCCCAGCAAGGTGAACAGCGGACCGACGAAGCCGCCGGCTTCCGGCGTGGCGTTCTTGCGTTGGGTGTAGCGCAGGTTGTCGAAGATGAAGCCGACCACCGCGCCGGTGATCGCGCCTGGCAGATGGCCGATGATCAAACCGAAAAACGCGAACCACAGCGTGTAGGAAAAACTCATGGATGGGCCTGCGGCTGCGGCGGCTGTGCGCTGTACCAGCGCGCCAGCATGTCGAGTTCGGCGGCGCTGACCGGACCGATCGCGGCGCGCATGACCGGCACGTTGCGGCGGCCGTCGCGGTATTGCTTCAACGCGTCGCGCAGATAGTCCAGCCGCTGGCCGGCCAGGTTCGGCACGCCGGGCATGGCGGCGTGCCCGGTATTGCCGTGGCAGGCCGCGCACAAGCCCAGCCGGGTCGGCTGCACCGGGGTCTGTGCGCAGAGGGCGGGGGCGGCAACCAGGCACAGCGCCGCGATCAGTGAGGTTCGCATCGGCAACACATGGGGCTAAAGGTCGCCAATTCTAGCAGTCCGCCAAAATCCCACGGGGCAGATGCCCGGCAGCCGCGCCGCAGCGGCTAGAATAGGCAGCTCCCCAGCCTGCGGAACCCCTTGCCGTGCCCACCACCTTGCTGCAATCGAACCTGCCCGGCCTGCAACTGATCCATCGCGGCAAGGTGCGCGACGTCTATGCGCTGGACGACGACCGCTTGCTGATGGTCGCCACGGACCGGTTGTCCGCATTCGACGTGGTGCTGCCGAACCCGATCCCGGGCAAGGGCGAGATGCTGACCCAGATCTCCAATTTCTGGTTCGGCAAGACCGCGCACCTGCTGTCGAACCATCTGCTCGACGTGCCGCCGGCCGACGTGCTGCCGCCCGGCACCGATCTGGCGCTGTACGAGAGGCGCGCGGTGGTGACGCGTCGACTGAAGCCGGTGCCGGTCGAGGCGATCGCCCGCGGCTATCTGATCGGCTCCGGCTGGAAGGATTACCTAGCCACCGGTTCGCTGTGCGGCATCCAGTTGCCCGCCGGCCTGCAGCAGGCGCAGCAGTTGCCCGCACCGATCTTCACCCCGTCGACCAAGGCCGCCGTGGGCGACCACGACGAGAACGTCAGCTATGACGTGGTGGTCGATGCGGTAGGCCAGGAACTGGCCGACAAGGTGCGCGACGCCACCCTGGCGATCTACCAGTGGGCCGCCGCCTATGCGGCCGAGCGCGGCATCATCATCGCCGACACCAAGTTCGAGTTCGGCACCGACGCCAACGGCACGCTGTACGTGATGGACGAGATGCTGACGCCGGATTCCTCGCGCTTCTGGCCCGCCGAGGAATACCGCGTCGGGATCAGTCCGCCCAGCTACGACAAGCAGTTCGTGCGCGACTATCTCGAGACGCTGGACTGGAACAAGACCGCGCCTGGCCCGATGATCCCGGACGAGGTGATCGCGCGCACCGCCGCCAAGTACGCCGAGGCCTTGCAGCGCCTGGCCGGCATCAAGCTCGACTGAATCTGTTTCCGTTCGCGCTGAACGTAGCCGCGCATGCAGCGGCGCACGCGGGGAGCGGCCACGGATGGCCGCAGCTTTGAGGAGCGAGGAAGTCGAAGCGCATCGTCCGAGGCTTCGACTTCGCGCCTTCGGCGCCACGCTCAGCGCGAACGGATCAAGATATATTCGGCCCAGACGATCAAAAACCCGACTCAACCGGAGTTGCCTCGATGCGCACCATGCAGGACTGGCTCGACAGTTACAGCGGCGACCACCAGAACCCGACCAACCGGTTGTTCCACTGGTTCTGCGTGCCGCCGATCGTGTGGTCGGTGATCGCGCTGCTGTGGACGATCCCGGTGCCGGCCGCCTTCTTCCGTCCCGGCACGGTGGCCGTGGCGGTGATGGTGCTGGCGTTCTACTGGTACTGGAAGCACTCGCACCGGCTGGCGCTCGCGCTGCTGATCGCGTTCGCGCTGCTCGGCCTGCTCACCAACCTCCTGTACTACCGGCTCGGCGGCGCCTCGCTGTGCTGGCTGGCGATCGGCGTGTTCGTGGTCGCGTGGATCGGCCAGTTCATCGGCCACCTGTTCGAAGGGCGCCGCCCCAGTTTCCTCACCGATCTGTCGTACCTGCTGATCGGCCCCGCGTGGCTGATGGCCAAGCTGCTGCGCGCACTGGGGTTCCAGCAAGTCACATGACCACCCTGCTTACCGTGATCAGCAGCCTGCTCTGGTGGGTGCTGTACAGCAGCATGGCTGCGCTGGTGTTTGCCCTGATCGGCTGGTCGGTGCTGCGCTGGACCGAACGCTGCGCCGTGGTGTTCAACCGCGTCTACCTCGCCTGCCTGCTGTGGACCATGATCGGCCTGCTGCTGGTCGTCGGCGTGGCCGCGCACGAAGGCCGCCTGCATCCGCCGTATGCGGCGCTGCTGAACTCCGGCCTGCTGCGCGGCGCGCTGGTGCTGGACATGCTGATCGGCACCGTGCTGCTGTGGCGGTTCACCCCGCGCATCGATGCGCACCGCATCCGCCCCGGCAGCGCCTGCATGGCGGTGGCCGTGATCATGGCGATCAGCTTCGGGATCGCCACCAGCCTGGCGTGACCCGGTCGCTGCCGCATACGGAAAAGGGCGGATGAACTCCGCCCTTTTTTGCATCCGGACGATCGCGAACGTCAGTGCATGCCGAACATCGCGGCACCGAACACCATCGCCATGATCACGCCGATGATCAGCGCCAGCACGAAGCCGATCACCATATAGACCAGTTCCACCAGACATGCCTTGCCGTAGCCGATCTGGCTGCCGTTCTGCGCCAGCAGCAGATAATTGATCACCGCGGCACCGACCAGGAACTGCACGGCTCCCGACAGCAGGCCACTCGCACTGCCGTGCATCACCAGGCCCAGCACCACCGCGGCCACTACCACGGCAATCGCGGTCAGCAGCACCGCACCCAGCGAACGCAGGTAGGACGGCATGTAGCCGACCACCAGCCGGAACGCCACCGACAACACCAGCGCGGCAACCAGGATGCCGCCCACGAACATGATCAGCAAGGCCATCATGCCCATGCCGGCCAGCGCAGCAAACGAAGAAGTACCCATAAAACCCCCTTGAGTTGAAGGAACACCGCGAGGTGGCATCCCGTGCCATCCCCTCCCCGCGGTGGCGCCAGCCTAGCCGATTCCGCCGCGGCGGGCTCACTCCGGCAGGGCGGCAATCGCCTCGCAGGCGTAGGCCATCAAAGCCGGATCGATGCCGGTTCGTTGCTGCATCGTGTCGGCCTCCCGCTTGAACATGGTGTTGAGCGAGTGCTGGATGCCGGCATCGCCACCGGTGAATTCACGCACCAGCGAACGCCATTTCCGCGCCAGTAAACGCACCTCGTCGCTGGCTGGATCCTTGTTCAACTGCATGGCGGCCGCCATGCCGGCGATGACTTGCGGCCACGTCTGCTCGACCTCGTGGATGCGCTCGGCACCGAGCATCTCGCCGCGTTGCCTGAGGGTCCCCAGCTGTTCGGTAGTCAGGTATTTTTCCATGATCGTGCTTGCCTCAATGGTGGACAGGAGTGTGTCGCCATCGATCGCCTCGCCGGCAGCAAGCCGCTGCTCCAGCCGTTCCAGGCGGACCAGCAGTTCGTGCTGGCGGGCGATCGTCTCCCGCAACTGGGTGACCTGCCGACGCACCGCATCGGCCAACGAGGGCACATCGGCATCGAGGCCGGTACGGATGGCATCGAGCGTGAGCCCGAGTGCCTTCAACGAAACGATATGCTGCAGTCGCAGCAGCTCTGCTTCGCCGTACAGCCGATAGCCGGCACCACTGCGCGCCGCCGGCCGCAACAGGCCGCAAGCTTCGTAATGATGCAGGGTACGCACGGTCACCCCGGTACGGCGCGCGACCTGACTGACGGACAACAGTTTCATCGTGTTCCTCCATAGCGGGTGATGCCACTGTGCACCCTCACGTCGCGTGAGGGTCAAGCATCGCGTCACCGCCGAGCTCGGCTATCTGCCGTGATCCGATGCCTGCGTTGCACTCCGGTTCGCTACCCGTACGGCCTCGACAAAACCACTGAACGGAATATCGGTGATGCCGACCAGGCCGATGTGGGAGTTCTCGCCGTCGAGCAATCGGCCGGTCACCGGCTGATCGGCGTACTGGAACCAGTGCGCACCCACGATATCCGGATTGCTGGCAGCGGCCGCGACGAAACGCGCATACGCTTCGCCGCGTTGCTGCTCGTTCCACACCGACACCACGCCTTTGCCGAACGGGCCGCGGTCGTCGGAGCCGAAGTGGAATTCGCCGATCAGCACGGGCTTGTCCAGCTGGTGCATCGCAGCCGCGTCGAAACCGTGCTGCGGCAGGTCCGCGTAGAGGTTGAAGCTGACCACGTCGCAGTACTGCGCACAGGCGGCGACGGCTTCGGGCGTGTTCACCGCGAAGCGGCCGCCCAGGAACAGGTGGTGCGGGTCGTGGCGGCGGATCGCTTCGGCGACGGTGTGGAAATAGGTGTCGGCGTAGCGTCGCAGCCACGCGCTGTAATCGGTGGCGATCGCCGGGTGCGCCTCGTTCGGCGCGGGCGCGGCGAAGCCGGTGGCGTTCAGCGCATTCCATGAGCCCAGCGCGATGCCCCAGGCGGCAGACAGTGTTTCCGGCGCCACGTATTTCTTGCGCAGCATCGCGATGAATGCCTGCTTGGCCGGGCTCTTCGCATCGCCGGCGAGCGTGCCCACGGCCAGCCCCCAGCGGCCTTGCGGACCGTTGCCGGCCCAGGCCAGTTCGTTATCCGCGAAGTAGCCGAGCAGGTACGGATCGTCGCGCACGTCGGCGCTTGCCTTGGTCACCGCCGCTTCGGTCGCACGCACGAAGCGCGGATCGAACGGGTCGGGCATGCGGCCCCAGTAGTCGTAGCCGCTGGCGACGTTGGCGTAGTCGCCGACGATATTGATCGAGCGCGTATACGGCAGCCTGTGTGCGCGGCCCAGCGCGTCGTCGCTCCAGTTGCCGATGGTGTTGAAGCCCCACGCCTGCAGCCGGTCCAGCGTGCGTGCGCGCCACGCGCCCAGCCAGTTCCCGCCATCGACGCGATACAGGTTCGCCGCGTAGAAGTCGAACCAGCGGCCATGGTTGTAGCCGATGCCCGCGCTGGCGCGCTGATCCTTGTTGCGGCTGTCACCGCTGCCGTAGAGCGCTGCCCACTCGCCGCGGGCCGGTGGCAGATCGCGAAACATGAACTCGCGGCCATCGACGTAGCTGCGGGCTCCATCGGCGACCACCGCGTTGACGCCCAGCGAGAAGAACGCGTGGCCGTCAGGCGTCACCAGTCGCCAGCGGCCATCGGTTTTCTGCGTGTGGAACCAGCCGGTACGGTTCAGGCCATGGATGTCCGGACGTCCGCCGTATGCATCCAGTCCTGTCGGCATCGACTTGGCCAAGCCCGCCTTCTCCGTCGCATGGTCCGCTCGCAATGCGGCGTCGGAATCGACTTTTTCCGGCCATCGACCGCGTGTGAACTGCCCGTAGCGGTCGACGATGCCGGCATACGCATCGTGCAGCGCGGTCGCGGCCCGCTCGACATCGAGACGACCGAACAGCAGCGCCTGCGTCGCCTGCGGCGCGGGCATGCCGAGCCGGATCGCGCTGACCTTGTGCAGGTTCAACGCGCCTTGCACGGTGGTTGCCAGAAGGGTCGGTTGACCGCGATCGCCGAACGGCATCGGCGGCCCCGCCTGCATGCCTTCGTCGCGCGGCGACGTCGCGTGCAGCGGGACCACCAGCGTCTGCGCCGGCCCGGCCGGCACACCCACCGTGGCCTGCAGTTGCTGACCGGCCACATCATCGACTTCCACCACCAGCGTCACCGCCCACGGCATCGCGTTCTGGACGCGCAGGCGCAACTCGCCTTGCGCCGACCAGTCCCATGCGCCGCGGGGTGGCATGACGACGATCTGCGGATGGGATGCCGGCTGAAACGCGTAACGCTGCTGCCTCACGCCATCGCTGGCGCGCTCGACCGGGCCAGTCCGCTGTACATGATCGAGCGTGAGACGAGCCGACACATCCGGACCGGCCAGGTCGAGTACGCCAGGTGTTGCAGCGTGGCAGGCGCTCAGTGCGGACAGGCACAACGCCCAGATCAATGCATGACGTTTCATTGGCGGAAGCCTCGCTGGAACACCCACGCAATCGTCGCCATTGTAGGAGCCCGCTGGCGGGCGATGCTGTTGTTCTGAATCTCCCCAACCATCAGAGCTTTTGCTCCGGGTCTTTCCGGTCGTCGGAGCGAGAGCATCGCCCGCGAGCGGGCTCCTACATGGGATTTGGGGCTTTTGGTCCGGGTCTTTCCGGTCGTCGGAGCGAGAGCATCGCCCGCGAGCGGGCTCCTACAATGGCGGCGATTGAGTAAAAAGAGACTTCCTCCCCTTTCGGCCTCGAGGGCCATGATGGTGATGCTGGTCAACCGTCACTCGAAGAGGAAGTCTCCATGAGCACTATAACCATTGGCGTGGATTTGGCGAAGAGCGTGT
>NZ_JBHSNG010000011.1:0-143305 GCF_042657005.1 Rhodanobacter terrae
GATGCTGCTGACCTTCATCGTCGGCTTCGCCATGTCGGCCGGTCCGCTGATCTGGACGCTGTGCTCGGAAGTGCAGCCGCTGAAGGGCCGCGACTTCGGCATCGGCTGCTCGACCTTCACCAACTGGATCGCCAACATGATCGTCGGCGTGACCTTCCTGAGCCTGCTCAACGGCATCGGCAACGCGGCGACATTCTGGCTGTATGCGGGGCTCAATCTAGTGTTCCTGGTGATCACCTTCTGGCTGATCCCGGAAACCAAGAACGTCACGCTGGAACAGATCGAACGCAACCTGATGTCGGGCAAGCCCCTGCGCGAGATAGGGCAGTAATGCGTAAATCCGCGCCGGATCCCGAAACGAACCGCCACCCCACTCACGCAGGGGGTAGGAGCCCGCTGGCGGGCGATGCTCCTGCTCCGATGGTCGGCCCGGTGAGATTCAAGACGAAAGCATCGCCCGCCAGCGGGCTCCTACAACAACGATGGCGATCGCATCCTCTGGCGGAAGACGCGAGCGGCCTTTCGGTGAAAACGCACGTACCGCTGACGGTTCCCTCGGGCCGATCCGGGATCGACCTCATGCCGATTCGGAACACCTGACGTCCGGGGCCCGAACGGGTGCTTTCGCGCCGGCCGGGACAGGAGGACACTGCGGCTTGTTGGAGAGGGCTGGCCGGTCGCCGGTCTTCGTCTTGGCGGCGCCTGTCGACGAAGGTTTGCCGCCGCTGTCGGGGACGTGTGCCGCTGCGCGCGGCAGCACGCTTGCGGCATGACTGACGGGGTGATTCCCATGAATGCAAGGGATTCAGCCATCGCGGCTGGCGCGGTTGCAGGCTGGTATTTCTATGTCTGGATGGCGGACCTGTTCGTGGTGGTCGCCTTGGTGCCCGACTGGCGCATCACCGGCCGGCCGCATCCGGTGTATGTGTATGGCGGCGCGGTGTTGCTGGCGCAGCAGGTGCTGACCGTACCCTTTGCGGCCACGGCCACGTGGATGGGGATCGTGCACGCCTTCGAAAGCCTGGCGGGCTAGGCCGGGCGTCCGGCGATCGTTCACCGCGCGTTCGATCCACTGCGCCCGAAACGCAGCTAGTCTAGGGACCGGTCGGTATTCCAGGCGGAGAAAATCATGGAACAAGCGATGAAGCGATGCCCGGCGTGCGCGGAAGAAATCCAGGCGGATGCGCACAAGTGCCGGTACTGCGGAACGGACATCGACAGCTACGTGGCGGCGCACGAGGCCACGGTGGAGAAGACCTTGTTCTCGGGCCATCCGAAAGCCGTCTACACCTTCGGCCAATTTTTGCTGGCGGTCTGCACGCTGGGCATCGCCTTGCTGGTGTACTGGATCCGCAGCCTGAGCATCACCTTCACCGTCACCACGCAGCGCGTGCAGATCGAGCGCGGGCTGTTCTCCAAGGTGAAAGACAACCTCGAACTGTTCCGGGTCGATCATTTCGATGTGTTGAAGCCGTTCGGCATGCGGCTGCTGGGCCAGTGCGAAGTGCATCTGCACTCGTCCGACCAGGACATGACGTCGGTGATCCTGTACGGCATCCCCGGACTCGAGGCGATGGCCGAAACGCTGCGCGATTGCTCCCTGCGCGAACGTGCCCGTCGCCGCGTGCTGCCGGTGGAGCAGATGTAAGCCGGGCGGATGCGCGCGGCCTTTGCGCTTGAAGTCCTCCGGCCAGGAGCGCGGCCGTGGTCCCCGATGCCAAGCGTCCGGGCAGGCCGGCAAACGGGTAAGCAACCATCTGCCCGCCCGTGTTCTATGCTTGCCAACCCACGGCTGTTTGCTCCCGCGAAATGCCTGTTATAACCACTTTGCAAGATGGCTCGATCCTCGCGATGGACTACCGCTGTACGGCGGTACCCGATGACGAGCCATACCCCGAGGTCCATCGCCGCTATTCGGTTTCCTATGTGCGCAAGGGCAGTTTCGGCTATCGCGTGCGCGGGCGGGTTTTCGAGCTGGTGGCGGGCTCGGTCATGGTCGGACGGGCGGGCGACGAATATGTCTGCACGCACGACCACCACCACGGCGGCGACGAATGCCTCTCTTTCCAGTTGACGCCGGCGCTGCTGGATTCCCTCGGCGGCGAGTCATCGGCATGGCGCGTGGGGGGCGTGGCGCCCTTGCCGGAACTGATCGTGCTGGGCGAACTGGCGCAGGCCACCGCCGAGGGACGCAACGACCTCGGGCTGGACGAAGTGGGCATGCTGCTCGCGACCCGTTTCATGAATGCGGTGTCCGGCCGCGGCAACGCGCCGCCGCGAGTCACGGCGCAGAATCGCCGGCGTGCCGTCGCGGCGGCCTTGTGGATCGACGCCCACGCCCGGCAGCAGGTCGATCTGGAGTCGGCGGCGCGCGAGGCCGGGCTGAGCCCGTTCCATTTTCTGCGTGTGTTCAACAGCGTGCTGGGCGTCACGCCGCATCAGTACCTGGTGCGCTCCCGGTTGCGCCGCGCGGCCCGGCTTCTGCTCGAAGGCGAGCGTCCGATCACCGATGTCGCCTTCGAGGCCGGCTTTGGCGACCTCTCCAACTTCGTGCGCACCTTTCATCGATGCGCCGGCATGCCGCCGAGAAGTTTCCGTCAGGCCGGCCGCGGCGATCGCAAGATTCTCCAAGAAAGGCTCGCCGGCTTCTCCGATGCTTGGGTTCCACCCGACACCATGCACCGGAGAAAATCATCATGTACGACCACATCGGACTGAAGGCCGGCGATCTCGACGCCAGCGTACGCTTCTACACCGCCACCCTCGCGGCGCTGGGCCACGTGCTCTGCTCGCGCGACGAGACGAGCGCGGGCCTGGGGCCGAAGGACGCGCCTTCGCTATGGCTGTATGCGCAGAGCGGGGCAAATCCCGCAGGCATGCATCTGGCGTTTCGTGCCGCGGACCGGGCGGCAGTCGACGCGTTCCACAAGGCGGGACTGAAGGCCGGCGGCCGCGACCATGGCGCACCCGGCCTGCGCCATGATTATGGCGACCGCTACTACGCCGCCTTCCTGCTCGACCCGGATGGCAACAACGTCGAAGCCGTGTGCCTGAAGTGAGCCAAGGAGATTCCCATGGCGTCCATCCGCAAGGAAATCCTCATCGACGCGCCCGCGGAAACCGTATGGGCGGCGTTGCGCGATATCGGTGCACTGCATACGCGACTGGTGCCCGGTTTTGTCATCGACACCCGGCTCGAACCCGGCGCGCGCATCGTCACGTTCGGCAACGGGCAGGTGGCGCACGAACTGATCGTGGATGTGGACGACACCGAACACCGCCTGGTCTGGGCCATCGTCGACGAACCGTTCCGGCACTACAGCGCCGCGGCCCAGGTATTCGGCGAAAAGCCGCGGCAATGCCGCTTCGTCTGGATCGCGGACCTGCTTCCCGATGAGCTTGCCGATCATGTCGAAGGGATGATGGTGCAGGGGCTCGCCGTCATCAAGGCGACCATGGAGAACGACGCGGCGACGGGCAAACTACCGTCCGGCTCGGTGGCGCCGGAGCCCGGGTAAGCGCGTAGCGAGAAAACGAAGCGGCCGACCCCGTGACTTCCGGCGCTGGACGGCGGTACCGGCGGTTGGCATCGTAAGCCCGCCACGAGTGCGTCCACCATCAGCACGCTGTTCGACAGTCCGCTGATCTTTCGCCGCCGGATCGGGGGCTCGCCAAGCAGGGGAGACGATATGAAAGTTGCAGTTCTGATGGCCATCCTCGCGTTTGGCGCGACATCGCCGCACGCAGCCTCAACATCGCACGCGCAGCTTCCCCCCGACCTCGCCCAGGCCGTGGCCGCGTTCGATCGCGCGCAGATGAAGGGCGACGGCCACGCACTGGCACGCCTGCTTGCCGACGACTACGTGCTGGTGAACAGCCGTGCGCAACTCGAAAACAAGGCCGATTTCATCAACGACTACACCGCGCCCGGCTGGAAGCTCATGCCTTACGTGGTCGAGGACGAATCCATCCGCCAGTGGAACGATGGCGCGGTCCTCGGCGGCGCGGTGACGCTGCAAGGCCTGAGCGGCGGCAAGCCGTTCAAGGCGAGGCTGCGTTTCGCCGATGTCTGGCGCAAGCGCGACGGCCGCTGGCAGGTAATCTTCACTCAGGCCACGCGCGTGCCCGCACCTTGACGCCGGCGACTCCGAGTCATCCGTCATCCACCCGCCCAGGAACGTCCGCATGCCCGCCCCGCTCAAACCTGTTCTGTTGCTGTGCGCACTGATCGTGGCGGCATGTCCCGCGCACGCCGACGACCACGATGCGGCGAAGCTCAGGCAACTGTCGCAGGCGTTCTCCGATGCCTCGGCCTCGGGCGACAACGCGGCGCTGGCGCGCATGCTCGACGACCGCGTGGTCTTCATGAACGAAAGCGGCGACATCGCGACGAAGAAGGACATCGTCGGTACGGCACCAGCCGCGCCCACGCCAAAGCCGGCGGCCAATGCCGCCGTGCTGGTGCAATCCGACTGGAACCTGCAGCTGCATGGCGATGTCGCCGTCACCAGCTTCACCGACAACGCCACCTTTCATTTCCACGAGCAGGTCAGGCACGCGCGTTTCCGCTCGACCGAGGTGTGGCTGAAGGAGGCCGGCACCTGGCGCATGATCTCCAGCCAGACGCTGGCCGTGCCCGATGCGCCGCCGGCCATCCAGCTGCCGGAGGCTGAGCTCGACCAGTACGCGGGCATTTATTCGGCCGGTGCCGACGCGATGGTGAAGATTTCCCGCCAGGGACAGCGGATGACCAGTTCCACCAACGGCGCCTCGCCGACCCCGCTGGACGTCGAAGTGCGCGACGTACTGTTCACTCCCAACCAGCCACGTATCCGCCGCATCTTCGAACGCGATGGCCAGGGACGCATCACCGGTTTCCTCGCTCGCCGCGAGGGGCACGACATCCGGTTCAGGCGCGTGGGGTGAACGCCTGCGGCGTTTCCTGCCGATGCTAAAGTGCTCGGCATGCCCATGCGCCAAAGCAGAGTAAGCGATATGACGACGACGCAAGCACCTTATCCTATCGGCACGCCCGGTACCCGCTGGGGCAACGCCGAAGTGGCTGCATGGCTGGCACGGCAGACCGTCAAGCGCAGCTATGAAGTCGATGTGCTGGACGCGATCGAGAGGCTGCGCGCGCGCTTCGACGTGTCGGAGTACGGCCGCGTAAAGTATGACGGTTCCGACAGTTACCCGCTGTTCGCGATCAAGAGCCGCGACTGGCGCGACGAGCTGCCCATCGTGCTGGTGACGGGCGGTGTGCATGGTTACGAAACCAGTGGTGTGCACGGCGCCCTGCAATTCGCGGAGCTGCAGGCGTCGCACTATGAAGGCAAGGCGAACCTCGTCGTCGCGCCTTGCGTCAGCCCCTGGGCTTACGAGCGGATTCACCGCTGGAACGCCGACGCGATCGATCCCAACCGCTCGTTCCGCGACGACAGTCCCGCGCAGGAATCGGCCGCCCTCATGCGCCTGGTCGCGCCGTTCCGCGATCGCGTACTGGTGCATGTGGATCTGCATGAGACCACCGATAGCGACGAGTCCGAGTTTCGTCCGGCGCTGGCCGCCCGCGACGGCGTGGCGCATGCGCCGGGCGAGGTTCCCGACGGTTTCTATCTGGTCGACGACAGCGAACATCCGCAACCCGCGTTCCAGCAGGCGGTGATCGCGGCGGTGGCGAAGGTCACCCACATCGCCCCGGCCGATGGCCAGGGCGAGATCATCGGCTCGCCGGCGGTCGCCCCGGGCGTCATCGAGTACGCGCTCAAGCGGCTGGGCCTCTGCGCGGGCATCACCGATGCGACTTACAAGACCACCACCGAGGTCTATCCCGACAGTCCCCGGGCCACCGTCGAGCAATGCACCGCCGCCCAGGTGGCGGCGGTGTGCGCAGCGATCGATTTCGCGCTGACGCATCGTGCGATCGGGACATAGCCGAGGCCGCACGTTCTCTGAAGAGAACGGGCCGCCATCGGTTTCACCATCACCGGGACAGGTATCGACCCATGCAAGTCAGGCCGCTGGATCCTACTGACGCCGGGGCCTACCAGGAGCTCCGGCTGCTGGCGCTACAGGAAAGCCCCACGGCTTTCAGCGCAAGCCATGCAGACGAGGCTGGCCGATCCATGGGGGAGGTGGCTTCCCGTATGGCTCCCGCTGCCGACGGATCCATTCGCATGCTGGGTATCTTCGAACGGGGCGAGCTGGCCGGATTCGTCGCCGTCATCCATCCGCAGCGAGAGAAGCTGCGCCATGCGGTTGAGCTGGCCGGCCTGTATGTCGCCCCGGCATTCCGCCGTCGTGGATTCGGCCGCGCGCTGCTGGCGGCAGCGGTGGCGCTGGCCCGATCCATCGCCGGCGTTCGCCAGATCAGGCTCGGCGTCAACGTAGCGAACACGGGAGCCAGAGCGCTGTATCGGTCGGTTGGTTTTGCAAGCTGTGGGGTGGAGCCGGGCGCGTTGCAGGTCGACGGCGTGTTCTATGGCGAGGAGCGCTATGTGCTTCGGCTGGAATCGGCCGGGTGACAAGCCGTTCGCAAGAAAAGCAGGAGCCACCCATCGACACATGGTGCGTCGATGGGTGGCTGGTCCTCAAGGATGGGTGGGTTCGCTCGACCGCTCGATCGATGACGGCCTTGGCACCGTTTCCGGCTTCGGGTTGCCCAGCAGTTGCCGCAGTTTCAGGTACACGCCATTGGTCCAGCCGAAGCCGATCACGTTGTCCTTGTAACCGGCACTGATCTTGACGTCGGCATTGCCGCTGACCATGTTGTATTTCTCCCGGATGGTGCCGTCGGCGGCGAGACTGCGGTCGATGGTGCCAGTGAATTCGCGCGCGATGCGGCGCGCATCCTGGTGGAAGCCGTAGGCATCCAGGCCGGAAATGGCCAGCCAGTTGGTCGGTGCCCAGCCGAACGGCGCATCCCATTGCGCACCGCTCTCGCGATCGCTGGTCTGCAGTCCGCCCATCCGCTCGAACAGGTCCAGTTTGCCGCGCAGCGAAGCGGCTTGCTGCGGCGAGGCCAGGCCGGCCCACAGCGGGTAGAACGTCGCGATGAAGTGGTAGTCGGACGGCTTGCCGGCGACGAAGTCGTAATCCATGTACATGCCCTGGTCAGGGCGCCACAGGTACTTGTCGATCGCCCGGTGCCGCGCCTCGGCGGCACTGGCCCAGCGGCGGGCATCCGCATCGAGGCCGAGCTGCACGGCGAAATCGTGCAAGTCGCGTTCATAGCGGTACAGCAGGCTGTTCAGATCCACCGTCGCGTACTGGTGGGTGGAACCGCCGAACGGGCCGACCCGGAACGAGGTGTCGAAGCCCGACTCGCGCATGGCGCGATCGCCCAGATAATAGTCGGCGCTGAGGCGATAGCCGCCGACCCATGCCCCTGCGCACACTGTCGAGGCGCGCACGTCGCAGCTGGTGGTTTTCAGGCGCGCGGCTTCCTCATCGTCGGGGTGTCCCGAGGCCTTGACCAGATAGCCGGGATCCTTCGACGGATGCGCCATCAGCCACTTGATCACACCCCGAAAATAGCTGCTGTCGTGCATCTCCAGCACCGGGCTGGTGCCGCCGTAATCGTAATAGCGCGAAAGGCCGGTGTCGCCTGCGAGATGCTCCTTGCGCGTCCAGGTCGAGTAGTCGCGCACGGCCAGCGGATACGCCTGCTTCAGCCAGGCGCGTGCCTCGGTCCGGTCGTGGAAGCTGGCCGGGTCGTCGAGCACCGCGCGCATCATCGAGCTCAGGAACGGCGGCTGCGATCGGGTGAGGTAGTACGTGCGGTTGGCATTGAGCACCGCGCCGTAGTACTTGACCTCGAACAGCGCGTTGTCGGCCATGCCGCGCGCCAGCGCCTCGCGATGGTCGGCCACCAGGCCGAGCACGATGAAATAGCTGTCCCAGCCATACATCTCGTTGAAGAACCCGCCGGGCACCACGTACGGATGTGGCAGATAAAGCAGTCCCTGCTTGGGCAGCTGGGTGGGCGAGATATCGCCCAGCCTGCCGATGGCGCGTGGCAGCACATGCACGTCGACACGGCAATGTTTTGCGATCGCCGCCAGGTCCGGCGGCGTCGGCAGGTCTGCCGGCAGGTACAGCACCGGCTGGGTCTTCATCTTGCTGTCGCTCAGCGACGAGCAGTCGTCCATCGAGCGCGTGAGCGTGTCCCAGGCGTGATCGATGTACGCGCGTGTCTTCGACGGGTCGGGCTGGGTCCTTGCCGATGCCGTGGCGACCAGCAGGAATGAAAGCGCGGTCAGCGCGAGTCGCTGGAATGTTTTCATGAGGCAGGCCTGCGTTTCGGAACAATGGCGGTTGGGGGAGGCAACGACATTGACCGATGTTACCCCCGGCGATCGGAGACGCCCACCACCATGCCGGCCTCGATGCCGACCAGTGCCGAATTCAGGGACGGGAGTCAGAATGCAGCTTCCTCGACCTCGACCTCGACCTCGTCCGATGCCGCAAAGCCGCCCGATGCCACGAGACGCCACACCTGCCGACTTCGCCGCGATCCTTGCGCTCAACGAGGCCTTCGTGGCCGTGCTCAGTCCGCTCGACGGCGAGCGTCTTGCGAGGCTGCATGCGCAGGCGGAGTTGCACCGCGTGATCGAACAGGACGGTCGGGTGGCGGCGTTCCTGCTCGCGTTTCGCGAAGGGGCGGACTACGACAGTCCGAACTACCGGTGGTTTGCGCAGCGCCAAGCGCGTTTCCTGTACGTGGACCGCATCGTGGTGGCGGGCGACGCGCAGGCACGGGGCGCCGGCAGCCGGCTCTATCGCGACGTGTACGCGAGGGCTTCGCGCGATGGCGTGCCGTTGATCACCTGCGAGTTCGATATCGAGCCACCCAACCCGGCGTCCGCACGGTTCCACGCCAGGCTGGGGTTTCGCGAAGTCGGCCGCCAGCAACTCGACCATGGCAGCAAGACCGTCTCGCTGCAGGCGCTCGATGTCGTGGCGGGCAACACGCCGCCGGGAAAGATCGGCGCCGGCTGACGTTTCGTCACCGCCGCACGCGCTGCATCCACTGTCCGCCTGTCCGGCATCGCGTTGCCGGCTGTCCGCGGACAATCGGTCGATGCGATTGGCGATGGATTTTCTTTCGAAAATTCATTGGCTTGGATCTTGCGAGTTGATTGGCACGGCGATTGCTCTACCGACAGCACAGGGCATAAGCCAATCACGGAGACACGTCATGAAATTCGAATCACTGATCCTGACCACGCTGTTCGTTGTCTGCTTCAGCATCTGCGCGCTGGTCATGGGAGCCATGCTGAAAACCACGCCGGCCTCGGCGCAACTGGCCAGTGTGAACAAGGTGGCCGCCGTCGCTTTGGCCGCGCCGGCGAGTTGCGCGCTGCCCACCGGCGGCGCGAGCTGCTCACGCGCCGACGATTGATGCCGGTCGACGATGTTTGATCCGGCCAGCACTATGGCGGGGTCGAGTGCCAGCCTACCGATAGGTTCGGGTCCGGCGATCGACTCGACGGCGATGATCTTCGCCGCCGCAGTCGCGAAGCAGGAAATCACGGGCGGCTTGTCGCTACACCATTGGAGGAGGGGACCAGAGACTTTCCGCCAAAATCTCCGGCCCCTTGGCTTGCCGCATCACTGACTGGAATCGCGATCCTCACGCACGATGGCGACGCCGTTCGTGGTCGCATTGTCGATGGTCGCCAGTCCTTTCAAGCTGAAGTTGCCGTCCTCGTCGACGTCGAAAATGGAGACATGCGAGACGCCGCCGCTGGCGTCGATCACCGCGGCCAGGTCGCTGCGGTAAGCGATGTCGGTCGGGTTGCCGTTGAAGCTTGCGACAACCGCCGCGTCCTGGATGATCTTTTCACCGTAGACGGCGTACCGCGACACCGACTTGCTCGGTGAATTGGCGGAAAACAGGAACGGTCCGTCCAGCGCCGCCCAGCAGGGTGCGGACTGGGTGCCCGAACCGGTAACAGTCAGCACCATGTTGTTTCGAATCAGGCTGATCTCGTTCGCGTGAGCAATCGTCACATAGGCGTCGTTGCCGCGCGTGGCCAGACCGAAAGGCGCATTGACGTTGGCGGGGATGTTGGCGACCAGCATGGTCGAGCCGGTAACCGCGCCGTCTCGGTCGAGGTCGATCGTTTCAATCGCATTGCTTTTTTCGCTGATGACAAGCTCGCCCCGCAGCGTTCCCACCTGAGCGGCGGAGCCGTCTCCGACGACCAGCCTGGCTTCGCCATCGGCTCTGGGTTCCACGCCGTAACGGTCGATCCGGTGCGACTCGATATAGGACGTGGTCAGGATGTACAGGTGATCGTTGCCGAACGCGACGCTCACGGGGTTGGCGACGGCCGGGACAAGCTTCTCGTAGCGCAGGCCCGCGTGATCGAAGTCCTTGTCGAAGATCGACACGTTGCCCGAGCCGAAATTGACCACGGCGAGCCGATCATGACCCTGGGCGATGCCGCCGGCATTGCCGCCGACGCCTCCCGCTCCCCCCGTGGGAAGCTGTTCGAGCAAGGCTCCTGTCGCGTTGTAGATCATGAGCTGGTTGTGCGTCGTATTCGACGCGGTCACGATCAGTGCCCGATCATCGCCCGATGACGAAGTGCCTTGCGCAGCCACGGCGCCGGCAATGAACAGCGAAAGCAAACCCATGCCACAGGCTGATTTTTTCATGTGCGTATCCTCGATTGAACGATTCGGAATGGCGACCTGGTTTGGAGTCGCCCGGCAGCGCTTCCAGATGACCGGGATTGCGCCGGTCTTCTCTTCATTCGTCGGGATACGAGGGAAGTTACCTTCCGTTTATCGCCTCATGGAAGGTGAGATGGCAGCCGTGGCTGCCGGGCAGTTCTGCAAGCAGGCGCTATTTGCGCCGGCAAAGGCCTATGCTGTCGAATCGATCACGCCAACAGGCTTCCGCCATGGGCAACGTCTCCGGCAAGACCAGCAACGGGTTCACCTACGAAGGGGATTACCAGCCGGCGAGCGCAGGCCGCATCAACTGGACGGCGACCTTTCGCCACAAGGGCGACTACGCCGGCATGCGGCACGGCTGCGTCCACGGCATGCTCGGCGTTCCCCCAGAGGCTGTCGAAGAGGCGGTGAAAGTCGACATCGAGTCGACATGGACGGATGCCGCCTGACGGAGTGGCTGCCAACGAAAGGCCACGCCCACCCGGAGTGATCACGGTTTGAAGCTCAGCGGGCCTGGCGATCCGCCTCGCTTGCCGCCACCGCCAGCCCCGACACCACGCCCAGCGAAGGATCGCCCTGCACCAGCGGAATCTCCGGGAAGCAGGCTTGCACGCGTGTCTTGACCTGCGGCGAGCGGGAGGTGCCGCCGGTGAGGAAGACGCTGGCGGGGAGTTCGTCCAGGTCGCTGCGCACGGTCGCCAGGGTGCGTTCCATCTGGCCGAGAAACGGGGCGATGGCGTAGTGGAAGCCTTCGCCGTCGAGTTCGACCGCGAGGCCGTGCTCGATGAAGTCCAGCTCGGCACGATGGTTCGCAGACGTACTCAAGGCGATCTTGCTGCGTTCGGCCGCCTGGTTGAGCCGGGTGGTGGCGCCGGGCTCCTGCAGGGCGCGCAGCCGCGCGCCGTAGGGCTCGTCGATGAGGCGATAGTTCTGCTGGCGGAACTCGCGCTGCTTGGGCAGGTTGTGCACGCTGGCGGCATCCACGAATCGATGCGCCGGCATGCTGATCCGATCCTTGCCCAGCTGCGGCATGAAGCTGTGCAGGCTGACGCTCACGTCGAGGTCGGTACCGCCCCTGGGCAGGCCCCAGCTGCGCGCGATCCGCGCGGCCTTGCCGCCGCCGAGTCGGGCATGGGCCACGTCGGTGGTGCCGCCGCCGATATCGACGATCAACGCGTACTGCCGCCGCTGCAGGCTCTGGTGATAATGCATCGCTGCGGCGGCCGGTTCTTCCAGAAATGTCACGCGGTCGAAGCCGGCCACCGCGGCCGCCTCGCGCAGTATCTCGATCGCCTGTTCCGATCCCTGCGCGCCCATCGAGCTGCGAAATTCCACCGGCCGTCCGATCACCGCACCGCGCACCGGCACGCCGAACTGGCGGCTCGCGGTGAGGCGGATGTGCTCGAGGATGTGCGTGGCGATATGCATGATCACCTTGCGTACCTGCGGGTCCAGCCGATAGCCGAACATCGACTTGGGCGATTCGATCAGGTTGCCGCCGCCGCTTTCCAGGTAGCCTTCCACCGCTTCCTCGCCGAACAGCGCGTGCTGGAAACTGGCGACCGACGCAGTGGCGGTTCGGGTCTGTTCTTCCATCCACTGCTGCCGCACCGCGCGCAGCGCTTCGCGGTACAGCTCGTCTTCGCTGCGCGACGCCGGCGTCTGTCCGCGCGCGGCGGCGGCCGTGGCCTGCTGGCGTTGCCGGGTCCTGGCCAGGCGCAGTTCGGCCTCCAGCCGCGCTTCCAGTGCGGGAGTCAGCGCGAAGTCGTTTGGGTCCGGCACCCGCTCGGGGAAAAACACCGCCGTGCGGAACTGCTCGGCGTCGCCGAAACGCACCAAGGTCAGTTCGCCTTCGATGATGGCTGCGGCAGCCGAGTAGCTGGTGCCGAAATCGATGCCGATGTACATGGTTCGCGCTGTCGCTGTGTGGCAACCCGGCAGTATGACGGGAACGGGAGCCGGCGTCTGGCCAACGCGTCTTTCCAGCCGGGGTTGGCGGGCACGGGCAGCGGTTCCGGTTCGCGCTTGCCGAGCCGGGTGCGTGGATGGCTGCCGAACCAACTGTCCGCGAAAAGCCATGAAAACGTCTTCGCCGGCCAGAAAAAACTCGCACAATGCCGGCCATTCCCTTTCCTTGTCGCGACAGGACGTCCATGCATCGCCTCCCCGGCCTCGACCTCCTGCGCGCCATCGCCATCGTCTGGGTGATGCTGTTCCATTCCTTTATTGTCGGCGGACTCGGTCCCGACTTTGCCTGGCTTTCGCGCTATGGCTGGGCGGGCGTGGACATCTTCTTCGTGCCCAGTGGCTTTCTGATCGGCACGCAGGTGCTGCGGCCGCTGCAGCGTGGCGAGCCGCCGTCGTTCGGCGCGTTCTATGCGCGTCGCGCGTGGCGTATCCTGCCCGCGTTCGCGGTAGTGCTGGCGCTGTATGTGTGGTTCCCGGCGCTGCGCGAAGTGCCGGGGCTGCAGCCGTGGTGGCAGTTCGCCACGTTCACGCTGAACCTGCTGACCGATGCCCGCCACCAGGCTTTCTCGCATGCGTGGTCGCTGTGCGTGGAGGAGCATTTCTACCTGGTCTTTCCGCTGCTGGCGTGGTGGCTGGCGCGACGGCCGTCGATGTCGGGCTTCGTCAGCGTCTGCGCGGCGGTGGTCATGCTCGGCGTCGCCTTGCGCACGACGGTGTGGCTGCACGATACGGCGATGGATCCTCCGCGCAACTGGTTTCTGGAGGACATCTACTACCCGACCTGGATGCGGCTGGACGGTTTGCTGATGGGCGTCATGCTGGCTGCGCTGCGGGTATATCGACCCCACGCCTGGACGCGACTGCAGGTGCGCTCGAATGTCGTGCTGCTGGGCGGTATCGTGGTGTCGTGCTTGGCGTTGTGGCTGTTCCGCGATCGCACCGGCCTGCTTGCCAATGCGCTCGGCTGGCCGCTGCTGTCGTTCGGCGTCGGCCTGCTGGTGTTCGCCGGCGCGGATCGCCAGAGCCTGCTCGGCCGCTGGCGGCTACCGGGTGCCGGCTGGCTGGCCGGCATTTCCTACAGCCTTTATCTCAGTCACAAGATCGCCTTCCACGTCGTGCAGGCGACGTTCGGCGCGTCGTTGCAAGGGCGTGGTGCGATCGCCTTCGCCATGTATGCGCTGGCGGTTCTCCTGCTGGGGGCGGCGCTGCACTACCTGGTCGAGCGCCCGTGCCTGCGTTGGCGCGATCGCAGGAAAGCCGGAGATCCATCGGCGGACCCGGTCGGAAACAGCGGTCGGATCGCGGTCCTCGAACCATAGGTAGATGGGGCTCGCGCGCGGCGGGGCCTCGATTTGGATACCTGGTGCAAGTGTTTGCGGCGAAATTCATTCTGCATTGCGGTTTTCGACACGATGCTCTTTCCTCCAAAATCAGCGCGGAGAACGTTATGGGAATTCTGGATCTTGCCGGTGAAATTGCAGGGGCGGTGGCCGCGGTCGAGAGCGCCGAAAAGCTCGATCCGAATGCGGGGTTGCTGACGAAAGGCGTCGCCGCCTATGCGGGCTTCAAAGGCGCCGGCGCGCTCGAGTCGCTGGTCGGAAAGAAAGAAGAAGAGGCTTCGAACGAGGCGGCCCCGGAAGCCGACGCCGACCCGCAAGCCTGATCCTTCGCGATCTCGATTCGCCCGGGCCAGTCACTTTTCGGTGGCTGGCCCTTTTGCGTTCTGGCGTATCGAGAAAGTGGCTCGGAGATATCCGGGCGCAAGCGGCACGATCGGCACTGCGGCAGAAAGCTGCCCCGGCGAGACCGGCGCCCGATGCCCGCGATGCGGATCAGGGCCGCGGGGACGAAGCGGCGTCCGCAGGTTTGACGATCTCACTCTCGATGATCATGTCCAGTACATACGTGGTGGGCGGTGTGCCGGCGGGCGGTTGTTTCAGCGTGTAGCGTTTAACGCGCAATACGTTGCGCGTGCCGGGCTGGTGCACATAGCCCTCGATATCCTGCTGCAGCGGCTGCCACGGGCCGGGCTGGCCGCCGTGCAGCCCTTGCGCGTCGTAGTGGCGTTCGCGTACCAGCAGGCACGGCTTGTCCGGAACCAGCAGGTGACGGCAGGGCGTCGTATGGGGCGCCACTTCCAGGTACACCGTCTCGCCGGGCCCGCTGTAGCGCGCCTGTGCTGCCTGCTTGCCGATGAACGTCAGCGATTGGCCGCTGTTGGCCGCCAGCGTGAGCAGCGGCGTATCGCCGGCAGTCGTCAGGATCAGCGTGGGTCGCCCCTGCAGCACGGCCTCTATGGTGGATTCGCGCTGGTTCAGCGTCGTCTCGGCGCAGGCCGTCATGGTATGCAGCAACGGCGCGGTGACGAGATGGCCCTCGACCAGGGTGTAGTTGCCGTGGATGTTGTTGCAGGCGTTGCGCACACTGACCCGGTCGGCGCTGAAGTCGAGCTGCAGCGGCTCCGGCCTGCCGAACAGTGCATCGAGGCGCCGGTTGTTGCCGTCGACGGCGTCGTGCAATTGCCAGTGATAGCGCGCGAGGGTGATGGTGGAGGTCGCCACACCGGCGCTGTCAGGAGCAGGCGCAGCCGCATGCCGAACCGGTTCGCACGCCGAAACGCAGGCAGCGAGCACGAGCGGGAGCAGCAGCAGGCGGGCTTTCATGACGAATTCTCCTTGGAGGCCGATTCAACAATCTCGCACGTGAACATGGCTTGACGATGGCGTTGGCATGGCGATGCATGCACGCGCACAAAAAAAAGCCGCGTCGGGCTTGCGCCTGACGCGGCAAATGTTTGAACCGACCACTGCCAGTGCATCGGGTGTCGCCAGCGAGAGGTTTCCACTGGCCCGGAGCAAGTTAGCGGTCGTCCGTCTCACGGACTGGGATGGCGAGTGGCCGATGCTGCCGCTCGGCCGGCGACAAGGCGATGGCCGGCTCTCACTCCGCCGGCGTCGAGCGTGGCCGGCGCGGACCCGGCGCGGAGTGCCGCCCCTGCGCGGCGTCGATCTCGTCGATCCAGCCCGCGCGCGCGGCCGGAAACGCGTCGGCGTAAGGCACGTACGGCTTGATGTCGAGGATGGGAGTGCCGTCGAGCAGGTCCAGTCCGCGCACGCGCAACGAGTGTTCGCCGACTTCGACCAGTTCGACCGCGGACAGGCCGATCGCATTCGGGCGATGCGGCGAGCGGGTCGCCAGCACGCTGCGCTTGCCGCCGCCGCGCGGAGGCCGTACTTCGGCCTTCCAGCCTTCGCTGAGGTGGAACACGAACACCAGCCAGATCCGCTCGAAGCCGGCCAGGTCGCGAAACGCCGCCGCCGGGAAGTCCGCCGCGAACTCGATGATGGCTTCGGCCACCGCGCCGGTTTCGGTGCCTTCCACCACGGTGGGTTGATGCGGCGCGTCGATGCGCCGTGCATACGGCGAGCGCACGAAGGCGATCGGATGGCAGGAGAACGCGCTGGAGATATCGTGCATGGTAGTCAGCGTGGCGAGATGGCGGCATTATCCATCCTTCACACTGCTTCCCATGGCTTTACCCACCTTCCCCTGTCGAGAACGTCATGAAATACCTGGTGATGATCTACAACGACGATGCCCTGCTTGGCGCACTGCCCGAGGGCGAGTTCGACACGCTGATGCACGGCTGTATAAAGCACGCCGATGAATTGCAGGAACAAGGCCATCTGCGCGACTCGCAGCAACTGGATGCGCCCGCCACGGCGAAGACGCTGCGCGTGCGCAACGGCCGCATGAGCGTCGTCGACGGGCCGTTTGCCGAAACCAAGGAATACCTGGGCGGTTTCAACCTGATCGAGGCCGACAGTATGGACGAGGCAGTGCGGATTGCAGCGGAATTTCCCTGGTCGCGCACCGGTGCGATCGAAATCCGCCCGGTGCGCGACATGGCGGCGGTGCGTCACCGGGTAGGTGCGTGATGACTGGCGCTTCCCCCGCGGCGGCGGACGCGCCACCATGCGGCTCCTGCCCGCGGTGATCCACCCATGAATTCCTCCGACGACGATTACGATGCCGAGCGCGAATTCGACGATATCGACGAAGACTCGGTCGAGGCGAAGGTCTGGCAGCTGTTGCTGCTGATCAATCCCGGCGACAAGGAAACCGCGCTGCTGCAGTTCAACGATTACCGCGAGGCGATGGCCGAGCTCGATGCCGACGAGGTCGAGCCGATCGAGATCGTCGGCCGGGTGATCGACTGGCGCTCCGGTTTCATCGTCGACGCGCACGACCTGCGCTCGCTGGTGCAGGCGGTCGACGAATTGTCCTCGCGCTGGAATCTGTCGATCGACTGGAACGGCGATCCGGACGATGACGAGTTCTTCGACGACATGGATGCGGCCGAACTGTTTTCGATCGCCTACGACCGCCTGGCCGAATTCGGCTACACGCTGTGGGCGTGGGAAACCGACGGCGACACCTACGCCGGCTTCATGACACTGACCCGCGACGGCGAACCGCTGCGCGAACTGGCCACGGCGCTGGGCATCAACCTGCGGCTGGGCAGCGAAGTGAGCTGAGTGATGACGTTGGACAAAGGATGGCGCAACTGCCGTCTGCGATGAGAACAAGGGCTGGATGAATTCCCATGCTGCAACTGATCGGTTTCGATGGCGACGACACGCTATGGCATAGCGAAGGCTACTACCGGCAGGCGAACGAGGAGTTCGCCGCGATCGTGGGCCGCTACGTGGATCTGGGCGACCGGCACGTGCACGACAGCATGTTGGCGACCGAGCAGCGCAACCTCAAGCTGTTCGGCTACGGCGCGAAAGGCATGGCGCTGTCGATGGTGGAGACCGCGATCGCGGTCAGCGCCGGACGCATCACGGCGGCCGATATCCATCGGCTGATCGAGCTGGGCAAGGACGTGCTGCAGCACCCGGTGGAACTGTTGCCCGGCATCCGTGAGGCGGTCGAGGCGGTGGCGCAGCATCACGCGGTAGTGTTGATCACCAAAGGCGACCTGTTCCACCAGGAAAAAAAGGTCGCCCAATCAGGCCTGGCCGAGCTGTTCCGCCGCATCGAGATCGTCTCGGAGAAGAATGCCGATACCTACCGGCGCGTGCTGGCCGAGTTCAAGCTGCAGCCGGCGCAGTTCGCGATGGTCGGCAATTCGCTGCGCTCGGATGTCGAGCCGGTGGTGCGCCTGGGCGGTTGGGGTATCCATATCCCGTATCACGTGACCTGGGCGCACGAACTGGAAAACGGCCTCGACGACAACGACCCGCATGTGCTCACGGTGCAGACGCCGTCGGCCATTCCCGCGGCGGTGGCGCAGCTGCGCGAACGGGCGGCCTGAATCGGAAGGCGCGCCCGTGCCGGATGCCGCTATGGCGCCAGGTCCGCCGGTTTGTCGTCGTCGAAGCCGGTGTAGCCGTCCGGGAAGATCGGGGTGCCGTCGTCTTCCAGGCCCAGCATGTCGGCCAGCGCCTTGGCGGCGGCGGTCTCGGCGATGGCCTTGTCGCGGAAGCTGCGGTTTTCGCAGATCGCGAAATACATCGGAAAGCCGCTCCTGCGTGGCGTGATCGCGAGATAGGCGGTGTAGCGCGAGCCTTCCAGGGTGGCGCCGGAGCGGGCAAGGTAATTGTCGAACTCGCGCTCGGCCATGAATGGTTATCCTTTGGAGGAAAGACTCGAAGAAAGACTCAGTGTATCGCCTGAGGGCGGCGTGGCCTCGATGCCAAAACCCACGAGGCGCTCGCCATCGTCCAGCGGAAGCACGGCGTGGAAGATGCCGTAGTCGATGATGTTGAGCCCCTTGCCGTCGTCGCTGACCAGATCGAGATAGCGATGGTTCCAGCGCAGGTCCTGGTGACTCCATTGCCGGCGTGCGAGCATGGATTGCGAGGTCGTCTCGTCGACGCCTTCGATGCTCAGCAGGAAGGCCGACTGGGTGTTTTCCAGCGTCTCCAGGGTCTCGCCGTGGAGGGGGCTGGTTTCGTCGATCACATGCATCAGGCTCCAGCTCAGCATGAAGATCGGATGGCGATCGCGCACCAGCTTCAGGTCGTGGATCCGGCGCAGCCTGAAACCTTCCGGCGAGGTTTCCAGGCGCAGCAGGTGCAATTGCGCCGACGCTTCGGCGATCAGGTTAAGCCGGGTGTTCGCCGCGCGTATCATCAAGGTCGGCTTGCCGTCGATGATCCGCACGATGGGATGGTCGGTGAAGATGATCTTGGCGCGTGGCCGCGAGAAGCGCGAGAAGATCAGGCCGGTGACCACCGCGATGCAGACCATGCCGGTGAAGATCTCCACCGTGGCCACGACATGTGCGTAGACGGTCTGCGGATGCATGTCGCCGTAGCCGACCGTGGCCAGCGTCTCCACGCTGAAGAAGAACGCGCCTAGAAAGCCGTGCGGATACTGGTTTGCGATGGGCTGCGCGCCGAGCTGGTAAAGCCCGGCAAACAAGGTGTTGAGCAGCAGGAAGATGGTCGCCGCCAGGCCGAAGAACACCGGCCAGCGCACCGTCAGCGCGCGATGATAGATATCGTCCCAGATGCGCCGCGACAAGCCCTGGCTCACGAACGGCCGCCCGGCGATGTCGACGGTCCGGGGCTGATTCAGGAAACGCAGTATCTGCTTGGGATTCATCGCTGGCTTGACTCGCGGGGGCGCATCGATTGTAGCGCGCGCGTCCCGCGACGGCCTGGGCCGCCGGTCTGTGGCAAGCTGCGTTCTTCGAGCCCAGGTGATGCGCCATGCTTACGCCCTTCGACATCTCGTGCCCGTATTGCGGCGAGCCCATCGAGATCCTGGTCGATGCATCGGCCGGCGACCAGCATTACATCGAGGACTGCCAGGTATGTTGCCGGCCCATCGCGCTGAGCATCCAGATCGATGCGGATGGCGAGCCACAAGTCATCGCTGCCTCCGAAGACGACGCCTGAGGGGATCGGCACTCATGCGATCGTCTTGCCCGGCGCTGCCGCGATGACTCGTGCCGGCTATCCGGTGCCGCGCATCGTGCTGGACACGAATGTGTGCCTGGACCTGTTCGTGTTCGGCGACTCGCTGAGCTCGCACGTGCTGGCGGCGCTGCGAAGCGGGGCGGTGCAGGCGGTGACGCGCGACGATTGCCGCGAGGAATGGCACAGGGTGCTGCACTACCCGCAGCTGCCGATCGACGACAGGCAGCGTCCGGCGCTCCGTGACGCTTTCGACGCCTTGATCCAGTGGCTGCCGCCCGAGGCATCGACGACGGGCGACGACGATGCCCGCCTGCCGCGCTGCGCCGATCCGGACGACCAGAAATTTCTGGAGCTGGCGCTGGCGTCGGGCGCCGGCTGGCTGCTCAGCAAGGACAACGAACTGCTGAAGCTGGACCGGCGCACCCGCAGCGCCGGACTGTTCTCGATCCGCCTTCCGCAATCGTGGTCGATAGCCGAGGTCCGGTCGCACGGCGCCCGGGACTGACCCCGGACTCGGCCCGCCCCGCCGAGGCATGCCGATCCGTAAGAACGATTTCATGGGCCAAGTCGTGTGGACTTGTTGCAAAATCCGCAGATCACGGGGGAGATGAGCATGGGGCAGTCTGATGGAGCGGGTTACGGGCAGTCTTCGAGCGCTGGTGTGACATATCCGCGGGTGTATCGCTACAAGGTCGTGGCACGCTTTTTCCTGTATCTGTTTGCGGCGATCCTGGGTGGGGTCGGTACGTGGATGGCTGCAGTACCGATCCTGCATCCGTCGCCAGCGGGATCCTGGTTGCTGCTGACGGGCGCGGTGCTGGCATTGCTGGGAATCTACATCGCGACATCGGCTGCGTCGGCGAGGTTGACCCTGCGTGCGGACGCGATCGAACTGCGCGGACTCTGGCGCTCGCGCGAGCTGCGCCTCGGCCAGCTAGCTGGACGTCGCCGACAGGCCACGCGCGGCGGTTCCATCCTGTTGCTGATACCGAAAACCGGACGCCGGATGCGACTGGATTCGGGTTTCCCGCGCGACAGTGCATTGAATGCGTGGATCGACGCGCTGCCGGATCTGGACCTGCAGGAACGCCTGGCGTCGGAAGCGGCGCTGCTGGCCGACCCCAGTTTCGGCAGCAATCCGAAGGAGCGCCAGGCGCGGCTCGCACAGGCCCGCCAGATAACCCAACTGGTCAGCGGAGCGACCATCGCGGCGATGCTCTGGGCGTACCTATATCCGTACCCCTACACATGGGCGATCGTGCTGCTGGCGTTGCTGCCATGGTGCGCAGTGATCATGGTCATGCTGTCGCACGGGCTGATCTGTTTCGACGCAAAGCGCAATGATGCACGTCCCAATATGCTGGTCGCGTTGATGCTGCCTGCGATCCTGCTGGGCCTGCGTGCGCTGCTGGACGACCACCTGATGGAGGTGGTGCCGGCACTCGTCTATGGCCTCATCGCAGGCGTGCCGCTGTTGCTTGCCGCGTGCCTGGCGGGCAAGCGCGATCCATCGCGGCCATGGGCGCTGCCGATGCTGCTGCTGCCGCTGGTTGCGCTGCCGTATGGCGGCGGTCTGGTGGTCCATGCCGATGTGATGCTCGATCACCAGCCAGCGCAAGTGTTCCAGGCCAGGGTGATGCGCAAGTACATTTCCACGGGCAGGCATCCGACGCCGCACCTCGTGCTGGCACCGTGGGGGCCGAAGGTGATGGGCGATGACATGACGGTGAATCGTGCCTATTACGCGCACGTCGACGTGGCTGCCAAGGTGTGCGTGAACCTGCATCGCGGCGCAGTCGGTTTGCGCTGGTATGAAGTGCAGGATTGCGCAGCCGGGACCACCGGTGCGTCGGCCCAGGCGCCATAGACGGCGGGATCAGATCGCGGTCAGTCGCGCCGATTCGACGATGGCAATGCCTTGGGCCTGTAACGCGGCGCGGGTGGTCTCGTCGCTGGCCGACGTCACCGGGCGGCTGAGATCCCATAGCAGACGGGCGCGAAAACCGAGCTCCAGCGCATCCTGCGCCGTCCACAGCACGCACACGTCGCGCGCCAGGCCGCACACGAATACTTCGTCGACATCGCGCTCGCGCAGCCAGCCGGCCAGGCCGGTGCTCGGACGCGCGCCGCCCGGGCCGTGGTTCTCGCGAAAGCCGCTGTATGAGTCCACACCGGGATCGCTGCCCTTGCGGATCACCGCGTCGAGCGCCGACCAGTCGATCGCCGGGTGCAGCTCGGCACCCGGCGTATCCTGGGCGCAATGGTCCGGCCACAGCGTCTGCGGCTGGCCGTACAAGCTGATCTGTTCGAACGCCGCGCGGCCCGGATGCGAGCTGGCGAACGAGACGTGCCCGCGCGGATGCCAGTCCTGGGTCGCCACCACATGGCGGAAGATGCGCGAGCGCAGCAGCTGGTCGACGCCCGGCACGATCGCATCGCCCTCGTGGCAGGCCAGCGCGCCACCGGGCATGAAGTCCGGCTGCACGTCGACGACGATCAGCGCGGCGTGGGGCGAGAGAACGTGGCTCATGCGGCAATTCGCGGATGGACAGACATACGAGTCTAGGGATGCTCTGATCAATTCTACGTAGGCGTCACCGTGACTGTCTGTTCGCAGGCCACAGGGCCGTCGGCGAGGGCAGACTGGCCGTCTGTCGAGACGGCGGACCGAAGGCATGCGGACAGACAGTCACGGCCCCAACGCATTGAATTTAAAATGATGGGGTGATGTCCAGAAGGCGCGCAGGCTGCGCCGCGCAGCTTGGCAAGACGGCCAGTCTTCCCTGCGCCACGCAACACACCCTGCGCGCCTTCTGGACATCATGCCGCCTACGTAGAATTGATCAGAGCATCCCTAGCGCGGCGTCGGCGAGCCGGTTCGGTGGCTGCATGCATAATGCACGGGACAACCATCGACGGAAGCCGTGGCACCATGCATTACGATCAGAGCTGGATGGGCTACGGCATCGTCGGCGGCATCGAGGCGGGAATGATTTCGGCGCTGGCGGGACTGCTGCTGTTCGGCCTGTTCCATGGGCTGGGAAAACGCCACGGCTGGAGTTACGGCCCGCAGATCGGCTGGTCGTTCCTGCTGGCGACCGTGCTGACCGCCAGCGGCGACCTGTGGGATCTGTTCTATTTCAACTACGCGCGCCTGCAGTCGCTGCAGTTGCTCAAGGCCAAACTGGCGCAGGTGCATGACCCGGACGGCATCGGCACGCGGGTGTTGTGCGAATTGCTGGGCGTGGCGCTGGGCCTGTACGTCGGCTGGTTGTGGTGCAGTCGCCGGCGGGGAGACTCCGGCGGCAAGCGCGAGTCGGGTTGAGACGCCGGCGCCGGCCGGAATGCTTCGGCGAGTTATCGGGTGACCGGGAGCCGGTGCGCGAACATCCACGGCCACAGTTCCGCGGTGGCATAAGCCGCGTTCCATGAACCGTGTCCGACGCCGGGAAACTCGGTGTAACGGATCTCGTCGCGCCTCGTCTCGAGGGCGGCGTGCATGCGGTGCGATTCGTCCGGCGGCACCACCTCGTCGACGGCACCGTTGAAGATCCACACCGGCAGTTTGCCGATGTGCATGGCCACCCACGCATACGGGTCGGCGACCTGGGCGGGAATGCCCTGCACGTACAACCACTCCAGGTCGTTGGGATGGCGGATGCCGCCGCAGATGATCGCGGCGGCGGCGAAGATGCCGGGATGGTCCAGCCCGATCTGCCACGAGCCGTAGCCGCCCATCGACAAGCCGGTGAGGTAGGGCCGCCGGCGATCGCCGTGCCGGCTTGCGATGCTGTCGTCCAGCGCCTGCAGCGCCACCTGCTCGATCTCGCCGCCCCAGTCGCGGTCTGTCGGCACCTGCGGATTCACCACCACCGCGGGGAAGTCCTTGCCGTGCTGCGTGAGCCACGGCGGCAGGCCCTGGCTGAGCTGGCTGCGATTGTCGCTGCCGCGCTCGCCGCTGCCATGCAGGAACAGCACCACCGGCCAGCTGCGTTTGGCCGTCCAGCCGTCCGGGACGAAGACCTGGTAGCGATAGGTCTTGCCATGCAGCTCCAGCGAGCGCGGTACGAAGTGCGCAGGTTCACCGGCATGGCTGGCGAGGCTGGCGGTCATCGAGAGAAGCAGCAGGACCAGACGGCGCATGTCGGAAAATCCACGAGCGAGTGCTCCAGTCCATGATGACGACGCGCGGCAGGCAAGCCGCAGTGCGGCATCGCTTACAGCAGCGGATCGAACAGCCGCGCCACGTGCATCGCCACCCGGCGCAGGTACGGCGCATCGCGATATTCGCGCTCGTCCACGGCGCGGGCGTGGCGGAAATCCTCGGTCAGCATCGTCGCCACGTCGGCGGCGAAGACGGGATCGACGGCCAGCGCGGCGACCTCGAAGTTGAGCCGGAACGAGCGGCTGTCCAGGTTCATGCTGCCGATCGCGGCGCTGTCGCGGTCGATCAGCAGCGCTTTCTGATGCAGGAAGCCGGGCTGGTAGCGGAACACGCGGATGCCGGCGCGCACGGCGTGGTAGGCGTGCAGTGTCGAGGCGAGAAATACGGTGCGGTGGTCCGGCCGGGCCGGAATCAGCACGCGCACGTCGACCCCCCGCAATACCGCCAGCTGCAGCGCCGCACGCACGGCGTTGTCGGGCACGTAATAAGGCGTGCTCAGCCATACGCGCTGCCGCGCCTCGTTGATGGCGGCGGCGAAGAACAGCGAGCCGGTTTCCTGCGGGTCGGCCGGGCCGCTGGCGACGACCAGCGCACTGGCATGGCCGTCACACGGTGGCGAGGGCAGCAGCGGCGGCAGGTCGCCGGTGATCCACTGCCAGTCGTCGGCAAACAGCTGCTGCAGGTCGGCCACGGCTGGCCCTTGCAGCTCCAGTTGCGTATCGCGCCACGGCGCCAGCGGCGGTTTCAGGCCCAGGTATTCGTCACCCACGTTGAGGCCGCCGATGAAAGCCCGTGCGCCATCCACCACCACGATCTTGCGATGGTTGCGAAAATTCAGCTGCAGCCGGTTGCGCCAGCGGTGGGTGGCGAACCGGTGGATCGCCACGCCGCCGGCGCGAAGCGTGTCGACATAGCGCCGCGGCAGCGCGTGGCTGCCGATGCCATCGAACAGCACGCAGACGTGCACGCCGGCGGCCGCGCGCTCCAGCAGTATTTGCTGCAGGCGCCGGCCCAGCGCGTCGTCGTGAATGATGAAGAACTGCACCAGCAGGCAGTGTTCTGCCGCGGCCATCGCCGCCAGCATGACTTCGAATGCGGCTTCGCCATCGATCAGCAGGCGCAGTTTGTGGCCGCTGCGGAACGGTCGCCTCTGCAGCGCACTGATGGCGGCGAATCGGGTGCACCCGGCGTCGATGGCGGTTGTGTCCGTCGTATCCGCCGCGGCAGACGTCGAGCGCGGCGGCGGGCGATGCGCCACGCGGTAGCCGAGGAAGCGGCTGGAGCCCAGATACAGATAGGGCAACAGGGTTACGTACGGCAGCACCAACAAACCCAGCGCCCAGCCGATCGCGCCTTGCGGTGTGCGTGTATGCATCACCGCGTGCATCGCCGCGAACATGCCAAGCACGTGCAGCAAGACGATGCCCAGGGTAAGCGCGCTGGCTGTCATCGCGGGCGCCGGCGGCGCTAGGCGCCCAGCAGCCGATCGGCCAGATGGCGCGCCTGCTGGCGGATCTCCGGCATCGCGGTGGATTCCCACAGCGTGCCGCGCAACAGACTGCCGATGGCGAACAGGTGCGGCCAGTGCTGGCCGTCATGTTGCAGCCGGCCGTTCGCATCGGCCTTCACGCCCAGCCCGAGCGGGTCGGCCGCGATATGCGCGTTGGTCAGCAATTGGCGGATCAGCCGATGGCTGGTGCGGCGCACGTCGGTATCCATGCCGACGGTCTGGATGACCAGGTCGGCACTCAAGGTGCGCGCTGCGCCGGCGTGGCGCAGGCCCAGCTGCAAGGTATCGCCGACCGCGTCCACCGACTGCACACGTCCGCGCTGGCGTTGCAGGCGCCCGGTCTGCTCCAGCACCGTGATCGCTGCGCCCACCTGCGGCGGCATGCGGTGACGGATGCGTTCCCACGCCCAGCGCGCATGGCGCATGAAACGCGCGCGCTGTTCCAGCGGCAGATCGGCCCACAGGCCGGGCACATGCGGCCGCAGGCTGTCGACGACGGTGCGCCACTCCTTGCCTTCCTGCGCGATCGCCTCGCGCAGCAGGCGCACCCAGTGCCGGATTTCCGGTGCGTCATGCATCGCCTCGACCAGTTCGGCGCTGTCGTCGGCGGGCGCGGCGGCCGCGCGCAGGTGCGCCTCGGGCGACAACCCATGACGGGAGACCGCGATGAATTCGGCCTGCGGCCATTGCGCGGAGAGTTCGAGCAGGACGTCGACCGCGGTCAGTCCCAGCCCTATCAGCACAACCTTGCGCGGCGGCTGCATCTCGGCGGCCGCGGCCAGCAGCCTCCACGGATCCACCACGTAGCGGCCGCTGGCCAGGGCTCCGGCGCTGACGCCGGGCAGCGGCTGCGGCATCAGCACGCCCAGCGCCAGCACGGCGGCGTCCACCTGATGGCTTTCCTCGCCGTGGATCACGGTGGCGCCCTCGCGCTCGGGTACCAGCGCGTCGACCGCGAACGGGATGATGTTCACGTCATGCCCGTGCGTCTTGCCTTGCTGCAGTGCGCGCGCCACCTCCGCCTCCAGGTAGTCGCCGTAGCGGTGACGCGGCAGGAAGTCGGTGCCGGCGATCGTCGGATCGTCGCGCTGCACGAAGTCCAGAAAGCCGCGCGGCCTGCCCGCGAACATCCCCATCGAGGCTGCCCGCACATTCAGCAGATGGCGGTCCGACCTGGAGCTGTAAGCCACGCCGCGCGCAGACATGCCGCCACCGGTGTACCAGTCCAGATGCAGCGGCAGCGGCGGCTTGCGCTCCAGCAGTTCGCTGAGCAGCGTGGCTGCCGCGGCACCGCCTCCGATGATGGCGACCCGTCGAAACATGAAATTCCCTGCAGGTTGGTGTCGAGTCAGAGCTGGTCAGCGCTGCAGATGCCCGGCGATCACGCTGCGCCGGGGCCGGGCGACCCATCGCCCGGGCGGCTCCTCCTGTTCGTAAGCGAGGTACTCCGCCAGATCGCCGCCGTAGACATGAAGGGAGAGCGCCGTCTCGCAGCGGGACAGATTGCGGCAGCGGTGAGCATGGTGCCGGTCGCCCTCGAACCAGGTAGCGTCGCCCGGGCCGAGCCAGTCGAGGCCTTGCGCGCGCAAGTCACCCGAAAGGGGGTCGCGGGTGTACGACTGCACCTCCAGTGCACCGTGCAAGGTCAGCTCCAGGCCCCAAAGGTCGGCGTGATCGTGTACGGGGGTGAGATGGTTCGGTGGCCATGCCATCACCAGCACGCTGAGTGCCGGCTTGCTGCGTTCGGCCAGCAGCCAGCGTTCGAAGCCGCGCCGGCGCGCGTGCGGCGGTGCCAGGCGTGCGGCGATTGCCGGAGCATTCTGATGCACCACCCGGCCCAGTTCGCGTGCCATCAGGGCGAGGTCGGGCTGCTCGGCGGCGCCATGTTCGAGCGCGATCGCGCGCAGGGTTTTCAAGGTGTTCGCGTGCTTGCCCATGCGTGAAACCTGGCAGGGTGGATGGGTGCCAGTGGAGCATGCGTATCGTTAAAGACGCGTAAGACGACCGCGGATATTAGCCTTGTCGAGGCGCCTGACTGCGAGCGCGGAAAAGCCCGGCCGGGGATACCGGCCGGGCTTGGCGGATCGGTCAATCGAGCAGTTGGAAACTCACCGGCACCCGGGCCCAGGCGCGCACCGCCCGCCCGTTCACCATCGCAGGCTGGAAGCGCCAGCCGGCGAGGACCTGGTCACGTGCACTGCGGTCGAGCAGGGCATAGCCGCTACCTTGCTCCACCGTCACCTGCAGCGGCTTGCCGGTTTCATCCACCAGTACCTGCAGCAGCACGGTGCCGTGCATGTGCTGCCGCTGGGCCTGCACGGGAAAACGCAACGGCGCCGCGCGATAGGCCAGGCTGGCTTCGGCCAGAGGCGCCACCACGCCGGCACCGGGAGCGGCACGGCTGGGAAGCAGCGTCGGCGGGCTGACCGGCGGTGCGGCGATATGGCCTTCCTCGCTGGGCAGGACGACGGGCGGGCTGACCGGTGTGGGCCGCAGGATCGCATGCGGTGGTGTCGGCGGGTGCCGCAAAGGAGCCAGCTCGACTGGCGGTGGTGGTGGAAGCACCGCCGGCGGATCGATGATCCGGATCAGCGAAGCCGGAGCCAGCTGGCGGACGGCGGTGAGCTGCGCCGGAGTGATCGGTCGGGTGGCGATCACGATGACGGCCAGGTTGAGTGCCATAGCGGCGCTGAGGGCGGCGATACGTGCACTGTCGGGGTGTGTGCGATGAGCAACGGCCAGGCTTGCGGACGACATGGGCGACCTCCTGACATCGGCTGTGGGGATGTAGCGGCAGTCGCGCTGCGTGAGCAGGGGGATCGCGCTGCCGCGACTGCAGCGTATGCCTGTGCGGCGAGCTTGTGCAAGCGGACGGCTGGATGGCCATATGAGGTCGACGCTGTCGGGTACGCCGAAAAAATCCACCATCGACAACGGGCTCTCGATCAAGGGGATGGCCGCGGTCGCGCAGTACCGCAGGCCGACGGTAGGCAAGCGTCGACACGCCCGCTAAGGTAGCCGAGGCGCCATCGGGCGTCCGCCGCGTAGCCAGGAGTCCACCATGTCCGTCACATCCGGCGCGCTGATCCCGCGCTACAGCTTCGGCGACGAACTGGCCAGCAGTGTCATTCACGGCGTCGGCATCGTGCTCAGCGTCGCCGGGCTGGCCACGCTGGTGGCGTTTGCGGCGCTGCATGGCAACGCGCTCACCGTGGTGGCCTGCGCGGTGTTCGGCACGTCGCTGGTGCTGCTGTATACCGCTTCCACGCTGTACCACGCGATTTCGGTCGCGGCCGCCAAGCCGGCCTTGCGCGCGCTCGATCACATCGCGATCTATGTGCTGATCGCGGGTACCTATACGCCGTTCACCCTGATCGTGTTGCCCGGTGTCTGGGGCTGGACCCTGTTCGTGGCGGTGTGGATGCTGGCGCTGGCCGGCAGCGTGCTGGAGCTGGGCCTGTTCAAGCGGTATCACAAGCTGGCCGTGCTGCTGTACGTAGGCATGGGCTGGATCGGCATGGTCGCGTTCGAGCCGCTCAGCCAGCGCCTGCAGGCTGGCGGCATGCTGTTGCTGATCGGCGGCGGTGCGGCCTACACGCTGGGTGTGCCGTTCTACCTGTGGCGGCGGCTGCCGTACCACCACACGCTGTGGCACGTGTTCGTGCTGGCCGGCAGCGTGCTGCATTTCCTCGCCGTGCTGCTGTACGTGATTCCCGGCACACGGGCATGAGCGTGCCGGAGGCACTCGCCGCCACGCGTGGCGAGCTCGAGGACGCGGCCGCGCATCTGGGCAAGCTGCACGACTTGCGCTTCAAGCCGATGTTCGGCGGGCTGATGGCCTGGCTCGATGAAAAGCCCTGCGCCTGGCTGACGCCGGGCAGGCTGGCGTTGAAACTGGCTCCGGCCGACCAGCCGGCGCTGCTGCAGCTTGCCGGCGCGTCGCGGCTGATCGCCCAGCCGGGAGCGGCGCCGAGCCGGCATTACATCGTGCTGCCCGCCGCGCTCAGCCGCGACACGATGCAGCTGGCCGGCTGGCTGGCCAAGAGCGCCGCCGGCGTGTCGCGCAGATCGCGTCGCTGAGCTGCGGCCTGCTCAACCGAACAGCATCGCCACGCCGAACAAGCCGACCATCACGAACGAGAGCACGAGTTTGACCAGCGTGCCGAACAGCAGGCCGAGCCAGGTGCCGACGCCGACGTGTGCCGACCGCAGCACGCTGGTGCCGGAAGCCAGCTCGCCGCCGAGCGCGCCGAGAAACGGCCCGAACAGCAGGCCGGGGACGCCGAAGAACATCCCGATCAGAGTGCCCGCCGTGGCGCCCCACAAGGCCAGCTTGCTGGCGCCGACGCGTTTGGCGCCCAGCGTGCTGGCGACGAAATCCACGACGACGCCGAGGCTGCCCAGTGCGCCGATGATCAGCAGCCACCACAGGCCGAGATGCCGGTAGTCGTCTACCGCGGCGACCAGCCAGATTCCGCCGAAGATCATCGGAATCCCCGGCAGCGTCGGCAGCACGGCACCGGCCAGACCGCCGACGATCAACAGTGCGGCGAGTACGTACAGCGCGATATCCATCATGCGGGCCTCGTCGATGCGACGGTTGGAGCAAAAGTGAGTGGAGAGGAGTGAGAAACGAGAGAAAGCCGTGCCTCCACTCGTTTCTCACTCCTCTCCACTCGTTCCTCGCCTGTCACTTCTCCACGAATGCCCGTTCGACCACGTAGTCGCCCGGCTCGCGGGTGCGCGGCGAAGCGTGAAAGCCGCGGCCGTCAAGCAGCGTGCACAGGTCGTTGAGCATCACCGGGCTGCCGCACAGCATTACGCGGTCGGTGGCGGGATTCAGTGGCGGCAGGCCGGTCGCTTCGCTCAACACGCCGTCGACGATGGCATCGGTGATGCGCCCGCGATGGCGGAATGCCTCGCGCGTGACGGTGGGGTAGTAGATCAGCTTCTCGCGCACCAGTTCGCCCAGGTACTCGTGCTGCGGCAGTTCGCGTTCGAGATAGTCGGCATAGGCGAGATCGTCGATGTGGCGCACGCCGTGGGCCAGCACGATCTTGTCGAAGCGTTCGTAGGTGTCCGGGTCACGGACGATGCTCATGAACGGCGCCAGTCCGGTGCCGGTGCCGAGCAGGTAGAGATGCTTGCCGGGCTTGAGATCGTTCAGCACCAGCGTGCCGGTGGGCTTGCGGGTGACGATCAGCGTGTCGCCGGGTTGCAGGTGCTGCAGGCGCGAGGTGAGCGGGCCATGGGCAACCTTGATCGAGAAGAACTCCAGGTGCTCTTCCCAGTTGGCGCTGGCGATGGAATAGGCGCGCATCAGCGGCCGTCCGTCCGTTTCCAGCCCGATCATCACGAACTGTCCGCTGTCGAAACGAAAGCCGGGATCGCGCGTGGTGCGAAAGCTGAAGAGCGTGTCGTTCCAGTGCCGCACGTCGATCACGTGCTCGGTTGCCATTGCCACCATGGTTGTCTCGATGTTTCCGGTCGGGGCGGCATCGCGTACTGCGGCAACGATGCCCGCTCGCAGGCGGAGCGGGATTCCGCGGGCCTGGCGAATGTCGCCATTGGTCAGGGCCAACCGGGGATTTTACGCGATATGGCATGCCGCTGCCGGCACCAGGTTCTGCGCAAAGGCAGGCCGCCATTACAGCGGCGGCCTGCCAGCCACGATCCGTCAGCCCTGCTTGACGGTATTCGCGGGTACGAAGGTATAGCCCATTGCCTGCAGGCCCGCGACGATCTGCTTCAGGTAGCTGATATCCAGGTAGGGGTGGAAGAAGAAGCTCTGCACGCCATCCTGGATGACGGTGTTGCAGTTGGCGCTGTACAGGATGTCGGCGGGGAAGCGCGGCGGGTTGTTGTTGAACTCGACCAGCTCGACGTTGCCGAGCTGTTCGGGTACCACTGCCGAGCCGTAGATGTCGCGCACCAGATACGGGTAGAACTCGCCATAGATCCGGGTGTAGTCGGGCGTGCCGGTTCCGCACGCCCCGTTCGGGCACCAGCCTGCCGCATACAGGCCGCGGTCGTAGCGCGCAGTGAACGCGGGCTGGAATACCTGATAGTCGATGGCCGAGGCGGCGTAGTGCGGCGGAACGAAAATGGCAGGCACGGGAAGGCCCGCCTTGGCGAATTCCTGCTCACCGTTCGCGATGCGTCCGTGCGCCCACAGTGCGGAGTCTTCCGCTACCGGTGTGTCGAAGACCACATAGTTTGCCGAATTGATATGCGCGCGGAAGAACTCGAAATCGTCACCACTGACGGCGCTGTAGGGGTTGGCGATATTGGAGTACTGATGCGTATATCCATGCATCAGCAGCGTGCCGCCCCTCGACTGCATGTATTTCAGCGCTTTGACCACGTTGGGTGCCTGGTACAGATGCTGGAAAACCGGTACGCCGTTGTTGTAATACCCGTTCGGGTCCACGTAGTACGGGATTACCGCCACGCTGAAAGGCACATGCACGCTGTACAGGTAGTCGGCGACCGCGCGTAGCTCGGCCGGATCGGCATCCGGGCCGACGTCCTCGATTCGCACCAGCGCGCGCTTGCGCGACAGCATGGCCGGGTTGGACACCTTGCTGATCAGATCGACGGCCGCGAGATAGCGGTCGTTCGGCCCCGTATAGCTGAAGGGGATCTCGCCGATATAGGTCAGGTTGGCGCCGCGGGTGGCCCAGTTGATGGTGCCGCCGACGTCATTGGTTGCCGTGGCGAGCACCTGCGCCTTGGTGGGATCGTCGATCGTCGTCTGCAGCAGGCCGGTAGGAACCGTCAGCGCATTGCGCTGCAGCGCGACGCCCTTGTAGGTCACTGTCAGCGCATTGCTGAAGTCGAAGAACATCGGCGTGAAACCGTACTGGCCGGCAAAATTGCCGGCGCGGGCGGACAGCTGCCAGATGTTGTCGTTCATCCACATCACCGGCTTGGTGGTCGCCAGCACGTCGTCGAGCAGCGCGGTCGGCAGCGGTTCGTCATACGTCGAGCCGATATAGATCAGGCCGGTGTAGCTGCCCAGTTCGCCCGCGACGTAGTTCACCGCGGGATGCAAGGTGTACTTGCTGCCATGGGTGACCAGGTTGCCTGCCATCACGCCGTAAGCCTCGCCCAGCCAGCCCCATTGGCCGGAGGTGTCGTACAGCACCAAGGTGTTCTGGTTCGGGTTTGCACCAGGAGCGCCGGCGTAGCTGTTCGGTGCCAGCAGCGCGGCGGACGTCACGTGGGTGGTCGGCGTCGAGAGCGCGGTCAGCGAGTTCTTCGTCGGCAGCGCTGCTCCGGGCGGCGGCGGCGGCGCGGGAAGCGTGCGGTAGCCGGTGGACTGTACGGCCACCGCCGGCGCAAAGGCTGTTTGCGCTGTGCTGGCAAGGGACATCGGGCCGGAAGCCGCGGCGCATACCAGTAGCGCACTAACGGCGAGAGACTTGAAAGTCGACGGCCCGAAAAACGTTGGCCTGGTCATGGGAATTCCTCGCGCAGTGATGGATCGACGCGCGGCTGCCGCGCGCATTGCCGGAAATGCAATCCACATCCCCCAAGCCCCGATCACGCGAAAGGGACGCCTTGCCTTCCATCGGCGAGCTTACGTCCGAACGGTCCGTATTCTTAGATACCCACACGATATATGGCGTTTAGTCAAGTGCAATTCGGCCGATATCTCGTCGACAATGCCCTCGAATTTGAGAACCAGTTCTCATTTTTGAACATCTAGCAGGATTCCTTGGCCGTCAGTGCTTGCCTGCCGCGGATGCCGCCCGATCGCGCATCCGGCTGCCCCCGCTACTGACCAAAAGCGTTGAAGGCTGAGGAAAGGTGCCGCGTAGCAGGGCCGCGCGCCGTCCTGCAAGGGGAGATCTATGCAGGACATCCTGATCATCTGCGGCACGCGTCCGGAAATCATCAAGCTGGCGCCGCTTTATCACAGCCTGCGCGCCAGCGGATGGGCGCGGCCTCGGTGGCTGCACACCGGGCAGCACGACGAAATGGCACGCCAGATGCTTGCCTGCTTCGACATCACTCCGGACATCGCACTCGAGCGCGGCGGTGAGAGTCTGTGCGAATTCAGCACGGGCTGCCGCAGTTTGCTCGACGGCGTGATGGCGGCCGGGTCCTGGTCGCTGGTGATCGTGCAGGGCGATACCGAGAGTACTTTTCTCGGCGCGCTGAGCGCGTTCCATCGCGGAATTCCTGTCGCACACGTCGAAGCGGGCCTGCGTACCTACGACCTGGAACGGCCATTCCCCGAGGAGGGGCTGCGCCAGATGATCAGCCGAATTACCTGCTTCCATTTCGCACCGACCGAGCGCGCAGCGCGGGCGCTGCGCGACGAGGCGATTCCGCCGGAGCGCCTGTTCATCACCGGCAATACCGTGATCGACGCCCAGCACTGGGTGGTACGGCATCGCCGGCTGCGGCGCCGCGTGGAGGGCCGCGGCCACCTGCTGGTCACTGCGCATCGCCGCGAGAACTGGGGCAGCGACCTGCGCGAGATCTGCTACGCGATCGCCGATGTCGCGAGTCGTCACCCGGAGTTGCAGGTGCTGTTCCCGGTGCATCTCAATCCCGTGGTGGGTCAGCCAGTGCATGCCATCCTCGGCGAGCTGGACAACGTGCACCTGAGTCCACCGTTCGACTACCTGGAGATGCAGCAGGCGCTGATCGACTCCTGGCTGGTACTGACCGATTCCGGCGGCCTGCAGGAAGAAGCGCCGACGTTCGGTGTGCCGCTGCTGGTGCTGCGTACCGAAACCGAGCGGCCGGAGGCGATCGAAGCCGGTTGCGCCCGGCTGGCCGGCACACAACGTGCGTCCATCGTGGGGCAGATCGAGGAACTTTGGTCGGACCCGGCCGCGTACCGGTCGATGGCGCGTGCGGGCAATCCGTTCGGTGATGGCCAGGCTAGCGTCCGGATCACCGACCTGCTGCAGAACGCGTTGGCGTGCGGTCAGCGCCTGCGCGCGGCGAGTTGACGCGGTGGAGGCTCGGCATGTGGTGGCTGGACGGATTCTCAACCTATCTCTACGGCCTGAGCGTGGTCGCCACGGCGATCGCGTTACTGATGCTGGTAAGCGGCGTGGACGATTTGTTCATCGACATCGCCTACTGGTCGCATCGGCTGTGGAAGTCGATGTTCATCTATAGCAAGTACGAGCGCACCGATTATCAGGAGCTGTACGGACCGGCCGAGAAGCCGTTGGCGATCATGGTGCCGGCCTGGCATGAAACCGGCGTGATCGGTCATATGGCCGAGCTGGTCGCGACCACGCTGGACTACGAGAACTATCACATCTTCGTCGGCACCTATCCGAACGACCCGGATACCCAGCGCGATGTCGACGAGGTATGCGCGCGCTTTCCCAATGTGCACAAGGTGGTGTGCGCGCGGCCCGGGCCGACCAGCAAGGCCGACTGCCTCAACAACGTGCTGGACGCCATCCTGCAGTTCGAGCAGCGCGCCCGCCTCACGTTCGAGGGCTTCATCCTGCACGACGCCGAAGACGTCGTGTGCGAGCACGAACTGCGGCTGTTCAACTACCTGGTCGGCCGCAAGGACCTGATCCAGATTCCGGTCTACCCGTTCGCGCGGCAATGGAGCAATTTCACCAGCCTGCATTACCTGGACGAATTTGCCGAGCTGCATGGCAAGGACGTGCCGGTGCGCGAAGCGCTGGCGGGTCAGGTACCCAGCGCCGGTGTCGGCACCTGCTTCAGCCGCCGCGCCGTGCTCACGCTGATAGAGGCAGGCAACGGCATCGCGTTCGACGTGCAGAGCCTTACCGAGGACTACGACATCGGCTTGCGGCTGAAGGGCTGGGGCATGCATGAGATCTTCGTGCGTTTTCCGGTGCTGCGTCGCCAGCGCCGCCCTGCATGCGATAACCGCTTCGGCCAGAGCTGGCGCGAGTCCAACGTGATCTGCGTGCGCGAATACTTCCCAGACCGGCTGATGACGGCGGTGCGGCAGAAGTCGCGCTGGATCATCGGCATCGTCTACCAGGGCTACCGCACGCACGGCTGGAAGCATGGACCGGTGCTCAACTACTTCCTGTGGCGCGACCGCAAGGGCGCGATCAACAACTTCGTGAGTTTCGCCGCGATGCTGATCCTGCTCCAGCTGATCGCGATCTGGCTGCTGCAGCAGGTGTGGACGCAAGCGCCGCGCTTCGTCTCGATCTTCGAAGGACGGCCGTGGTTCGACGGCATACTGACGGCGAACATCGCGCTGATGGGCAACCGCATGCTGCAGCGGATCATCTTTGTATCCGGCTATTACGGCGTAAAACAGGGCTTGCTGTCGATACCGCGGCTGCTGTGGGGCAACTTGATCAATTTCCTCGCCAACTGGCGGGCGATCCGCCAGATCATCAAGTGCGGCGATCCGCGTCGCGTGGCGTGGGACAAGACCACTCACGATTTTCCCAGCATCGGCGGCGAGAACCGCGCCAAGCGCTCGCTCGACGAAATACTGGTCGGCAATGGCGTGGTATCGGTGCCGGAATTGCGCGAGGCGGAGCTGCGTCGCATCGATGGCCTGCACCTGGGCAGCTCGATGATCCACCAGTCCCGCATCACCGCCGCGCAATTGGCCCGCTCGATCGCCGAGCAGATCGGTGTCGGTTGCGAATCGGCGGACTTCGCCGGGTTGCCGCGCGAACTGCCGGATGTGCTTCCGGCGCGGATGGCGCTGCACTATGCCGTAATGCCGCTGCGCCACGAAGGACGCACACTGGTTCTCGCCAGCGAGTCCTACATCGACCCGGTGTCGCTGGCGGCGATCGCGCGCCGGCTGGGCCGGCCGGTGCGCTATGTGATCGCGCACAAGGGCCAGGTTGCAGTCGGTCTGCGCCGCTGGTATGCGCATGTGCGTGACCGCGATCGTGACCGTGACCCGCGTCATTTGCTCGAAGTCGCGGCTCGCCATGGGCGCATTCATGGCGACCGCGTGGCGCCAGTGTGGGACAGCTACGTGTCCCGCCAGGTCATGCTGGGCGAGATCCTGGTCGCGCAGGGGCATCTGGATGATGTGGCATTCAGGTCGCTGCTTTTGAACCACGCGCGCAGCGCACAGCCGCTGGGAGAGTTTCTGGTCGGGCACGGTGCGATCAGTCGCGAAACACTGGATCGCGCGCTGGCTCTTCAGGCCACACTGCAGCCGAGCATCGCGAACCTCATCGAGAAGGAGGCCGAGATGCCGGCGCAACTGGCGATGCCGACGGATCGAGCGGCATGAAACGGCCATGGGCAACCCGATATGCGATGGCGCTGTTCGCGATGGCGCCGGCGTGGCCGCTCTGTGCCGCGGGGCAGGAATCGGCCATCGACAGCAGCCGCTATCGGCAGTTCATGGTGTATCCGCATCGTCAGGCCGGTTACGCGGCCGTGCGCGCCGGGGATGAGCACGTCGCGATTGCGGAGTTCGAGCGCGCCCGCGCACTGGCACCGCAGAGCGTCGACACGGCATTGGACCTGGCCGAGGCCTATCGGCATTTCGGCCATCCGGCGCGAGCGCAGAAGCTGCTGGACGAACAACGCCGCTACACGCCGAACGATCCGCGACTGCGCGCCGCCCGATCCGTTGCCGCGACACCGGCCGTGGACTGCAGTCGCGACGGCAGGCCGGTGTGCCGCGCGAAGCGGGGTTTCGACGACTTGCAGGCGGGTGATCTCGCCAAGGCGCAGGCAGAACTCGATGTAGCGGATTTCGCGCGCAGCCCTGAAGGCCTGGCGTTGCGCCATGCGCTGGTCCAGCGCGCGATTTACCTGGGAGACCTTCAGCGCGCCGATGCGCAACTGGCCGACCTGGACGCGGACGACAAACTCAGTGCCGACGAACGCGGTCAGTGGTTCAATCTGCTGCTACAACTGGGCAGGCTGGATGCGGCGCGCCAGCTGCAGTCGCGGCGCGGGCTGGATGCTCCGGCGCAGGACCTGGCCATGGCTCAGGCCATGGCCGATCACAACGATCGCAAAGGGCTGGCCGCCTATATGGCGTCCCGCCAGCCTGCATTCACCAGCGACAAAGACGAGCGGCAATGGGTAAACCTGCTCGCCTGGGTGGCGCACGACCGACCGCAGCTGCTGGCCGGCTATACCTCGCACTATCCTGCCAACGCGGCGTTGCAGGCGCGCGTTTCGGTGTCGTTGGCGATGGCACGCGGCGACAGCGCGATGGTGCAGCGTATGCTGTCGCGACTGCCCGACAGCAGCTTCCGCGAAGATCGTTTCGGCCTGGATCTGCAACAAGGCCGGTACGCCGAGGCAAGGCAGCAGGCCGAGGTCCTGGTCAGCCAACCGGAGGGGCACCATCTGCTCGATCCCCTTAGCTACCGTCTGATGGACGCCGGTGCCGGCGGGGAGGCAGAACAACTGCTGCTGGGTGCATACCCGTTTGCCGGCAACCCGAACGCATCGGCATTGTTTTCCCGTCTGGCCGTGCTGGCGGAAAAGCAGCCGGCGCGGTTTTCCGCCGACGATCGCGCACGCCTGCGGCGGCCGCTGGAAAGCGTGCCGCTGCGCATGGCGCAGATTCCCATCCTTGCCGCGCTGCGCGACTGCGATGGCATCCGTCAGGTGATGGTCGATCTCTCGCCCGGTTATCCCGCGGAATTGTGGCGGCAGCTCGGCGATTGCTACGGCAATGACCGGCCCGGTCTTGCCGAGTACGCCTATGCCGAGGCCAACAAGCGCAAGCCCGACAGCAAGGTTGCCCGGGCGCTGGCTTATCAGGCCTATAGCGCCCAGGACTATGCAACGGCCTTGCAGGCCTGGCGCTCGGTACCGGCGGCGCACATGCAGCCGACCGATCTGATGGCCGCCGCGACCACCGCACTCGCCATCGACCAACCGGCCGTGGCACGTTCCTGGCTCGACACTTATGCAGCGCATGGCGGCCAGCGGGATCACAGGTATTGGTGGCTACGCGCGCAGGCCGACGAGCCACGCGATCCGGCGCTGGCCGGTGCCGATCTGGAAAACGCGGTGGCCATGCATCCCGATCCGCGCTATTACGCGCGCCTGGCGGCCTTGCAAAGCCACGCCGGCGAAGCGCAGCAGGCGCTGGTTTCGCTGCAGCGCGCCAGCGCGCTCGCGCCCGACGACCCCAGGCTGGCGGCTTCGCTGGGCTACGCCTATCTGCAGACAGGTGCGCCGGACAAGGCGGTGGTGCAATTCGAGCGCGCGCACCAGGCCAACCCGGACGATCCGGCATTGACCCGGCAGTTGCTGTACGTGCACCAGCAACTCGGCGACGACGCGCAAGCGCAGGCCTATGCGGCACAGGCGATCGACCAGCTCGGTCCCGCCGCCGACGCCGGGAGCGGCGGCACGGCGCAGGAAGACGAAGACCAGGAACGCTATACCTTGCGGCGCCTGCACGAGGATCTGGGTCGCAAGTGGCGCTTCAATGCCGACATGACCCTGGGCGATACGGTGTCCTCGGCGGCCAACGCGGCGGCGCCTGGCGTCTCCTATCGCAGTTACATGCAACTCGAGGCGCAATACCGTTTCGATCCGCGTCTCACCGGCGGCGATGCCAATACGCTGGCCGCCTACGCGCGCATCTTCGCCGGCAGCGGCGCCAGCGGTTCGGTGTGGCCGGTGCATTCGCCGATGCTGGGTGTGGGTGTGCACTGGAAGCCGCTGCTGTCGCAGAACGTCGTGTTGTCCATCGAGCAGCAAACGCCTGCCGGCAACAGCCGCGACACCCACAACGACACCATGCTGCGTGCCAGCGGGTCGTGGTCCTTCAGCCCGCGGATCGCCGACGACTGGCACGCGACCGGGTCGGGCTGGTTCGCCCAGAACTTCTACGTCGACGTCGCCCGCTACCTGCGTGCCAGGCAAACCGTGTTCACCGCGGACTATCAGCTGGGCTGGCAGCGCAAGCTGGTGGACGGCCAGACCATCGAGCCCTACGTCCATATGCAATACACCGGCATCGACCGCGCGCACGGCGCGGGCTATGCGCGCGATGCGCGCGCCGGCGTCGGCCTGCAGTGGAACCTGTGGTACGGCGAAACCCGCTACGATGCCTATCCGCATCGCTTCATCGTTGCGGTGGAAGGACAGCATGCTTTCACCAGTTACCTGCGCGAGAACAATGCGGTGTTCCTGATCGTGAGGACGCAGTGGTGAGCCTCACGCTGCGCCGGCTCGCGGGGCTGACGCTGCTGCTGGCGACGCAGCTGGCCGGCGCGACCACGGCGATCTTCTATCAGCCACAGCTGCGCGATCGCGAGATCGCGCAGGCACAGTGGCCGTCCATGTTTGCCCAAGTGCGCGCACGGGGCTTCGATACGCTGGTGCTGCAGTGGACCCGCTACGGCGACGCGTTCGGCGACCGGGCCGGGCATGCGTGGTTGCTGCAGCGGGTGCGCGAGGCGCGTGCGGCCGGCCTGCGCATCGTGCTGGGCCTGGACAGCGATCCCGCCTTTTTTCAACGCCAGGAAGCGTCGACGGGGGAGCTGGGCGGGTATCTGGATACGCTGTCCCGCCGCGACGCCGAGGTCGCCCGCCAATGGGCCGGCGACCTGGGCAGCGAGGCGATCGCCGGCTGGTACCTGCCGATCGAGATCGACGACAGGCGCTGGCGCGACCCTGCCGCGCGCAGGCGTCTGCAGGATTATCTGGCGGCGGAGCGGCGGCAGCTGGACGGCATCGTGCGGCGGCCCGTCTACGTGACCTCGTTCTTCGCAGGCAACATGACGCCATCGAGCTATGCCGAGCTGCTGGCCGACCTCCAGCGCAGCGGCGTGCGCGCCTGGGTGCAGGACGGCGCGGGCACCGGACGCCTGAACCGGGGAGAGCGCGAGCTGTATCTCGACGCGGCGAGCCAATGCGCGGGGATGCATGCGCAGGGCATCGTCTACGAAATCTTCCGCCAGACCGGCGCGGACAAGGCGTTCACTGCCTCGGCGTTGCCCACTGTCGAAGCGGGCGCGGCGTTGGCGCAGCGAGCGCCGTGCGGCGGCGACAGCGTTTTCTTCGAGTTGCGTTATCTGCCGGAGATGGCAGGAGTGCTGCAGCGGTAGCGGCGGAACAAACAGAACGCCTCCATCCGGAGGCGTTCTGTTTGGCTTCCAGGCCGATCGCGCAAGGCAATCGATCTATCCGTACGAAGTGGTCGCTGGCCTTACTGCGGGACCTTCAGCGGAGCGATCGTCTGGTCGAGCAGGGTCCAATACGCCTTGGTGTACGGTACCATCTCCTCGGCGTAGTACCACCAGAAGAAACCGCCGACGAACTTCGGATCTCTATTGGCATTGACCATCGGGTAATACGTCTTCATCAGGTTCGTCTGCACCGAGGTGGGCGCACCGGTGCTCGACGTGCCGATCTCGCCGAAGCCGACCTTTGCGTTCGGGAAGATGCTCTCGAGTGCGCTGAAATCGGCGCCCCACGAGGGGGAGAGTCCCGGGCAGTCCTGGTACGGGTAGTAGCTGAAAAACGCGTAGTTGGCACCCTGACGCACTGCAGCTGGCAGGAAGGTGGTGGGCCAGGTCTTCCAGTAGTCCTGCGGTTTCTCCCAGCAGTTGTTGCCCTTGCTGTCGTCGTTGTAGTAGAGCGTGATAGCGGTCTTGCCGCCGACGCCCTTCACGATCGAATTCGCGGCGGCGACCATCTGTCCGATGGCGGCTTCTTCCGCATTCACCGTGGTGTTGCTGCCGTCCGGATTCTGTCGCAGCCATTCGCCGTTGATCTCGTTGGCGATCTCCCACACGTCGACTGTGCCGTTCAGGCCGTAGACCAGCTCCTTGGTACGTGCCGTATAGGTGTTGATGTCGGTCGGGAAGTAGTACGAGTCCATGATCTCGCCCATCACGTTGGCCACCGTGTGCAGCTTGACCAGTGCGGGGTAGTACTCGGCGGCGGTCGTGCCCGGATCGAACACCACGCGGACCGTGGGCTTGTACGGCAGCTTGGTCAGCGACGTGATGATCGCATTGATGTTGGACAGGTCATCCAGGGTGACGCCGTAGATGGGTGCTTTGAGAGTTGTCGCGGCCTGAGCATTGGCATTCGAAGCGAATGGTGCCGCCGCGGCATAGAGGGCGACGGACGCTGCAAGTGGAATTAGAAAGGTCTTTGCGGCAGTTGCAAGATTTGTCATCGGATTGGAGTTCTCGTAATTGGGCGATCCTTTACCCGGTCCGGTAGTAATAATCAGGCGCAAGAAACCCGCCACGGCATGAAGACGACGCCGTGGAAACTTGCGAAGCTGGGTTGAGTCGTGCTCGTCCGAGCACTGATGAAAATCGTCCATAAAACGGCTGCCTCCCCTACGCCAAGGCAAAGGGGTGATGGAACCGCCGTTGGGAATGCCGGCGAATACCGCATGGAAGGCCGAACTATGTCGGAGCCATCCCGCAGCACATCGATCGAGTCAGCCTTTATCGGAAGACTCGGGTACTCGACCTCGCTGGCGCAGGCGAGTCTAACGAATCGGCATTCAGGGGGATCAAGATTTGGTTATGCGCGCCAATTTGTCGCGAGAAATTAAGTAGTTTGTGACGCAATTGGCAGACACACTCGCCAGACCTCATCTAGGCGTAAGATCTGTTTATTGATCTATTTGTCAAATATCGGCCTATGACTCCCATTTTTGACAAATACATCAAATGCAGACAGTCCTCGAACTTGGAGAGGCGGTAGCCGCCCGGCGGAGATCGCTCGGCCTGAAGCAGGGTGAGGTCGCGGCGCGCGCCGGTCTCACCCAGGAAGCGCTTTCCCGCTTCGAGCGGGGAAAGACGGCGGAATTCGGTTCGCGAAAACTGTTGGCCGTGCTGGCCGTCCTGGGAATGGAGTTGCGGTTCACCGAAATGGGGTGGTCAGGCTCTCTGGATGAACTTCGTCGCGAGCGGGGTGGCACGTGAAGCTCTCGGTCTACGTGCTTGGTCGCGAAGTCGCCGCGCTGGAGTCCGTCGGCGACTTCAAGAGCTCGATGACTTATCACCGGGGCGTGGCGCCGGAGGACTTCGTCTCGCTGACCATGCGGGTACGCCACGACCCCTACCTCTGGGACGACGTGCTGCATCCGATATTCCAGATGAATTTGCCGGAGGGCTACCTGCTTCAGGTGCTGCAGGAGCAGTTCGGTCCACACATCGGCGCCAGTCCCATGGCATTGTTATCGGTGATCGGCCGCAACATGATCGGTCGCATCCAGGTGGCGCCGCCCGGCGTCAATTTGAAGGAACCGCCCAAATCGGTGGATGTCGCCGATCTGCTTCAAGGGGACAATTCCGAGGAAGCCTTCGCGGAGCTGGTGCGTCAACACGCCACCAGTGGCGTATCCGGCGTGGTTCCGAAATTCCTGGATGCGAACGCGGAAAAGGTAGTCGCGGGTCTCCACAAGAAGATAACGCTGGTCACCCACCGGCACATCATCAAGGGCTCACCCGGGCTTTTGCCGTTTGTCACCTTGAACGAGCACCTGTGCATGCAAGTCGCAGCCCGGGTAATGCCCACCGCCAGAACCACGATTTCGCGCGATGGTCAAGCGTTGATCGTCGATCGCTTCGATGTGGACGAGCATGGCGTTCCCCATTGGGGCATGGAGGACTTCTGCGCGCTGCTTGGTCTGCGCCCGGCGGCCAAGTATGAGACGACCTGGGAGCGTATCGCGAAGGCGGTGCGCGATCACGTACCGGTCGTCAACCGGCCCGGTGTCTTTCAGCAAATGGCGGTCATGCTGCTGCTGACCTATGCGCTGCGAAACGCCAACTGCCACGCGAAAAATGTTGCCTTGCTCTACACCAGCCGAGAGGACGTCCATCTCACGCCAGCTTGCGGCATGTTCACTACCGCGGCGTATGCGGACTACAGCAACAACCCTCCGGGCATAGCCTTCGGCGGGAAGAAGACCTGGGCGCCAAGGAAGCAGCTTCAGCAATTCATCACGGCAGCCTTCGGAATTTCCGCCCGTGACCAGAAGTTCATGGTCGATCGAATCACGGACGCGGTGATCGACGTCGGCCCCAGCGTGCGTGATGCCATGAAGGAGCACCCGGGTTTCGTCGACATGGGCAAGCGCATGCTGTCGGCGTGGCAGGATGGCATTGCCGGCTTGCGCGACAAACGGGTGTACGCCATGGGCAATGCCGATCTGGGCGAGGCTTTCCGCAGCTCCCCGGATCCCGCCGTGGCCAAGGCACAGCCCGCCGTCGTGGGACGATCCGATTTTCCGGGAAAAAAATGAGCGTCCCTGCAGGCCGCCGGATTCGTGGAGGTTTTCGCTATCGAGTCGTTGCTTCGGCGGTGTTGAACGATACTTGCCCATGCCAGCGGCTGCTGATGAAGCAACCAACGTGGCACCGTAGCACTCAAAACACCCGAAAACTGCCGGAAATGCCCAGCAACGTGAGCGCCACAGAGATCAAGGAAAGTCAGCTGCAGAGCCAAAAGTCGCCGGATCCCGGCGACTGGCGCATATCCGTCGCCCCGATGATGGACTGGACCGACAACACCTAAAAAGTTCAGTCTGAAGCGACTTTGTGGGTGCACTTCTTGGGTCGTGTAGCACCTGTGTTGCACTGGTGCTCAGAATGAAAATAGCGCCTCGAAGCTATCGTACGTAGACACCCCCCCCGAAGAGGCAAACGTCGAACCGCCAGCTCGACGCTACGGCGGCAGCTTCCGCCACCCGTTCCAGTCATTCGCCCATACGCATACGAAGTGACGCAAGCCTGGCCCTAAGAGCTACTCCCTCCATCGGGTGCAACTGGGACAGGCGCCCCACGCGCCCGGAGACCCGATTGAACTCAGTATTTAGGCTCACTGGATCGGTCGAAGTTCTACTGAGAACTTCGAGCTGATGGACGGCGGCGCGTATGTTCTGCCGCTCTCCGGTCATCAATGCTGGACGTGCGTTGACCATGAGCTTGGTGGTCAACATGGGACCGTTTCCGCGTCGGATCTCGTGCTTTGATCTTTTGGCTTTGAAACCCTTCGAAGCCATGAGCCCATAGACTTCAGCGAGGCAACAGCCAATCTCCTCGTTGTCGAGCTGCTCTTTGGATGAAAAGGTTACGTCATCAACGTAACGGGAATACGAAATCCCTCTATCGCGTAAGTTCTCGTACAGCCTCCACTCTCGATCCCAAAAGGCGAGATTCGCCAGATACGAACTGGTGATTGCACCCTGAGGCAGGCAGCCGTCTTTTACTGTCAACATTGTCAGAAGCTGGGCCACTTCTGGCCCAAACCCGAAAAAGCCCGCCCAGATTGAGTGAACAACCTTCGCACCTGTGCTAGGAAAGAAGTTTTTGATGTCCTCGGTTACGACGATGGCGGCGCCTGCATGTAAAGCCGCATTTTTTCGAGCATCTCGCCCTTTCAGGCTACCCGTAAGGTAATCGGGGAACACGACTCTCTGGAAAAACTGAGTCTGTATCCGCCGATGGACACTTTTCAGCAAAGGGAGTGCATCAAACGTCTGCCGGAAGCTGCCATCAGCTTTGATGATTGGCTTAGCGTCCCGATACAAGCCGCCAGCTGCATGACCAATTCGCTGCAAGTCGACAACGGACAATCCAAGCGCTCGGCTTAGACTCCCCAAAGATCGGACCGGGCTGAAGGCGTACTTAGGCTGGACTGCTTTGCGGTTCATTGAGCAAATCCAACGCAGTCATAGCCAACCTACCGGCAAGATCCTTGTCGATACCTGAAAGCTCTCCTCGGTCTGCTCCTAAAAAGAACAGGATCTCCAGCGGCACCCTTAAACCGTCGGCAATCTTTTGCAGGGTAGAGAGCGTGGGATCTCGTTTTGAGTTTTCAAGCATCGACAGGTAGGAGACCGAACAACCAGCCAACTTGGCCAGATCGCTCTGGCTAAGCTGACGTCTGGTACGGCACATTTGGATGGCGCTGCCGATATTCATATATGCCTCCAAAACATGAAAGGCTTGCTGCGTTTGTCGTTGCCATCTTCGTCAGCTCATCAGATCAGTGATGTTCGTCACCAGCCGTATCACCTTGCCGATCAGTTCCAACACACGATCACTCCAATACAGTGCGGAGAGAGATTTCGAGCAGGTTCCTTCCTGCTCTAGTGCTGTAACTACTGCTTCGATTTCTTCGATAACGCTAGTGTCGAGTCGGCCTTGATAAACATCGCGCAGCTGTTTAAGCAAACGGATGCTGCTTTCTTTGGTATGGCTATCCATGTGGATAACTCCTTCGCCGGGCAACATTACCCGCCGTCAGTAGCAATGAGCCGGAAGGAGCCAACCCGACACCACAAGCCAATCACCATTCCGACGCTCCGAACCACGCCGTCACAACAAGCCCATGCCTGCTGCATACGTGATCCTTCGCACGTTGTGTCGAGGGGCCTGATGCACGTAAGGAACCCGACACACGTGCTGCGACATAGCTTCACCAATGGATCGTGAAGCGCCCCGTTCAGCTGGGGCCGACTAGCTAGCTCTTTGCTATCGAAAAAGAAGTAGAACCAATCACCAAATACAGCTCAACCGAGCGGTAACACTCGGCCTAGAACCAAGATAGTCGTGAGAGACGTAGTTGTCAATAAAATTCACTGACAGTGAATTTTGCGCCACAGCCGGGACTGCTGTCGTTTGCCGTTCCAGAACTGGGCAGAGTGCCCTTTTGACCGTCCGCTTCTGGCCGATTCTGTTGAAAAACTCCGTATTAACGAACGGACGTCCAAATCTTCGATCGCGACGGCCGCGACAATTCGATTCTGTACAAATTTGCACATTCAGGCCGACAGAAAGCGATTGCCGCGGCCGGATTTTCTCGCTTCGAACGAAGCTCGAATTTTCGAGGCGAGTTTTTTCAACACTATCGGCCGATAGCGGAAGTTGAGTCGATTCTCGTATCCGGAGCGCCGTGCGGAACGCCGTTCCCACCCAATCCGCATCGGGCGGAGGCGCGTCGCCCAGTGGCTGGGGCACGGTAGAGCACCCTCCAACCTGGATCGGTAAGCGGTAAAATCCAAAATTAACTTGCGTTTCCGGCCGGAAACTGTAACTTAATTTGGTATGGCGAAACGAATCCCCCCAACCCATCCCCGCGTACAGCGCCAGATCGAGGCGCTGAGCCTGCGCCTGCGCGCCGCCCGGATGCGTCGCTCGATGACCCAGGAGGTGATGGCGGAGCGCGTGGGGGTCAGCGTCCCGACCATTGCCAAGCTTGAGAACGGCGACCCGTCGACCAGTCTGGCAACCGTGCTGCGAGCGCTGACCGTGCTCGGTCTGGCCGGCGACATCGACCTGATTGCCGCGCAGGACACCCTCGGTCGCGAGCTGCAAGACAATGCACTCCGGCGCACCAATGCCCCGCCCCGCACGCGGACCACCCCCACGCCGTGGCCGACGCCCATTGCTCAAACGCCGCCCGCGCCTACCTTGCTCCCCACCCCGTCAGTGCCGCCGAAGCCCCCACGACCGCGGAAGCCCAAGCCGTGAACGGTCTGGAAATTTGGATCGACGACGAGTCTCTCGGCGGCTCGGCCTTTGTCGGTCACCTGTCGAAGACGGCAAGCAGGACGGGGGACACGATCAGCTTCGAGTACACCCCCGACTGGCTGGTCAGCGCCGGGCCGGTGGCGGGGTTCCCGCTGGATCATGAGCTGTACTTCGGCGCTGGTCAGCAGTATGCGAGGGCTGGCGCCAACGAACTGTCAGGTGCCTTTCAGGACTGCTCCCCAGATCGCTGGGGCAAGCGCTTGATGGACCGCCGCGAGGCGATCGAGGCGCGCGAAGAGGGGCGCAAGGTGCGCAACCTGCGTGCGTGGGATTACCTGGTAGGCGTCAATGACGAATCCCGCATGGGGGCGCTGCGTCTGGTGGATCCGGAGTCCGGGCGTTATGTGGACGACCGTACACTCAGCGCCCCGCCGATCACCGAACTGCGCCAGCTCGAGGGCATTGCCGCGCAGGTGGAGCGCGGCGATGCCGACCTATCCGACGAGATGGTCCGCTGGATCAAGCAGATCGTGGCGCCCGGCGCGTCACTCGGCGGCGCCCGACCGAAAGCCAGTTTCCGTGACCAGGCTGGACAGCTGTGGCTGGCCAAGTTCCCGTCCAACGATGACCGCGTCGACGTGGGATTGTGGGAGTTTCTGACCTACCAGCTCTCACTCGACGCGGGCATCGACATGCCCGAGGCACGGCTGATGCAGTTCTCGGACCGTGGTCACACCTACGCAGTGCAGCGCTTTGATCGCACCCCGAACTCGCGCCGCATGTTCTCGTCGGCCATGACCCAGTTGGACGTTACCGAGAGCGAGGGCCACAGTTACTTGGACCTCGTGCAGGTCATTGAGACCAGCGGCACCTCCACGCAGATTGCGCGCGACCTTGAACAGCTGTTCCGGCGAGTCCTCTTCAACATCTTGATCGGCAACCGCGACGATCACCTGCGCAATCACGGCTTCATGCGGGCGGGCGATGGCTGGCAACTGTCGCCGGCATTCGATGTGAACCCGAACCCCGACAAAGATCATCACGTGCTCGCGATCGACGACCGGGATCCGTCACCAGATTCGAGCCTGCTGCTGGCCACGGCCGACTACTACCGCCTCTCGAAGAAGGCCGTGAGCGCGGTGACCGAACATGTGCGCGCGGCGGTGCGCGGCTGGGAGAAACGCGCGCGCGCTTTGGGTGCACCTCTGAGCGAGACTGCGCTGATGCAGGCTGTCATCGATCCGGACCGGTAAGCCGCGCGTGTACGATGTGGAAATGTGACCATTGGGGCACGGTTTCTCGTACCTGTCGCTACCTCAGATACATACTGGAAGCAGGTCCTACGTACGAACTGATGGTTTTGCGCTACTCCTGGCCAGCGTCCAACCCTGGGGCGGCCGGTGGCTTATCAGCGCGTTGAATTCGTTCGCTGCCATTGGGTAGCACGGGGTAGATGCGCTCAGACGCCTCCATCGACTTGGGGCCGGCCGCGGTCGAGTGCGCGGTTTGATTGGCTGCACCGTAGGCTACCCTATTGAGCCGTTGCTTCGACGGCGGTGCACGATAGTGCCCATATGGCAGTGCTACATGGCTGGTTGTGTAGCAATTATCGTAGCACTGTAGCACCAAAAACACGCGAAAATTGCCGGAAATGCCCGAAAACGTAACCACTTCAGATGTCCAGGAAAGCCAGCTGCATGGCCAAAAATCGCTAGAGTCGAGCGATTGGCGCGTGTGCGTCGCTCCGATGATGGACTGGACCGACCGGCACTGCCGCTACTTCCACCGGCTGCTGTCGCCGCGGGCGCGGCTGTATACGGAGATGGTGACCAGCGCGGCCCTGGTGCGCGGCAAACAGCTGCGACTTCTGGAGCACAGCCAGCAGGAGCACCCGCTGGCGCTGCAACTGGGCGGCAGCGATCCGCACGAGTTGGCGCAGGCGGCGCGTCTTGGCGCCGAGGCTGGCTACGATGAGATCAACTTCAATGTGGGCTGTCCGTCGGATCGGGTGCAGTCGGGGCGTTTCGGCGCCTGCCTGATGCGCGAGCCGGCGCTGGTCGGCGATTGCGTGAAGGCCATGCGCGACGCAGTCGGCATCCCCGTCACGGTGAAATGCCGCATCGGCGTGGACGACCAGGACGACTACGCCGGCCTGCAGCATTTCACCGAGATCATGCTCGTGGCAGGTATCGAGGTGCTGATGGTGCATGCGCGCAAGGCGTGGCTGCAGGGCCTGTCGCCGAAAGAGAACCGCGATATCCCGCCGCTCGATTACGAGCGGGTGTACCGGCTCAAGCGCGAGTTCCCGCAGCTGAACGTGGTGATCAACGGCGGCATCACCACGGTCGAACAGGTGCAGGCGCATCTGACCCGGTTGGATGGCGTGATGCTGGGGCGCGCGGCGTATCACGATCCGTACCTGCTGGCGCAGGTCGAGGCGGCACTGTACGGCGAGCCGCTGCCGCAGCGCGACGACGTGTTGCGGCACATGCGTCCGTATATCGAGGCCGAACTGGCGCGCGGCACTGCGCTCAAGCACATCAGCCGGCACTTGCTGGGGTTGTACCAGGGCGAGCCGGGCGCACGGGCGTTCCGCCGCACGATCAGCGAAGGCGCGCATCTGCCGGGGGCGGGCTGGGGCCTGCTCGAACAGGCTCTGGCGCCCTGCTCGGTGACCGCGTGACAGCTGACTGTCATCCGGTCAGTATTCAGCCCCGATTGCCTAGGCTACACAGCATGGCAGCCGCCAGGCGGAATCCTCACGCATGACAACGCACAAAAACTTCATCCCTGCTCTGCTGATATGGCTGATCATGGGCGTTGTGGCGACGGCCTCGGCGCAATCGTCCGAGCCGGCGGTGACGCTGGACCAGGCGGTACTCAAGGTGCAGCAGGATACCGGGGGCCGGATCTTGTCGGCCGAGCCGCACCGGGTGGACCGCAAGCTGAAATATTTCATCAAGGTGCTCACGCCGGACGGGCATGTGCAGAAGTTGGTGGTTTCGTCCGAGGCGAGCAAGAATCCCGCTTCCAATCAGTCAACCAAGAATCCGCCCGCAAAACGCGCGGGCAGCAAGGAGAAACACTGATGCGCATCCTGTTGGTGGAGGACGAGGCGCCGTTGCGCGAGACGCTGGCGGCACGACTGAAACGGGACGGTTTTGCGGTCGACGCGGCGCAGGACGGCGAGGAGGGCATCTACCTCGGCCGCGAAGTGCCGTTCGACCTGGCGATCATCGATCTGGGCCTGCCCAAGATGTCCGGCATGGACCTGGTCAAGGCGTTGCGCGAGGCCGGTCAGCGTTATCCGATCCTGATCCTGACCGCGCGCGGCAGCTGGCAGGACAAGGTCGAGGGGTTGAAGTACGGCGCCGACGATTATCTGGTGAAGCCCTTCCATGTCGAGGAGTTGCTGGCGCGCATCAACGCCTTGGTGCGCCGTGCCAGCGGCTGGTCGAAGCCGATCCTGGCCTGTGGCACGATCAAGCTGGATACCACCGCGCAGACGGTGACGGTGGCTGGCAAGCTGGTCGACCTCACCAGCTATGAATACAAGGTACTGGAATATCTGATGCTGCATGCCGGCGAGCTGGTCTCCAAGGCCGACCTCACGGAGCACATCTACCAGCAGGATTTCGACCGCGATTCCAACGTGCTCGAAGTGTTCATCGGCCGGCTGCGGCGCAAACTCGATCCGGAAGGCACCCTCAAACCCATCGAGACGGTACGTGGACGCGGATACCGCTTTGCCATCCCGCGCACCGACGGCGACGACGAATGAGCCGGGATCGCCGCGCCGGCCGCTGTCGCTGGCGGCGCGTGCGGCGATCGCCACCGGATTCGTGCTGGCCGGTTTTCTGGGGCTGGTCGGGCTGACCTTGTCGCAGGCGAACAAGCAGCGCGCCTTGAGCGCGATGCAAGACAAGCTGCAGAATTTCACGTTCGCCTACATCGCCAATACCGACGTCAACCGTTACGGCAAGCTGCTGCCGCCGATCGACACGTTGCCGGACCCGAATTTCTCGGGGCCGGGTTCCGGGCTGTACGCGGTAGCCATCGGCGAGCACGGCTTCTACTGGGAATCCCATTCGGCGATCGGTCGCGATTTCAGTTTCCTGAAGCCGCTGGAGCCGGGTCATAGCCTGTTCGTCGGCCCGGTCGATACGCGCATGGGCCGGCTGTACTACTACAGCTATGGCGCGGCGCTGGATATGGAAGGGGGCAAGTCGGTGCGGCTCACGATGACGGTGGCGCAGACCGAGAGTCAGTTCGAGGGCCAGAACGCGGTGTTCCGGCATTCGTTGGTGATCTGGCTGTCCATCCTCGGCGTGATGCTGATCGTGTTGCAACTGCTGCTGCTGCGCTGGAGCCTGACCCCGTTGCGCAAGGTGGCCAGCGACATGAGCCGCGTCGAGAGCGGCGACAGCGAGCAGTTGGACAGCCAGTACCCGCTGGAGCTGACCGGGCTGACCGAACGCATCAACGCGTTCATCACCAGCGAACGCGAGCAGCGCACGCGTTACCGGCATACCCTGGCCGATCTGGCGCACAGCTTGAAGACGCCGCTGGCGGTAATCCGTTCCCAGCTGGAATCGACCACCGACGATGAGCTGGCGCGGCGCAACAGCGTGCTGGATCAGGTGCGGCGGATGAACGAGCTGGTCGCCTACCAGCTGTCGCGCGCCGCCACTTCCGGCCGGCAGACCTTTGCCAGTGCGGTATCGATCGCCGGTCACGCCGAGGACCTGGTGCAGAGTCTGGAAAAGGTCTACGCGATCAAGAACGTGCTGTGCGAATTCGACATCGAGGACGGCGCCGTGTTCTACGGCGAACAGGGCGATCTGCTGGAGTTGCTGGGCAATCTGCTGGAGAACGCGTTCAAATGGGCCGAGCACCGCGTGCTGCTGGTGGTGAAAATGCAGCCGCAACCGGGCCGGCAGCGGCCGGGCCTGAGCCTGAGCGTGGAAGACGACGGTCCGGGCATCGCCGCGGAAAAGATCGAAAAAGTATTGCAGCGTGGCGTGCGGGGCGATGAGCGGGTACAGGGCCACGGCATCGGGCTGTCGATCGTGCAGGACATCGTGCATGCCTATCACGGTGACCTGGTGGTCGATCGCTCGCCGGAATTCGGCGGCGCCCGCTTCAGCGTGCGGCTGGCGGCGAGCTGACCGGTTTATTCCGCGGGCTCAGCGCGAACGGCGAAAGCCGGGCGGCTCGCAACCTTCGGCAGGGGAGCGGCCGTAGAACGCTTCCAGCAGGTCGGCGATGGCCGGCTCCGCCTCGCGCAACAGCGCCGGCTGCGAATAGTGCAGCTCGCTGACCACAGCGAAATATTCGCTGGCACTTTCCGTCGCGTAATGGTCGATCGGGCTGGTGTGGCCGTCCGGCGGAGTATTGACCAGCCGGTCGTAGGCCAGCTGGAACTGCTCGATCCAGCGCCGCCGCGGAATCTGCACCAGCGGCGGTACGCCGTCGGGCGGGCCGTCGAGCATGTCCAGCTTGTGCGCCATCTCGTGCACGACCACGTTGTAACCGTCCCACGGCTGCTCCAGGTCCAACTGCACATCGGCCAGCGACAGCACCAGCGGACCGCGTTCCCACGCCTCGCCGACCCGTACTTCGTCCCCATCGGTGACGAGGCCGGCGCGGTCATCGTGATGGCTGCGGCGCACCTTGAACTCGCCCGGATAGATCAGTATCTCGCGCCAGCCGCGCAGGCTGGCGGCGCCTTGCTGCAAGGCCGGCAGGCAGGCTTGCATGGCAATCAGCAGCCGCCAGTAGTCGTCGAGCACGGCACCGGCCAATGCATGAAAATTCTTGCGCGCGAGGAACACGGTGGCCAGTTGGCGCAGCCGGGCTTGCCGTTCGGGATCCAGCCGGCGCGCCAGCGGGCATCCGGCCAGTGCGCGCCGCCACAGCGAGTCGGCAATCGGCGGAGGTTCGAACCGAACCCGCAGCGATCGCCACCAACGCCCGGGCACGACGCCGAGTGCTACTGGATTGATCCAGGCAGCAGCGATTGCCAGCCCAGGTGCGGCCGGCGGGCCGGCATCGATCCGGACGAGCCACCGCCGGAGCGGTCGTTGCCGGAGGTGCTGCCAGAGTTGTCGCTGCCTCTGGCCGGCGGACAATCGCGATTCAATCCCAGCGCATCGCCGCCGCTGCCGCTGTTGTCGTCGTGCGAGCCGGTGTTCTCGAGCGTGGCATGCGAGGAGCTGTCCTGCCCCTGGGTTTCCGAACTCGCCGCCATGGCGTTGCCGATTCCGGCAATGCACAAGGCGCAACCGACAAGCCAATAAGTGACGCGCATGGCGATCGAACTCCCTGACGACCCGCAAGCGAAGACCCGGATCGTCTCAGAAACGCCGGCGCCGTGCCAGTGCTGCCGTTTCGACCGCTGTCACGTGACGCCGCATGCCGCGCGACGGGCGAGCCGGGCTAAAATCCGCCGATGCTTATCCTGCCAGGTTTCTCCCTATCCGATTGCCAGCGGCTGGCGACCCTCTCCGCGTCCGGGACTGGCTGATGCAGCCACCACAGTTGCTGGCGCTGCTCGCCCCGGGCAAGCCGCTACCGGGCGCGGGCCTCGCGGCGCAGGCCGGGGTGACCCGGGCGGCCATCTGGAAACAGATCGAGGTCTTGCGCGCCCGCGGCGTGCCCATCGAGGCGCGTGGCGCGGCCGGTTATCGACTGCCATGGCCGCTGCAGATGCTGGATGCCACCCGCATCCGCGCCGCCTTGCCGGCCCAGACGCTGTGCGCGCTGGGCACACTGGAGGTGCATTGGGAGTTGGATTCCACTTCCAGCGAACTGCAGCGCCGCGGCGCCGCGGCCCGGGATTTCACCATCGTGCTGGCCGAAACCCAGACCGCCGGCCGCGGCCGGCGCGGCCGCCCATGGCTGTCGCCGCCGGGGCTGAACCTGTATCTGTCCTGCCTCAAGCGCTTCGAGCAGGGCTTTGCCGCGTTGAGCGGCCTGTCCTTGGCGCTGGGCGTGATCGTGCTGCGTACGCTGGATAACCTCGGCATCGCCGGGGCTGGCCTGAAATGGCCGAACGACGTGCTGGCGGTCGCCGCCGATGGACGGCCGGCCGGCAAACTGGGCGGCATCCTGGTCGAGCTCAGCGGCGAATATCAGGGGCCGTGCGCGGCGATCATCGGCATCGGCCTCAACCTGCGGCTGACCCCGGCCCTGCGCGCACAGACCGGGCAGCCGGCTTGCGATCTGGCCACTCTGGCCGGCGGCGCGCCGCCGGACCGCAACCGCGTCGCCGCGGCGCTGATCGAGGCGCTGGTCGAGGGCTTGCGGCAATTCGAGCGTGACGGTTTCGTCGGCTTCGTCGACGACTACGCGCGCCACGATCTGCTGCGCGATCAACCGTTGCAGCTGAGCGGCGTCCTCGGCGCGTTCGAGGCTATCGGTGCCGGCGTGGACGGACGCGGCGCATTGCAGGTGCGCATGGCCGACGGCAGCGTGCGCCAGATCGACAGCGCGGACGTCACGGTACGTCGCACATGAAGCTGCTGCTGGACATGGGCAATACGCGGCTGAAATGGGCGCTGCAAGCGCAACCGGCCGCATGGCTGGCGCGCGGCGCAGTCGACTGGCAGCCGGACATGGCGACGGCGCTGGAATCGGCCTGGGCCGACCTGCCGCGGCCGGCGGCGGTGATCGCCGCGTCGGTCGTCGACGACGCTCGCGAGGCCCAGGTGACCCGCGTCGCGGAACGCCTGTTTGCCTGCGCGCCCGGCTGGCTGCGCACGCCCGCCAGTGCCTGCGGCGTGCGCAACGCCTATGCCGAGCCGCAACGGCTGGGCGTGGATCGCTTCCTGGCGATGGTCGCGGCGCGTGCCGACGGCCGCGCGCCCTGCATCGTGGCCGGCGCAGGCACGGCGCTTACCCTCGATGCGCTGGCCGCTGATGGCCGGCACTTGGGTGGTCTTATCGCACCGGGTCCGCAATTGATGCAGCAATCGCTGCTGGACGCGACCGTCCGGGTGCGTCCCGAGCGCCCGGGCGACATCCTGGAGCTGGCCGACAACACCGCCGACGCGGTGGCGTCGGGCTGCTGGCAGGCGGCCGCCGCGCTGATCGAGCGTTTCGCCACGCGGATGGCGCCGCGGCTGGGTGCCACGCCGACGCTGATCCTGGGCGGCGGCGATGCGGAGCGCCTGGCGCCATTGCTGTCGATACCCGCCCAGCTGAGCCAGGACGGCGTACTGCGTGGCCTGGCGGTGTGGGCCGGCACGCCATGACTTCAGTGCGGTCCGTCTAGAATGGCGGCTGCTGCCGGTTGATGGGGGTTCGATGTTTCTGCGTTTGCTGTTTGTGCTGTTGAGCGCACTCAATATCGCGGTGGGTGCGTGGCTGCTGCTGGGGCAGCCGTATGCCCGTGGCGGCAGTCCCAGCGATCCGGGTGTGGCGCAACTGCGTCTGCTGTCGGAGTTGCCGCAAACGGCGCCGGCGTCCTCGCTGCCGGCCGCGCCGGTCACCGCGGCCATGCCCGCAGCGGGCATGGCCTCACCCGTCCTCAGTTACAGCTGCATGGCGCTGGGTCCGTTCGCGACGCCGCAGGATCTGCGCAATGCGCGCCTGGCCCTCGCCGCGCAGGCAACACGCATGCGCTCGCGCCAGGAGCAGACCAGCCAATCCGGCGGCTGGTGGGTGTATCTGCCGGCTGCCGGCAGCCGAGCCCAGGCGCTGGAGCAGGCACGGCAGCTTGGTGCGCACCAGATCAGCGATTATTTCGTGGTCAGTTCCGGCGATCAGCCCAATACCGTTTCGCTGGGCCTGTTCAAGGATCCGGCGAATGCGCGCAAGCGCCGCGACGAAGTGGTCGCCGCCGGCTTCCCCGCCCGCATGAGCGAACGCAGCGAAAGCGTGCCCGAATACTGGCTGGATCTGGTGGTTGCCGACAGCAGCCACTTCGACTGGCGCAGCCGCGTCCATGCCAGCGGCATCGGTTCACATAGCACGGGCTGCTTTTGAGCATGCGCCGCGGCGGGCCTGCTAGAATTCCCGACCTTCGCCGGCATAGCTCAGTTGGTAGAGCAACTGATTTGTAATCAGTAGGTCCCCAGTTCGAATCCGGGTGCCGGCACCAGTCAGGTCAAAGGCTTGCGTTCGCGCAAGCCTTTTTCAGTTGGAGTCGAAGCAACGTCGTGCTGCGCAGATTGGGTGAGACGTCGCCGGACCTCGAAAAGCGATTGCAGCATAACCGGGAGCGCCAGCTCACCCGCTAGGACGGCGACATCCATGGACCGAGATACTACTGCAGTGCCATTGCGATTCTGCCGCTTATAGGCGGACGCCTACACGCAGCGGCGTGCTCTGCTGATCCCATCCAGACGCAAACGCCGCCAGCATGCGCATGCCCCGCGAGTCAGGTCCAGACTGCTCCTCTGTCAGCGCGGACCGATGACCGGGGCGACTTCCCTTGCATGGGTGCCACGCATGATCCTCTATACCGTCAAGCCGAGCGAACGCGGTCTGTGGTGCATTCTCTACATGAGCACCACGCTAGCGGATGGCCTGCAGCTGGGCTCCGCCATCAAGCAGGCGAGGGATGCCGCCCGTGCGGAGCACCTGGACTCCGGCCTCGCCACGCGGGTGGAAATGCATGGTGCCGATGCCATCGTACCCCTGGCCAATTACCAGAAGTCACAGGACATCTGGACGGGCGCGACCGCGTGATGGCGACTGTGGGCGAGCGGATCAACGTCCGTGACCGGCTGAGCCGCGCGCACTGGTGCGGCTGCTTCGCCTGCAGCGATAGGGATCTGATCGAGGCGGTCCGAACCACCGGCAGTACAGAGGTAGGCGTGGTCGGGCTGTATCTCGCCACCCGGTACGCTCTGGAATCGTTTGAGGCGGGCGCACCGAGATGAACCGCCCCCGCGCCTGTTAACAGCGCCGTGGCGCTGATTGCACGCGGGATGCCACATGGTGACGCGGGGTTCAATCCTAGAGAATCCGCGGAACAGCCGTATGACTTGTCCACTCGATGGCGACGAACGACGCATGCTGAGCCAGCTCTGCGCGAGTCCATGGGTCTGCGATCGCCGCTATGACTTCATCGTCGGTCTCCGGCTGGAACGGAGAAACCTCGCCCAGTTGTCGTTGTTGGGGCAATGGCACCCGACTCCGGCGGGCCGGCTGATGGCAGCTTCGATGTGACCCGGAGCCGGCCTCACATACGAGCCACTTCTTTAGTATCTTCGCGGAACAGCATGACGCCACTCATTTAAACCGTCATGGGGAACAGCTCGCCCACGCTGCCGGCCGGCATTCCTCCTGTCCGTGCGCTGTTCGCGCGTGCGCGCTTTCGGTGGACCCGAGTTTGCCTGCCTGAACCGTTCCGACGATACTTAACCTTATTATCGCGAGCTGTACACTTCGTTTTTCTCAGGCTCGAATCCATCAGGGGCAACTCTTCTGAGGCACGAGGACACATCATGGGAACGCTTTACGTGGTGCAGGGTTTTTGCGAGGTAGGCGGTGACGTTGTGGCCGACAAGCCAATCCTCCACGGCATGGAGCAGCTGGCCCGCGTGCGTGGCGAGATGCTGGCCGAACAACGCGATGGTGTGCTGGTGTATGCGCAGGCTGCGGATATCGATCGTGGCGAATATTCGGAGCCGGTCATTCTTGCGAAATACGGCCTGGTGCCGCATCCGGAACAACAAAGCCTTTCGCAGCTGGGATAGGGCGAGTACCCGAGGCCGGAACCCAGCCCGCTCGGCGCGATGCCGAGCGGTGAGCCGGTGTCGACGCGGCACCGAATCGCCCCCGAATCCCGGCTGCGGCAGCGATCGGTCTCCGAAGCTTTATGCAAATGCCAGGGCTGCTCTTCGCGGCGGATCGCGGCGTTTCTGAACGCAAAAATCATGTGCATGCGTGTGAAAACCGGTAGGATCGGCCCGACGGTTGCACAGGGGCAGCCCGGAGTGACGACATGCAAACGCTTCTTGCACATTCCGCCTTCTGGCGTGGAGTGGTGCTGTTCGCAGGGATGCTGTCGGGAAAGATCTCACGCGATTCGAAGACCGGGAGGGTTCGTCACGACGAACTGGTGTCCTGGAGTTCGGGTGCGCGCTCGCGCCGCGAAGATGAGGCGGCGCGAAGTCAGGGCGCATTCCATTAAACCCACCTAAACCCACCGCCTGATTCCAGCTGCGGGTCGTCGCGCACAGCGACGTCCGGCGGCGTGCGCATCGATTTATCGGCATCGGATTTGTTCCCAGCCGGGCGAGTGCGCCTGCACGGTTGAGGATGCTCTGATTAACCCAGAGTAGGCGACATGATGCCCAAAAGGCGCGCAGGGTGTTGCGCGACGCAGGGAAGGCTGGCCGTCTTGCCAGGCTGCGCGGCGCAGCCTGTGGCGAATGGTGTTGCGCGGCCAGCCGGGCCACGGCGCCGGAAGACCTATTCCGGTAAACTTCGGCGGATTCGCGATGCTGCTTGTTGCGAATATCTTTCTCACACGGACGCCGGTGATTCGCCCGGGAACGGCGGCTCGACGCCGCCCGCCCTGGCCGCCGCACCGACCTCGACGGAGCGTGACGGCCGTGGCCCGTGCCCGTCGGCGTGCCACAGGCAGGTAAACAGAGATATGAGCAGAAAGACCATTTCACTGATCGGCGTGCCGACCGACATCGGTGCCGGTCATCGCGGTGCCGCCATGGGGCCGGAGGCGCTGCGGGTGGCCAATCTGGCGGCGAAGCTGGAGCGTCGCGGGCTGAAGGTGATCGATCGCGGCAACCTGCATGGACCGCTCAATCCGTGGCAGCCTCCCGAGCATGGCTATCGCCATCTGGATGAGGTGGTGGCCTGGAATACGGCCGTCTATACGGCTGTTCATCAGGAGCTTCAGGCAGGGCGCCTGCCGATCATGCTCGGTGGCGATCATTGCCTGGCGATCGGCTCGATCTCGGCGGTGGCCCGCCATTGCCATGACGAGGGCAAGCAGCTGCGGGTGCTGTGGCTGGATGCGCACACCGATTTCAACACGGCACAGGCCACGCCGACCGGAAATATCCACGGTATGCCGGTGGCCTGCCTGTGCGGTATCGGCCCGGCCGAACTCACCGGCCTCAGCGGTCATGCGCCGGCGACCACGCCGGATGTGTTCCGCTACATCGGCATCCGCTCGGTCGATGAAGGCGAGAAGCGGATGGTGCGCAGTGCAGACCTGCAGGTTCATGACATGCGCCATATCGACGAGGTCGGCATGAAGCGGGTGATGGAGGAGGCGCTGGCCGGCATCGAAGGGAACATCCATCTGCACGTGAGCTTCGATGTCGATTTCCTCGACCCCAGCATCGCGCCAGGCGTCGGCACCACCGTGCGCGGCGGTCCGAACTACCGCGAGGCGCAGCTGTGCATGGAGATGATCGCCGACACCGGCTGCATGGCGTCGCTGGACATCGTCGAGCTGAATCCGGCATTCGACAAACGCAACCAGACCGCGAAGCTGGCGGTAGACCTAGTCGAATCGCTGTTCGGCAAGTCCACTCTGATCCGTTGATCATTCCACTCCGACGACAACACAAGCGAGCACCATGCAGACCCGAGTTCTGACCGGCATCACCACCACCGGCACCCCGCATCTGGGCAACTACGTGGGCGCGATCCGTCCCGCCGTGGAAGCCAGCCGGCGCGACGACGTCGACGCGTTCTATTTCATGGCCGACTATCACGCGCTGATCAAGAGCGACGATGCGGCGCGGATCGAACGGTCGCGGCTGGAGATCGCCGCCACGTGGCTGGCGGCCGGGCTCGATCCGGCACGGGTCACGTTTTACCGCCAGTCGGACATTCCGGAAATCCCAGAGCTGACCTGGTTCCTCACCTGCGTCGCTTCCAAGGGCATGCTCAATCGTGCGCACGCGTACAAGGCCGCGGTGGATCGGAACCTGGAGACTGGCGAGGACGCCGACGCAGGCATCACGGCCGGCCTGTACATGTATCCGGTGCTGATGGCGGCCGATATCCTCGCGTTCGATGCACACAAAGTGCCGGTGGGTCGCGACCAGATCCAGCACATCGAGATGGCGCGCGATCTCGGCCAGCGCTTCAACCATATCCACGGCCGCGAGTTCTTCGTGTTGCCGGAGGCGCTGATCGAGGAGCAGGTCGCGACGCTGCCGGGCCTGGACGGGCGCAAGATGTCGAAGAGCTACGACAACACGATCCCGCTGTTCGAAGGCGGCAAGAAGCAGCTGCGCGAGACGATCTTGCGCATCGTCACCGACTCGCGTCTGCCCGGCGAAGCGAAGGATCCGGACAGCTCGCCGCTGTTCACGATCTTCCGCGCCTTCGCCAGCGAGATCGAAACGGCGGCATTCCGCCAGGCGTTGCTGGACGGCATCGCCTGGGGCGAGGCGAAGCAGGTGCTGTACGAGCGGATCGAGTCCGACGTGGCACCGATGCGCGAACGCTACGAGGCGTTCATGGCCGATCCGGCGGCGATCGAGGCGATCCTGCGGCAAGGTGCGCGGAAGGCACGTGCGATCGCCACGCCGAAGATCGCCGCCTTGCGCGACGCGCTGGGACTGCGTCCGGCCACTTCGGCGGCAACCAAGGCCGTCTCGCCGAAAGCGACCCCGAAGCAGGGCAAAATGCCGCGCTTCGCCAGTTTCCGCGACGCCGATGGTAAATTTCGTTTTCGCCTGTTCTCCGCGGACGGCGAGGAGCTCCTGTTGTCGATGCCGTTCGCCGACCCGAAGGCGGCCGGTGCTCTGCAAAAACGTCTCAGGACGCTGGGTTCGGCCGCAGCGGTGCTGCAGGTCGAGTCGTCGGGCATGATCCTGGCGCTGGATGGCGAACCCGTTGCCAGCACACCCGACTACCGCGACGACTCTGTGCGCGACGACGCTCTCGTGCAACTGCGCGAGGCCCTGGACCAACTGGCGGCGCAGGAATGATGCGCCGCGATGCATGAGTGATTGACCGATGCGCTATCTCGCCATCCTGCTGCTCGCGCCCTGGCTGCTGATTCTGTGCTGGGCCTACTGGGCCTATCCGAAAAGTCTGCCGCGCACTTCGGTTCGACGTGTTCTGGATGCCGCAGCGATGCTGCTGGCGCTGGGTGCCGCTGCGCAGTGCGCGGTGATCGGTTTCGACCAGGTCGGCTCACCCGTGGTCGACGGCTTCGGGCGCGCCAGTGGCGCGATATGGCAGCAGGTATTGCCCGCGTTGTACGGCTACGGCGCATTCACCGCCGTGCTGCTGCTGGCGATGCTGCTGCGCCATCTGTTCTGGGGCCGCCGCTGACTTCGGCCTGCAGGCGCGTTACCGCTCGTCTGCATATGGTCTGCGGTCGCGGCGGCCACGCGCAGGACAGCTTCGCGCACGGCACTGCCGACGTGTTCGGCAACGGCTTCGGACTGCGCGATGACGAGCAGTTGCTGTTCAAGCTCGGCTATCGCTTCGACATATAAGGCTCAGTCCCAGCGATTGAGGTGCGGGCCGAACGCCGCGCGCTGCGGCCGTACCACGCAGAAGCGTTGGCCGCTTGGCGCCTCCATCACCCACCAGCGGTCGTGCACCAGTGCGACGCGGCGGGCGCCAAGGTTTTCCAGCCGGGCCACTTCCGCGTCCAGGTCGTCGGTCTCGATATCCAGATGCACGCGGCTGGCATGGTCCACCTTCTGCAGCACGATGATCGGTTCATCCGGGGCGGTCTGCAGCTCGGCATACCTGCCGTCGCCGTCCTGGTCGGGATCGGCCACCGGCTTGCCCAGCGCCCGGCTCCAGAACGCGGTGGCCACGTCGAGGTCGTCGATGTCGCAATCGATGACGATGCTGCTGAGCCGGCTGTGATGCATGGGACGCCTCCGCGGGTTATCGAAGGTGCTGTTTTACGCCGAAGCGCGTGAACCGCTGCGATGCGAGAATACGCGCATGATCCCGCTCAAATACCTTCAGGCCTATCCGCTCACCTTGCAGGACAAGGTGCGCGAGCTGATCGCGCAGGAGCGTCTTGGCGAGCATCTGGCCGAGCGTTATCCGCGGCGCCACGAGGTGCAGAGCGACAAGGCTCTGTATGCCTACACGATGGACCTGAAGCAGCAGCATCTGAAGAACGCGCCAGGCATCGACAAGGTGCTGTACGACAGCAAGCTCGACGTGGTGCGCAACGCGCTGGGTCTGCACACGGCGATCTCGCGCGTGCAGGGCGGCAAGCTCAAGGCGAAGAAGGAAATCCGCGTGGCCGCCTTGTTCAAGGCGGCCACGCCCGAGTTCCTGCAGATGATCGTGGTGCACGAGCTGGCGCACCTGAAAGAACTCGATCACAACAAGGCGTTCTACCAGCTGTGCCGGTACATGTTGCCGGACTACCATCAGCTGGAGTTCGACCTGCGCGTGTATCTGACCTGGCGTGAGCTGCCCACGACGACCAGCGCGACAACCGGGGATGGCGATGAATAGTGCGGCGCTACAGAAATACCTGCTGCGGTTGTTCGAGCGGCACGATGTCGAACTGGACGCGGACGAGGACGGCTGGCTGGTCACCGACGGAGATTTCCCCGCGATCCGTGCCGAGTGGCATGAGGGCAGCGCGACCGAACCGGGCCGCCTCGATGTCGATGTGGTGCTGAGCGAGGACCGCCGCATCGAGGAAAGCTTCGCCGGCCTCGGCGCAGGCGAAGCCGGTTGCCGCGATGCCTTGCACGCGTTCGAGAAGAGTGCGTTCCACGTGTTGCTGGCCGCGTGCTGGTACGTCACCGACGATCGCCGAATGCGAATTGCCACATGGGACGTCGGCGTGCGCAGCTGGGACGTGTTCATCGGCCCGTTCAACGTGCGTGGCGCGGATGCCGTGAGCATGCCGGACGACGCGCTGGCGTCGATCGAGGCCGCCTTGAAGCGCGAAGCGCTGACGCCCGAGCTGCACTGGCTGCGGCTGGTGCACAGCCACGCCGCCGGCGGCGACGATTCGCGCAGCGAGGCCTTGCTCGACAATGAGCTGTGGACGGCCGGGACCCTGGCGCTGACCGCGGTTGCATGGCCGCACGGCGGCGACTACAGCGCGCGCTGTTTTATGCTGCTTGACGTGCGCGATTACTGACCCCGCTGCCTCTTGTTGTAGGAGCCCGCTGGCGGGCGATGCTCTTGTTTTGATTTTTCCTATCCGATCATCAAAACAACAGCATCGCCCGCCAGCGGGCTCCTACAGTCTCGGGTGGGTATCATGGTGAAAAAATGGGCGCCGTGAGGCGCCCATTTTCTTGCACGATGTAGCGAGCTCAGTTCGGCAACGCCAGATCGTCCAGCATCGCCTTGAGGAAGCGCGCGGCTTCACCGCCGGTGGCGGCGCGGTGGTCGAAGGTCAGCGACAGCGGCATGCGGCGATGCACTTCGATTCCGCCGATCACCGCCACCACGTCGTGGCTGAGCTTGCCCGCGCCGACGATGGCGACCGTCGGCGGCACCACCACCGGCGTGGCGTACCTGCCTGCGAACATGCCGAAATTCGACAGGCTGATGGTGTAGCCGGACAGTTCCGACGCCGGGATGCTGCGATCTTCCACCTGCGTGCGCAGACGCTTGATGGCGGCGCGCACGCCGGCGGTGTCGAGTACGTCGGCATTGCGCAACGCGGGCACGAACAGGCCGTCGTCGGTGTCCACCGCGATGCCGATGTCGACGTGCGGATGCAGGGTGCGGCTGAGGTTCTTGCCGTCGAACCAGGCGTTCAATGCCGGCACCGTCTTGCAGGCGAACACGATCGCGCGGATCAGCCGCGCGGTGATGTCCTGCTTGCCGATCCATGCATGCAGGTCGGCGTCGTCGACCAGGGTGGTCGGCACGACCTGGGCGTGGGCGTCGGCCATCACGCGGGCCATGTTGCGACGTACACCTTTCAGCTGTTCGGGCTGGCCGCCGGCCTGCTGCGACGGCGGCGCGGTACGCACCGGCTTGCCGGCCAGCGAGGTGGCAGTGCGCGTCGGCTCTTGTGAAGCATGGCCCGGCTGTGGCAGTTCAGGCGCCAGATGGCGACCGGCCGAAGCAGGCACGGCACGCGCTGGAGCGGCGCCGAGCGCGGCCGAACCGTTCGCGGCGGCATCCTTCACGTCCTTCATCGTCACCACGCCGTCGGCGCCGCTGGGTCGCACGCGGGCGAGGTCGACCTTGAGTTTCTTCGCCAGCGCCCGCACGGCCGGCACGGCCCTGACGCCGCCGATGCTGGCGGCTTGTTCGACGTGCACGTGGCTGCCGCTGACCATCGCGCCGACCACGGTGCCTTCGTCTTCGCGGGCTGCGGTGGTCTCCTCGACTTCCCCACCTTCATCCGAAGCGACCACCTTGCGGTCGTCTGCGACAGGGCTGCCCACGCTCTTCTTGGGGCCGTGGTGATGGCCGGTGGATTCGGCTTCGGCGCGCTGCTTCGCATTCGGGTCAGGCTCGAAATCGGCCAGCGCGGCACCGGTCTCGATGATGTCGCCCGGAGCGCCGTGCAGCTTGGTGACCTTGCCGGTGTACGGCGAGGGCACGTCGACCACCGCCTTGGCGGTTTCCATCGCGCACAGCGGCGCATCGAGCTTGATGCTGTCGCCCACCTTCACGTGCCACTCGACGACGGTCGCGTCGGGCAGGCCTTCGCCGAGGTCGGGCAGGTAGAACGTCTTGATATCAGCCATGGGATTTCATCCGGCAATGGGGGATCGGGAATCGGGAATCGGAAGAGCAGGGCGGGAAAGGCGCGTGTTGGCTGTGACCATTCCCCACTCCCCATTCCCGATTCCCGGCGGTCAGCTCAGCTGGCCGCCAAGGTGCGCTTGGCCGCGTCGACGACGCGCTCCACGCTCGGCATGTATTTCATTTCCAGGCGGAACAGCGGGATGTGAGTGTCGAAGCCGGTGACGCGCTCGACCGGTGCCAGCAGGTCGTACAGGCATTCCTCGGCCAGCCGGGCCGCGATCTCGGCGCCGAAGCCGGCGGTCTTGGGCGCTTCATGCACGATTACGCAGCGGCCGGTCTTCTGCACCGACTCGGCGATGGTGTCGAAGTCCAGCGGGGTCAGTGTGGCGACGTCGATCACTTCGGCGCTGATACCATGCCGGGCCAGTTCGTCGGCCGCTTCCAGCGCCTCCTTCACCTGCGCGCCCCAGGTCACCAGGGTCACGTCGGTGCCGTCGCGCAGCACGAAGCACACATCCAGCGGCAGGGCCTCGCCGTCATCCGGCACCTCTTCCTTGTACTGGCGATAGATGCGCTTGGGTTCGAAGAACATCACCGGATCCGGATCGCGGATCGCGGCAAGCAGGAGGCCGTAGGCGCGTGCCGGCGAGGACGGCATCACCACGCGCAGGCCGGGGATGTTGGTGAACAGGTGCTCGTTCGCCTCGGAATGATGCTCCGGCGCGCGGATGCCGCCGCCCCACGGCGCGCGGAACACCGCCGGCACGGTGAGCCGGCCCCGGGTGCGGTTGCGCATGCGCGCGGCGTGGCAGGCGATCTGTTCCATCATCGGGTAGATGAAACCTTCGAACTGTGCCTCGGCGACCGGCTTCATGCCCTGCACGGCGAGGCCGACGGTGACGCCGGCGATGGTGGTTTCGTCCAGCGGCGTGTCGAGCACGCGCAGCTCGCCGAACTTTTCCTGCAGGCCCTGGGTGGCGCGGAACACACCGCCGTTGACGCCGACGTCTTCGCCCAGCACCACGACGCTGTCGTCGTGGGCCATTTCATAGGCGAGCGCCTGGGTGACGGCTTCGATGAGAGTGATTTGTGCCATGACTCAGTGGCCCTTGTTGGATTCGAGCTGGGTTTCAAGCGAGAGAACGTAATCGCGCTGCTTGGCGAGATCGGCGGGGACTTCGGCGAAGATGTAGTCGAACATCGCCGATACCGGCTGCGTCCTGGTCTCGAGGTAGGCATTCACCTCGTTGTCCATCCACTCGTCGCACTCGGCCTTCCAGGCTTCTTCCTTTGCGTCGTCCCATACTTTCCTGGCCACCAGCCACTTGCGCAGGCGCTTCATCGGCTCTTTTTCCCAGCCGTCCTTCACTTCCTGCTCGCCGCGGTAGCGGCGGGCGTCGTCGGCGGTGGTGTGGTCGCCCAGGCGATAGGTCACCGCCTCGATCACGCTGCCGCCGTGGCCGTTGCGCGCGCGCTCCAGCGCGTCCTCCATCGCCTTGCGCACGGCGATGATGTCGTTGCCGTCCACCTGGATCGAGAACAGGCCGGCGGCAATGCCTTTCTGCGCCAGCGTGGGCGCACCGGACTGGATCTTGCGCGGCACCGAGATCGCCCACTGGTTGTTGACGATGACGCAGACCAGCGGCAGGTTCTGTGCGCCGGCGATGTTGATCGCGCCGTAGAAGTCGCCCTTGGACGAGCCGCCGTCGCCGATCGTGCACACCGCCACGCGTTTCTCGCCGCGGATCTTGAACGCCAGCGCGGAACCCGCGGCGTGCAGGCATTGCGTGGCGATCGGCACCGACCAGGCGAAATCGTGCCGTGCCGGTTCCTTCTGGTAATCGTTGCCGCGCTCGTCGCCGCCCCAGTACATGTAAACCTCGCGCGGCTGCACGCCGCGATACAGCTGCGCGCCGTATTCGCGGTAGCTCGGCGCGTACACGTCTTCCGGCTTCATCGCGCTGCCGATGCCGACATGCGCGGCTTCATGACCCAGGCAGCTGGCGTAGGTGCCGAGCTTGCCGGTGCGCTGCAGCGCGATCGACTTGGCGTCGAACACGCGGGTGGACAACATCAGCTTGTACAGCTCGACCATGTGATCGAGATCTTTCGCGAACTCGGGCAGATCGTCACGGACCTGCTTGCCCTCGGCATCGAGGTATTGCAGGTATTCGATTTCAAACTTGGCGGCGATGGTCACGACTCGCTCCGGGGTGATAGAAAAGGGAAGCTGTGGAACACGGCATTTTACCGGGGTCGGCTAGGCCGCAGGTCCGAACAAGACCGCGCTTGATAACAGGCCGGCATGTTGCACTGCAAGGTACGGTGCAGCATTCGTGCGCGTACGGCATGAACCCCGGCAACCGCTAAAATGATCAATCCTTGCAGGACGACTAAGCCGCATGAGCGACAACCAGCGTGATATCGAGGCAGGCATCCAGACGGACCTGAATGGCCAGATGACTTACGGCGGCTACCTGCATCTGGACACGCTGCTGTCGGCGCAGCAGCCGCTGAGCCAGCCGCCGCATCACGACGAAATGCTGTTCATCGTGCAGCACCATGTATCCGAGCTGTGGATGAAGCTGCTGATCCATGAACTGAAGGCGGCGGTGATGCATCTGCAGGTGGACGATGTCGACGCCTGCCTGAAAATACTGGCGCGGGTGAAACAGGTGCAGCGCCAGCTGTTTGAGCAATGGGCCGTGCTGGAGACGCTGACCCCGTCGGAGTATCTGGAGTTCCGCGGCGTGCTGGGGCCGTCGTCCGGTTTCCAGTCGCTGCAATACCGGCAGATCGAGTTCCTGCTTGGCAACAAGAACGCCGGCATGCTCAAGGTATTCGCCCACGATCCGGCGGCGCAGGCGCAGCTGCGCGCGGCGCTGGAAACACCGAGCCTGTACGACGAATTCCTGCGTTACCTGGCGCGACGAGGCCATGCGGTGCCGCCCGAACTGCTGCAGCGCGACTGGACCCAGGCTTATCGGCGCAGCGAGGCGTTGCTGCCGGTGTTCAAGCGCATCTACGAGGATCGCGCGGAATTCTGGCCGGAATATCACATGTGCGAACAGCTGGTGGATGTCGAGGGGAGTTTCCAGCTGTGGCGTTTCCGCCACATGAAAACGGTGGAGCGCATCATCGGCCATCGTCGCGGCACCGGCGGCTCGTCCGGCGTGAGTTTCCTGAAGAAGGCGCTCGATCTGGAATTCTTTCCCGAGCTGCTGGACGTGCGCACCGTGCTGGGCAGCTGAACCGCGTGGCACATTTGAAGCTGCACGCGCGCAGCGATCGCTGCTTTCGACATCACGATCCCGTGCGGCGCGCGCTGCGCCGACTCCGGACCACCCAGGGGAATCCATGAATCAGGTTGCCGAGACAAACGCCGTACCGGATTATCCGCAGCTGTTCGGTCATCCGCGCTCGCTGTGGATGCTGTTCATGACCGAGTTCTGGGAGCGCTTCGCGTTCTACAGCGTGAGCTGGGCGGTGGCGCTCTATGTGGTGGCGCAGTTCTACCATGGCGATCCCTCCGGGCAGGGCTGGGCCGGTGCGATCTTCGGCACCTACACGGCGCTGATCTTCGGCACCGGCATCTTCGGCGGCTACGTGGCGGACAAGCTGATCGGCTACCAGCGCGCGATCCTGATCGGCGCCCTGGTGATGGCGGCGGGCCTGTTCACCCTGGTCGTGGCCAGCAAGACCGTCTTCCTGCTGGGCTTGTCGATGGTCATCGTGGGCGACGGCCTGTTCAAGCCGAACATCTCCTCCATGGTGGGCCAGCTCTACGGCCGTGACGATCCTCGGCGCGACCGCGGCTTCACGCTGTTCTACATGGGCATCAACGCCGGCGCATTCGCGGCGCCGCTGCTGACCGGCTGGTTGGCCGCGACCTTCACCGACACGCCGCTGCGGCAGAACTACAAGCTGGTGTTCATCGCCGCCGGTGTGGGCATGCTGCTGAGCTTCCTGTGGTTCTGGTTCGGCCGGCGCCAGCTCGGCGGCGTGGGCCGGCCGCTGCCCGGCATGGAAGGCCGCACCCGCTCGCTGCTGGTGCTGCTGGGGGCGGTGGCGGCGGTGCCGCTGATCTACTTGCTGCTGTCGAGGGTCGGCACCATCGGCCTGCAATGGCTGATCGGGCTGCTGGCGGTCGGCGTCGCGGCGCTGCTGATCGCCGAGGCGATGCGCCACGACCGCATCCAGCTGGATCGCGTGTGGGCGATGCTGATCATCTTCGGCTTCAACGTGCTGTTCTGGATGTTCTATTACCAGCTCGGCAGCTCGTTCAATTTCCTGGCCGAGAACCTGGTCGACCGCAAGATGTTCAACTGGGTATTCCCGGTGAGCTGGTTCCAGTCGGTCAGTCCGTTGACCATCATCTTGCTGGCGCCGGTGGTCAGCCTGGCCTGGGGCTGGCTGGGCAAGCGGCGGATGGAACCTTCCATTCCGCGCAAGTTCGGCTTCGGCCTGATCTTCAACGGCCTGGGCTTCCTGGTGCTGATGTACGCGCTTCGATACCTGATCGACCCGCAGGGCATGATCCCGTTCTGGCCGCTGGCAGCGTGTTATTCGCTGCAGACCGTGGGCGAGCTGTGCCTGTCGCCGATCGGCTTGTCGATGGTGACCAAGCTGGCGCCGCCGCGGCTGGTCGGTCTGGCGATGGGTGGCTGGTTCCTGTCCACCGCGGCCGGCGGCAACCTGTCCGGCCTGCTGGCCAGCTACATCGCCGGCGAGCACGGCATGACCGCCGCCTCGGCGCTGTCGGGTTTCAGCTTCGGCTTCTGGCTGCTGGCCGCCTCCGGCGCGTTGCTGCTGCTGATCGCGCCGCTGATCAACCGGCTGATGCACGGCGTGAAGTGAGGCTGAGAAGTGAGTGGGGAGGAGCGAGAAATGAGTGGGGAGGAGTGAGAAATGAGAGAAGAGCCGCGCTAGGCGGCCGTCTTGCTTCCTCTCATTTCTCACTCCTCCCCACTCACTCCTGCTCTGAGAAGCTTGTCGAGGATGCGTTCCAGCCAGGCACGTTCTTCGGCGTCGAGCCGCGCCAGCACCTCGCGCTCGCGCGCACGGGCCATCGGCGCGACTTCGTCGTGCATGGCCCAGCCCGCCTCGGTCAGGCCCAGTACCGAGCGGCGCTTGTCGTTGTTGTGGATCGCCCGGCTGACCCGGCCGGCCGCGACCAGCCGCGCCAGGGCACGGCTCACCGCGACCTTGTCCATCGCGGTGCGCTCGGCCACTTCGCGTGCGGACAGTCCGTCGAAGCGGGCCAGCACCGCCATCACCCGCCATTCGGTCACCGAGATGTCGTAGCGACGCTGATAGTCGTCGGCAATCGCCTGACTGATCGTGTTGGACAGGATAGACAGCCGGTACGGCAGGAAATGTTCCAGCTCGAGCGGAGCATGCTCGGCGGTGACGGGGACAGGCTGGCGTTTGGCGGACACTGCGGCGACGCTCCTTGCAAATGGTTTCATATGAAACTATAACGTGACGGTTATCTGCATGGTGGCACGCTCGTGGCGTGGTCATCGTGTACCGACCTACAGGAGAGCGCCATGAACGCCCAACCGAACCTTGGCATGCAAGTCACCACGTTCGAGAACCCGATGGGCATCGACGGTTTCGAATTCGTCGAGTTCGCCGCGCCCGCCGGCCGCGCCGGCGAGTTGCACGACTTGTTCAAGCGCATGGGCTTCACCGCCGTGCTGAAGCACAGGGCGCGTCCGATCACGGTGTATCGGCAGAACGGGGTCAACTTCCTGGTCAACGAGGATCCGGATTCGTTCGCGGCGGATTTCGCCAAGGCGCACGGCCCCAGTGCCTGCGGTTTCGCCATCCGCTTCCGCAAGCCCGACGTGCAGGTGCTGCAAACCGTGCTCGACAACGGTGGCGAGAAGATCGACCGCAAGGAAGCCAGCAAGGCGGTGAACGCGGCCGTGGTCAAGGGCATCGGCGACTGCATGCTGTACCTGGTCGACCGCTACGGAGACCTGGGCAGCATCTACGATGCCGACTACGCGGCGATCGAAGGTGCCGACCAACATCCCGCCGGTTTCGGCCTGACCTTCATCGATCATCTGACCCACAACCTCTACTTCGGCAACATGCAGAAGTGGTCGGATTACTACGAGCGGCTGTTCAACTTCCGCGAGATCCGCTACTTCGACATCAAGGGCGTCAAGACCGGCCTCGTCTCCAAGGCGATGACCGCGCCGGACGGCGTGGTGCGCATCCCGCTGAACGAATCGAACGATCCGAAGAGCCAGATCAACGAATACCTCGACGCGTATCACGGCGAAGGCATCCAGCACATCGCCTGCTTCACCGACGACATCTACTCCACGGTGGAGAAGATGCGCGCCGCCGGCGTGGAGTTCCTCGATACGCCGGACGCGTATTTCAAGGTGATCGACCAGCGTGTACCGAACCACGGCGAGGACGTGCAGCGGCTGGCGAAGAACAAGATCCTGATCGACGCCGACCTGGAAACCAAACAGCGCAAGCTGCTGCAGATCTTCACCCAGAACGCGGTCGGTCCGATCTTCTTCGAGATCATCCAGCGCAAGGGCAACGAAGGCTTCGGCGAGGGTAATTTCCAGGCGCTGTTCGAGAGCATCGAGCGGGATCAGATGAAACGTGGTTTCCTGTAATTGAAAGCCCCTCTCCCATCGGGAGAGGGGTTGGGGAGAGGGTACGGCCATGCCAGGACGCATCAAGCCACCGCTGCCAACAAAGACAAGGCAGCAGGCGCGTGATCTTCGGAAGGGAGCCACGAAGGCCGAACAGCGCCTATGGCTGCACTTGCGCGCAGGCAGGCTGGGAGGCATGAAATTCCGACGCCAGCATCCGATCCCGCCCTATGTGGTGGATTTCTATTGCGAGGCAGCCAAGCTGGTCGTGGAGCTTGATGGTTCGCAGCATAACGAAGACGCGGATGCGCCACGTACCCGCTATCTTGAATCCTTTGGCATCAAGGTTCTGCGTTATTGGGACAATGAGGTTCTGCAGCAAACCGAGGCGGTGCTTGAATCCATCTTGAGCGCCGGCGAAAACCGAACCCTCACCCCCACCCCTCTCCCGGCGGGAGAGGGGCTTTGAAAGCGAAGGGCATGTGCATGTCTGAGATCGTCAGTAACGGTTACCAATCCGGCTTCGGCAACGAATTCGCCAGCGAGGCCATCGCCGGCGCGCTGCCGCAAGGGCAGAACTCGCCGCAGCGGGTGGCGCATGGTCTGTATGCGGAGCAGCTTTCGGGCACCGCGTTCACCGCGCCGCGCCACACGAACCGGCGCAGCTGGCTGTACCGGATCCGTCCGGCGACGATGCACGAGCCGTTCCGGCCGCTGGCGCATGCCACCTTCCACAATCGCTTCGATGAGGCGCCGGCGACGCCGAACCAGCTGCGCTGGAATCCGCAGCCACTGCCTTCGGAGCCGGTCGATTTCGTCGACGGGCTGATGACGCTGGCCGGCAATGGTGGCGCGGCCGAGCAGGCCGGCATGGGCATCCACATCTATTCGGCCAATCGCTCGATGCAGGAGCGGTTCTTCTACGACGCCGATGGGGAGTTGCTGATCGTGCCGCAGCTTGGCGGCTTGCGGCTGGCCACCGAGCTGGGCGTGCTGGAGATCGAGCCGCAGGAGATCGCGGTGATTCCGCGCGGGGTGCGTTTCCGCGTGGAGCTGCTGGATGACCAGGCCCGCGGTTACGTCTGCGAGAACTTCGGCGCACTGTTGCGCCTGCCCGATCTCGGTCCGATCGGTTCCAACTGCCTGGCCAACGCCCGCGACTTCCTCGTTCCGAATGCGGCTTATGAGGACGTCGACGGTGCGTTCGAACTGATCGCCAAGTTCCAGGGCGCGCTGTGGTCGGCGAAGATCGACCACTCGCCGCTGGACGTGGTCGCCTGGCACGGCAACTACGTGCCGTACAAATACGACCTGCGCCGCTTCAACACGATAGGCTCGATCAGCTACGACCATCCCGATCCGTCGATCTTTACCGTGCTGACCTCGCCCAGCGATACCGCCGGCACGGCGAACATCGACTTCGCCATCTTTCCGCCACGCTGGCTGGTCGCGCAGCACACGTTCCGGCCGCCATGGTTCCATCGCAACGTGGCCAGCGAGTTCATGGGCCTGATCACCGGCGTGTACGACGCCAAGGCCGAGGGCTTCCTGCCCGGCGGCGCTTCGCTGCACAACTGCATGAGCGGGCATGGACCGGACGCGGCCACGTTCGAGAAAGCATCGGTTGCCGACCTTTCCAAGCCCGACGTGATCGGCGGCACCATGGCTTTCATGTTCGAGACGCGCAAGGTGATCCGCCCAACGCAGCAAGCACTGGCTTCACCGCAGCTGCAGGACAATTACTACGAATGCTGGCAGGGCATCCGCAAGCATTTCGAGCCGTCGCAGGCCTGAGCCGTCACACCATTCTGTCTGGGGAATTGCATGAAGCTGGGAAGTCTGAAGGAAGGCGGCCGCGACGGTACGCTGATCGTGGTCAGTCGCGACCTCACTCGCGCGGTGAAGGCAGGCGGCATTGCGCCGACGCTGCAGGCGGCGCTGGACGACTGGTCGAACGCAGCGCCGCGACTGAACGCGCTGTCCGACGAGTTGAACGCGGGCCACGCGGCCGGCGCGTTCGCGCTGGACATGGTCGCGCTCGCCTCGCCGCTGCCGCGTGCCTATGAATTTGTCGACGGCAGCGCCTACCTGCCGCACGTCGAGCGCGTGCGCCGCGCCCGCGGCGCCGAGGTGCCGAAGTCGTTCTACACCGATCCGCTGATGTACCAGGCGACCAGTGCCGGTTTCCTCGGTCCGCGCGATCCGGTGGTGGTGCCCAGCGAGGATTACGGCATCGACCTCGAGGCCGAAGTCGTCGTGGTCACCGACGATGTGCCGATGGCGGCCACGCCCGCGCAGGCATCCGGACACATCCAGCTGATCGGCCTGGTCAACGACGTGAGCCTGCGCGGATTGATTCCCGACGAGCTGGTCAAGGGCTTCGGTTTTCTGCAGTCCAAGCCGCGCTCGGCGTTGTCGCCGGTACTGGTGACCCCGGACGAACTCGGCGACGCCTGGCGGGGCGACAAGCTGCACCTGCCGATGCGTACCTGGTTGAACGGCGCCTGGTTCGGCGAGGCCGGGTGTGGCGTCGACATGCAGTTCAGCTTCGCCGATCTGGTCGCCCACGTGGCGAAGACGCGACCGCTGGCCGCCGGCACCATCGTCGGTTCCGGCACCATCGCCAACGAGGACACCGGCAAGGGCGCTTCCTGCCTGGCCGAACAGCGCACGGTGGAAACCCTGCGCGACGGCAAGCCCAGCACGCCGTTCATGAAGTTCGGTGACTCCCTGCGCATCGACGTCACCGATGCCGCCGGCGCCTCGATCTTCGGCTCGATCGAACAACGGGTCGCGCCCTACAAGCCCTGAACCGCAGCCTCGCCTTTTGTCTGTAGGAGCCCGCTGGCGGGCGATGCTTCTGCTCTGAATCTCCCTACCCGACCAACCATCAGAGCGACAGCATCGCCCGCCAGCGGGCTCCTACAAAAGGTGGAGGCTGGTGCGGTGGGGCAGTCGCGCCAATTGATCCGGATCAAGGCGCGCGAGCGGCGACATGGGCAGACTCCCTGTCATGGCCACTCCCGTCCCGATTCCCGAATTCGATCCCGCATTGATCGCCCGCTACGACGTGGCCGGGCCGCGCTACACCAGCTATCCGACGGCGCCGCAATTCACCGCCGATTTCGACGAGACGGTGCTGCGCGCGGCGATTCGAGCTTCCAACGAGGAGCCTATCCCCCGTCCGCTGTCGCTGTACGTCCACGTGCCGTTCTGCATGAGCCCATGCTTCTACTGCGGCTGCAACCGGGTGATCACCCGCGACGTAGGCCAGGCCGATCGTTACCTCGAACGGCTGTACCGCGAGATCGAGCTGATCGCGCCGCTGTTCGATCGCGACCGGCCGGTGCGCCAGCTTCATTTCGGCGGCGGCACCCCCAACTTTCTCGATATCGCGCGCATGCGCGAGTTGATGGAGTCGCTGGCACGCCATTTCAGCTTCAGCCACGAGACGAGCCGTGAATACGGCATCGAGATCGATCCGCGTTTCGCCGACGGCAAGTATGTGCGGGCACTGGGCGAGCTGGGCTTCAACCGCATCTCGGTCGGCATCCAGGATTTCGACCCGGCGGTGCAACAGGCGGTCAACCGCATCCAGAGCTTCGAGCAGACCCGCGAGGTGATCGACGCGGCCCGCACCGCGCACTTCCGTTCGGTCAGCGTCGACCTGATCTACGGCCTGCCGCTGCAGACGCTGGACGGTTTCGGCCGCACGCTGGACCAGGTAGTGGCGCTGGGGCCCGATCGCGTGGCCGTCTATGGCTATGCGCATCTGCCGGAGATGTTCAAGGCGCAGCGCCAGATCGACGCGGCCGAGCTGCCCGATGCGGCAACCCGGCTGGCGTTGTTCGGCCGCGCGCTGGAGAAGTTGAGTGAGGCCGGTTATGTCTACATCGGCATGGATCACTTTGCCCGCTCCGACGACGAGCTGGCGCGGGCGCAGCGCGCCCGCACGCTGCAGCGCAATTTCCAGGGCTATTCGACGCATGGCGATTGCGACATCGTCGGTCTCGGCGTGAGCGCCATCGGCCGCATCGGCGACAGCTACAGCCAGAACGCGCGCGACCTGATCGGCTACTACGCGGCGCTGGACGCCGGCTGGTTGCCGGTGGCGCGCGGCCTGCAACTGGACGAGGACGACTTGATCCGGCGCGATCTGATCGGCCAGCTGATGTGCCATGGCATGCTGGACAAGCGCGCCTTCGGCGCGCGTCACCGGCTGCTGTTCGACGAGTACTTCCTGCGCGAGCGGAAGGATCTGGCGCCGTTGCTGGCCGATGGCCTGATCGTCGAGGACGCGCGCGTGCTGCGAGTGACTTCACGCGGGCGGCTGCTGTTGCGTATCATCGCCATGTGCTTCGACGCCTACCGAGGCGACGTCGCGCAGAAGTCGCGATATTCGCGCGTGATCTGACCGAACCTGACCTGATCAAACCCGATCTGATCATGCCTGATCTGATCGAATCCGATCTGGTCGGGCCTGATTTGATCGGGCCGATTCGATCAGGCACGATCTGGTCGCGAGCGCGCTGAATCATCCAGCCCAAAACCGGCATCCACCACCTCATGCAATCCAAGCACCCGGCAGGTCGCCTGCCCGATCCGCCCAACCCGATCGCCGACGACGGCGACGAGGCGCATTTCTGCGGCACCTGCGCGTTCTCCAGCGCCTGCGTCGCGGCCGGTTACCACAAGCCCGACCTGGCTGCGCTGCAGTGCCTGGTCGAGCATGTCGGGCCGTTCCGGGCGGGCGAGCACATCTTCCGCACCGGCGACCCGTTCCGCGCGATCTTCGCCGTGCGGGGCGGTACCGTGAAGACCCGCATGGTCGACAAGGAAGGCCGCGAACAGGTGCTCGGGTTCTACCTGCCCGGTGAAGTGATCGGCCTCAACGCGATCTACCCGGAGCACTTCCCGTGCGATGCGGTGGCACTGGACACCACGTTCTTCTGCCGGTTCTCGTTCCCGGCCATGAGCGCACTGGCCTCGCGCATCCCCGCCGTGCAGCAGCATCTGTTTCGCATGCTCAGCAAGGAACTTGGCACTGCCAGCCTGCTGGCCGGCGATCACAGCGCCGACGAGCGGGTTGCCGCGTTCCTGATGGACCTGGCTTCGCGCTATGCGGCGCGTGGATTCTCGGGCACCCGCTTCCACCTCAGCATGTCGCGCGGAGACATCGCCAACTACCTGCGCCTGGCCGCCGAAACGGTCAGTCGCGTGCTCAGCCGTTTCCGCATCCAGAAGCTCATCCAGATCGAAGGGCGCGAATTGCAGGTGCTGGATCCGAAGGGGTTGCGTGCGATCGGGCAGTCCCTGTTGCCCGAGTGATGCGGTTGCGCGACGTCGCCTGCCGGCGATGCCTGCATCGAATCAATCAGTGCTGCATCAGCACCGGAATGTCCGCTTCTTCCAGCACGCGCCGGGTGGCGCCGCCGAAGACGCGCTCGCGCGCCGGCGAGTGGCCGAAGGCGCCCATCACCAGCAGGTCGATCTGCGCATCGCGCGCCTTCTTCAGCAGGATATCGCCGGCCACATCGGACGATGCGCGTATGTATTGCGGCTTGGCGGTGACGTGGTGGCGCAGCAGATAGACGAACGGATCGAAGTGCGGCAGGCAGCTTTCGGCGTCGTAAGACATGCGCACGTCGCCATCGACCAGGGTCACCTGTTTGGCCATCCGGAGAAACGGCAGGGCGGCATGGATCGCGCGGATCGATTCGATGCTTCCGTTGCAGCCGATCACCACGTGTCCGAAGCCGAACCCGCCGCTCCAGCGCGGAGGCAGGATCAGGCATGGCAGCTGGCTGCCCAGGATCGCCTCGCCGAGGACGTCGAGCACCCCGGACGTGTCCACCACGTCCCGTTCGACCACCGCCAGGTCATGCCAGGCGCCCAGATGACGCAGAGTGCGGGCCAGGCCGGTGTGACTGGCCGCCCACGTCGCCTCGCACACCCCCGATTGCCGCGCGAACGCGCCGAACGCGGCGTGCGCATCGGCGTCGTGGGTCGGCGGATCCATCAGCAATCCCAGTACCGTGGGTTCGCGGTCGGTGTCGTGCAGCCCTCGCGTCGAAGGATCCATGAAGCAACCGGTCAGGTTGCTGCCCCAGCGTGCGGCGAGCGACACGCCCGCTACCGCGGCCGGGCTCCACGGACTGGTGGAGGTCACCAAGGCCAGTACGTCGCTGGGACCGGTGGCTAGGGGGCCGGTGGCTAGCGCGGCCTGATCGGCATCGGTATCGATGCGGGCGGCTTCGGATCTTTCCGGATACATGAGCGGCATCCCGACGGGAACGAAACTGCGACGATCAGAGATCCAGCGTATGGATGACCTGGGTCGAATCGCCCGGATCGAGCCGACGACGAAAACCCAGATAGCTGGCGAGATCGCGCATCGCCTCGTTGTCGGCGGAGTCTAGCGAGATCATCTGCCTGAAGCCGTTCCTGCGGGCGAGATCGATCAGGTGCCGCATCAGCAGCACGCCGAGACCGCGCTGGTGCCAGCCGTCGGCCACCGTCACCGCGCATTCGCAATGGCCTTGATCGTCGGTGGCACAGTAGCGGCTCACGCCGACTTCGCGCAGCTTGCCGTTGTCGTGGGCCAGCGCGACGAAGGCCATCCGCTGGTCGTAGTCGACATCCATCAGCTGGTTGATCAGCTCGGGGGTGGCTTCCTTGAAGCCGCCCAGGAAGCGAAACCGGCGGGAGGCGGGCGACAGGCGGCGAATGAAGTCTTCCTCGCGCCCGCGGTCTTCTTCGCGTAGCGGCCGGATCAACACTCGCGTGCCGTCGGCGAGGGATTCGATCCAGTGCGTGCCGCTCAACTTTCCGAAGTTCGCAGCGGAGGCGTCGTCGGCGCCGGTTTGGGGGTGTGCGCTGTTGGGCATGGCGTGGTTCTCGATGCGGGTGATCATGCGGTTCCGATGCCCGGCAGGCGGGCATGGTGACTCGGCGTCCTGCACGAGTCACTTGTACGCCGGTACTCGCACGTGCCAGTTGACCTCCGTCAACTGACTGCCGTATCGGGCACGCTGCGTGCGGCGCGATGCGCCAGCGAAAGGAGTGGATGGCCGCGCGTGACGCCGCGCTGCAGGGCTCAGCCGGCGTCTTTCTGCTTCGACATGGCGCCGGTGCGGCAGAGGCCGGCCAGCAGATCCGGGCGCAGGATGCGCACGGATTTCCGGTTGACTTCGAGCACGCCCATTTCCTCCATGCGCGAAAACAGCCGGCTGACCGTCTCGACCACCAGGCCGAGGTAGTTGGCGATGTCGTAACGCGACATCGACAGGTTGAGCGTGGTGCTGTCGCGCTGCAGACGCTGGTGGCGGTCGGCCACGCTCTTGAGGAAGGTGGCCAGCTGCTCCTGCGCCTGCTGCCTGCCCATCACCATCAGGTGCCGGTGCTCTTCCACCACCTCGCGGCTGATCACCCGCATCAATTGCCGATGCAGCGCCGGCACTTCGCTGGTGACGCGCTGCAGATGGGCATAAGGCTGTTCACAGATGCTGGAACGTTCGAGTGCCTCGGCCTGGCTGACGTGCTGATTCGATGCCAATGCGTCGAAGCCGATGATCTCGCCGGGCAGATGGAACGCGAGTATCTGCATGTCGCCCGCTTCGTTCTGCACGAAGCTCTTCAGCGAGCCGGAGCGCACCACGTAGAGCGCATCGAACCTGTCGCCTTCGCGGTACAGCATGGCGCCGCGATCCAGCATGCGCTTGTCTTTCACCGCGGCATCCAGCCGGTTCAGGTCGTCGGCATCGATGCCGGCCGGCAGGCACAGTTCGTGCAGCGCACATGAACTGCAGCTGCGGCGCAGCTGATTGAGGTCCAGCACAGTGGCGGTAGGTTCCATCGACGCCTCACGCGGGCGGAAGCCGCTCCAAGGTTGGTCAGGCTGGGGGTTCCCTGTCCCCTAAAACTATCACACGGCGCCGTGCTTCCATGGGCCGGGAAGGCCGCACGCGGCGAAACGTCGCAAGCATGCGGGGCCGGCGCCACATGACGGCGCCCCGGCGGACCGGGCTGGCGTGAGCGGCATCGATCAGTCGACCTTGATCGGCTCGTGCAGGCCCGGCAGCTGGCAGGCCACGCCACGACCGGTCAGGCAATCGCGCATCGCCTGCATGCCGCGTTCGTACTCGCCGTGCACCAGCAACACCTTGCGGCGTGGCGCATCGCCCAGCCACGACAGCAGACCCGGCTGATCGGCATGCGCAGAGAAACCGTTGATCGTCCACACCTGCGCGCGTACGGCAATCTGCTCGTTGAAGATGCGTACCGTCGTGGCGCCGTCGACGATCCGACGTGCCAGCGTGCCCTGCGCGGCATAGCCGACGAACACCACGCTGCAGCGTTCGCGCCACAGATTGTGCTTCAGGTGGTGGCGCACGCGCCCGCCGTTGCACATGCCGGAGCCGGCCAGGATGATCGCGCCGTCCTCGATGCTGTTGATCGCCATCGACTCGCTGGTGTCGCGGGTGAAGTGCAGGCCGGGCATGTCGAACGGATCGCCGTGCTTCAGCTCGGCGAGAAACTCGTCGTCGAAGCATTCCGGATGGCGCCGGAAGATCTCGGTGGCGGAAATCGCCATCGGCGAGTCGAGGAACACCCGTACGTGCGCGGGGATCGCCCCGTCGCGAATGCCGTGATTGAGGTAATAGAGGATCTCCTGCGTGCGCTCCAGCGCGAAGGTGGGAATCACCACGTTGCCGCGGTGCGTCAGCGTGTCGCGGATCGCCTGGTACATCTCCGCGATGGAATCCGGCACCGAGCGATGCGGGCGGTCGCCATAAGTGGTTTCCATCACCACGTAGTCGGCGGCGGGCGCGGGCACCGGATCGCGCAGGATCGGCCGGCCCCGGTTGCCCAGATCGCCGGAGAACAGCAGGCTGCGGTGCAGCGTGCCGTCGTCGACGTCCAGCAGGATCGAGGCGGAGCCGAGAATATGGCCGGCGTCCAGGAAACGGGCGGTGATGCCGTCGACGACGGGCACGGTTTCACCGTAGCCGACATCCGCGCCGAAGAAATCCAGCGCGTGCAAGGCGTCGTCCAGCGTGTACAGCGGTGGCGTCGCCGGCTCGCCGCGGCGGTTGCGGCGCTGCGCGCGGCGTGCGTCCTCCTCCTGCAGGCCGGCGGCATCGAGCATCACCACGCGGGCCAGTTCGCGGGTGGCGGCGGTGGTGAGGATGCGGCCGCGAAAACCCTGCCGCACCAGCAACGGAATCCGTCCGCAGTGATCCAGATGGGCGTGGGTCAGCAGCAGCACGTCGATGCCGGCCGGGTCGAAGCCGAACGGCTCGGCATTGCCGCGTTCTACCTCCGGGCTGCCCTGGAACATGCCGCAGTCGATCAGTACGCGATGGTCGTTGCAGGTGATCATGTGGCAGGAGCCGGTGACCTGTTTGGCGGCGCCGTGGCAGCTATAGATGATCATGGTCTTGCCTGTAGTTGCGGGCATTCGATCAGTTCGTGCCGGAACTGTGGCAGGGCGCCGCGAGAACCGGGTTGATCGGCGTCAACCGGATCGTCTTCGGCCGGCGGCGGGCTCGTTATCCTGCTCGTTGCCGTTGTTCGATCGAACATTGACAGTGGCGAACCTACCGGCCAGCGTAGCGTCCATGATTGCAGTGCCGTTCCATCAGGACCCGCGGGTCGTCCGGGGATTCACCCACTTCTCGCGCGCCGTCGCCGTGCTGACGAGCGTGGTAGCGCTGATCCTGCTGGCGGGCTGGTGGTGGAACGTGCCGCTGCTGGCCACCGCGGCGCCGGGGCAGTCCTCGATGACGCCCAATGCCGCCATCGGTTTTGCGTTGTGCGGCGGTTCGCTGCTGCTCAGCCAGGAAACCGGACCACTGCGATCGCGCCTGGCGTCATGGCTGTCGCTGGCCGTGATGGCCGTGGGCGTGGCCACGTTCGGCGAATACGTCTGGGCGGGGGAACCCGGCATCGACTACCTGCTCGACGATTCGCTCATGGCGCTGGTGTTCGTGCTGCTCGGCAGCCTGGGCCTGCTGGTATCCATGCGCCGCTGGCTGCATCTGCGCGAGGGGCTGGCCATGGCCTTGCTGGCGATCGCGATGACCGGTCTGGCCTCGTACGGCATCGCGCTGGCAAGCAGGCACAGTCTTCTGTTCGACCGGGTGCCGGTCTACACCATGCTTCTGCTGCTGGCGGTGCTGGGCTGGTTGTCCTCCACGCCCGCCACCGGCCTTACCCGGGTGGCCACGGCCGATACGCTGGGCGGCGCATTTGCGCGCCGCCTGTTGCTGCCGGCGTTGCTGCTGCCCGTGCTGTTCGCTTTCGTGTTCGAGGTGCTGCAGTCCGGGCTGGGCCTGCCTGAAACGCTGGCGTTTGCGTTCATGGCGTTGTTCAGCGGTGCGGCGGTGGCGCTGCTGGTGTGGTGGGTGGCGAACCTGCTCGACCAGCTGGAGCGCCAGCGCCGCGAGACCCTGCGGCTGCGCAACGATGCAGACACCGACACCTTGACCGGATTGGCCAACCGGCGCGCGTTCGACGATGCGCTGGCCAACCTGCTGCATGGACAGCGCAAGCACGACGCGATGTTCTCCCTGCTGATGCTCGACCTGGACAGGTTCAAGAGCTACAACGACGATTTCGGCCACCTCGCCGGCGACGAGGTATTGCACATCACCGGCCATCTGCTGGGTGCCGCGCTGCGTCCGTCGGATCTGGCCGCGCGCTATGGCGGCGAGGAATTCGCCCTGCTGCTGCCGCAGACCGATGTAACCCGGGCCGACGAGGTGGCGGCGCGCATCCTCGACGCTTTCCGCAGCTACGCCTGGCCGCGGCGCGCGGTCACCATCAGCATCGGCATGGCGCAGTCCGCCGCCGGCGACGGCGATACCGACCTGGTCCAGCGCGCCGATGCCGCACTGTACGACGCCAAGCACGCGGGACGGAATCGGGCGGTCGCGGCGACGGCCGCGCGCTGAATGCGTCAATCCGCAGCTTCTGTTCCGGCTTCAGCCGCGCGCACAGGTCGACCCGGCGCAGGCGCAGGCGCAGCGTGCCGTCGTCGAGTTCGGCCATCTCCGGGCCGGTGATCACCTCGGCGCGTTCGCTGAGGCCGACCTCGCGGGCGATGGCGCGCGCGGTGGCCGGGTAGTCGCCGGTCAGCATGATGATGCGTACGCCCGCGCTGCGGCATTCGGCGATGGCGGCGGGCACCTCGGGGCGGGGCGGATCGGCGAATCCGACCAGGCCGAGAAAGCGGAACGCGAAATCGTGCTGGCTTTGCGGCCACGTGCCGCCCTGCCATTCGCCGCGGGCCACGCCCAGCACGCGCAGGCCGCGCTCGGCCATCGCCTCGACGCGGCTAAAGATCGCCGCCGTCCCGGGCGCCGCCAGATGGCACAGGTCGATCACCGCCTCCGGTGCGCCCTTGGTGGCCAGCAGATGCTGCTCGCGCGTGCCGCCCCGAAATACGCGGGTCATCGCCAGGATGTCGGGCGACAAGCCGTATCGTGGGCCATCGCCATGCGCCGGAAGCGTCCGGCGGCGGCTTGCCCGGCTGCGGCCTTCAGCGGCAGACAAGCACCGGCACCTCGGCCAGCAGCAGCACCTTCTGGGTCACGCTGCCCAGCAACAGCTTCTCGATGCCGCGCCGGCCGTGGGTGGCCATCACGATCATGTCGCAGTGGTATTTCGAGACGGCGGCGGCGATCGCGCAATAGGGCCGGTCGTCGATCTCGTGGCTGCTCTCGCAAGCTACCCCGGCAGCCTGCGCGCGCTGCCGCACCTCGGCCAGCACGTGCTCGGCGCGGGCCGCGGCGCGCTCGACGTACATCGCTTCGTCGGCCTGGGCGATCGCCGCAAAATACGTGGCCGCGGCAAATGGCGGCAGCACGTGCAGTGCATGGACCCGGGCGCCCAGCGCGGCGGCCAGGGCGATCCCGCTATCGACCGCACGCAGCGACAACGCGGACCCGTCGACCGGCAACAGCAAATGCTTGAACATGGGCGACTCTCCTCAAACCGCGCAACCGCCATTCGCCGCGAACCCGCAGCGGCAAAACATCAGCGGCAGACCAGCACGGGAATCTCGCTTTCCAGCAGCACCTTGTGCACCTCGCTGCCCAGCAGCAGCCGGGTGAAGCCACGCCAGCCGTGCGATGCCATCACCACCAGATCGCAGCGTTGCTCTTGCGCCGTGGCGAGGATGGCTTCGTGCGGGCGGTCATCGAACACGTAGCTGCCGGCGCATCCGACGCCGGCTTCCGCGGCGATGCGCTGCACCTCGGCGATGTACTCCCCGGCGCGCACGGTGGCTTCCTCGGTATACACGACCTCGGTGGCCGCCAGCATCTCCGCCATGTAGGCGATGGTGTGGAACGGCGCCACCACATGCAGCGCATACACGCTGGCGCCGCATGCCTTCGCCAGCTCGACGCCGAGCCTGACGGCACGCAGCGACAGCTCGGAGCCGTCGGTGGGCAGAAGTATGTGCTTGAACATGGCTGATTCCCTGGTTGGAATGGATCCTCGGCGGCGGCTGCAGGCGCCATCGACGATGCTGGCCGCAGCATGCGCTGGCCGGTTCGGGGCGGTGTTGACCGGGGTCAATTGAATGCATGTCGGGACGGCATGCGATCACGATCACCAGTCGCGGAGACTTGCAGCATGGCGGCGCGGGGCGGCTGATGCAGGTCATGGTCGCCATCCCTGCAAACCTGCCAGTATGGCGAGTCGTTCTCATTCGAGCTGGCTCATCATGACTGCATCGTCCACGTCATCGCCCGCCGCCGCTGTCAGGCCGGCGACCTTCGCCGAGCTGCCCGCCTTGCTCGCCTCGGCGCCGCACCGGCTGCTGTTCCTCACCGGCTCGATCGCGGTGCTGCTGAGCATGGCGTGGTGGGCGCTGGAGCTGACCTGGATGCGTTTCGGATTGGGCGACTGGCCGCAGCCGTCGATTCCGCCGGCGTATGCGCACGGCATGCTGATCCAGTACGGCATGTTTCCGCTTTTCATGTTCGGCTTCCTGCTGACGGTGTTTCCGCGCTGGCTGAATCGGCCTTCGCTGCCGCGTTCGCGTTACGTGCCGGTGGCCGGATGCGTGTTCGGCGGTTATGTGCTGGCAAATGTGGGGCTGCTCGATCTGCCATGGCTGCTGGCGTCGGGCATGGCGCTGATGCTGCTGGGCTACCTGATCGGACTGGTCACGCTGGCGTCGGTGCTGCGCGCGTCCGCCGATCGCAACGACCATGCGCGCTCCTGTCTGCTGGCGCTGGCACTGGGTGTGCTCGGCCTGATCGCCTTTCTGGCCTACTTGTTCGGCGCCCCGGACGAGTGTGCGCAGCTAGCCGTGCGGTTGGGCACCTTCGGCCTGCTGCTGCCGATCTTCTTCTCGGTGACGCATCGCATGCTGCCGTTTTTCAGCGGCAACATGGTCAAGGGTTATACGGTGGTCCGCCCGCGCTGGAGCCTGCCGGTGGTGTGGGTGTCGCTGCTGGCGCACCTGCTGCTGGACTGGCGCGGCGCGCTGGGCTGGCTGTGGCTGGCCGACATTCCGCTGGCGCTGGTGTTCGCCTGGCATGCGCTGGCGTGGCAGCCGTGGAAGGCGATGCGGCCCGGCGTGCTGGCCGTGCTGCATCTGGCGTTCGCGTGGCTGCCGGTGGCCTTCGTGCTGTACGCCGTGCAGGACGTGATCTATGTCGTCAGCGGCCAGATGCTGTTCGTCCGCGCGCCGCTGCATGCGCTGGCGATCGGCTACTTCGGCTCGATGCTGGTGGCGATGGTGACGCGCGTGACCCAGGGCCACTCGGGCCGGCCGATGCGGATGGGTGCGGTGCCGTGGCTGTGCTTCGTGCTGCTGCAACTGGTGGCGCTGGTGCGCATCCGCGCCGAGTTCGGCGGCGACGTCTACTTGTGGCTGGTGATCGCCGCCTACGGCTGGTTGCTGGCGTTTCTGCCGTGGGTGCTGCGCTCGGCATGGATTTACCTGACCCCGCGGGCGGACGGCAAGCCAGGCTGAGCGGCGTGAGCCGGGGCGTGTCACTGCGGCGGGTTGCCACAGCAGACCGCCATGGACTCACGGCCTGACGTGGATCAGGGTTTCACCTTGGGCAGCGCCTAATCTCGATGACAGGCGTCTAAAACAAGGAGAACACCGATGTCGCGCATGTTACCGATCGTCCTGTCAGCGAGCTTGCTGGCGGCTGCACTGTATGCAACACCCACGCTGGCAGCGAAGGCAGCGAATCCCGCGGGCCACTCCCGGGCCCTGGCGGCGGATTTCGGCGCTCCGCAGGGGGCGCCCATCGAGGAGAAGCTGGTGGATCCGCCGGGTGTGCCTGCGCCTATCCATCGCAACCATCCGGCGCGGGTGATCGTGCGCCTGGAGACCAGGGAAGTCGTCAAGGAAATCGCCGATGGCGTGCGCTATGACTTCTGGACCTTCAACGGTTCCACGCCCGGTCCGCTGATCCGCGTGCGCGAGGGCGACACGGTCGAGCTGCACCTGCGCAACGACCCCAACTCGCACATGACCCACAACATCGACCTGCATGCGGTGATGGGACCGGGCGGCGGCGCGGTCTCCACCGCCACGGCGCCGGGGCACGAGAGCGTGTTCACGTTCAAGGCAATGCGCTCGGGCGTGTTCGTCTATCACTGCGCGACGCCGCCGGTGCCGATGCACATCGCCAACGGCATGTACGGGCTGATCGTGGTCGAGCCGCCGCAGGGCTTGCCGAAGGCCGATCACGAGTACTACGTGATGCAGGGGGATTTCTACACCACCGGTACCTACCATGAGCCGGGCCTGCAGTCGTTCGACATGCAGAAGCTGCTGGCCGAGCAGCCGACCTATGTGTTGTTCAACGGCCGCGAAGGTTCGCTGACCGGAGACAACGCACTCAAGTCCGGGGTGGGCGACACGGTTCGCCTGTTCGTCGGCAACGGCGGGCCCAACCTGGCCTCCAGTTTCCATGTCATCGGCGGCATCTTCGACGACGCCAATGTCGAGGGCGGCACCCTGGTCAACCACAACGTGCAGACCACCCTGATCCCCGCCGGCGGCGCGACCATGGTCGAGCTGAGCACGCCGGTACCGGGCGCCTTGCTGCTGGTCGACCATTCGGTCACCCGTGCCTTCATGAAGGGCGCGATGGGCCAGATCGACATCAGTGGTCCGGCGCAGCCGGCTATCTATGAAAAGGGACCGAACACCACGTTCGTCAGCAAGGCCGCGCTTCCCGCACAGCAGAGCATGGCGGCTAGCGCCGGCGACAAGGCTGCCGATGGCAAGCGGGTCTTCACCCAGATCTGCTCGGCCTGTCACCAGGGCAACGCGATGGGCTTGCCGGGTGCGTTCCCGCCGCTGGCGATGTCCGATTACCTCAACTCCGATCCGCAGCGGGCGATCGGCATCGTGCTGCATGGCCTCAGCGGCAAGATCACCGTGAACAGCACGGGCTACGAGTCGGTGATGCCTGCCCTCGGGCCGCAGCTCAGCGACGACGAGATCGCCAACGTGTTGACCTACGTGTTGAACAACTTCAACAACAAGGGCGGCACGATCAGCGCGAGCGAGGTCAAGGCCGTGCGCGCGGCCGGACCGGCGAAGTAGGGAGAGCCCGGTGGCGCTGCCCACGGGCGTCGCCACCGGCCGATCCTGCCGGAACATGCCGATGATCTTCCGCCAGTTCGCCCTCGTTCTGAGGCTGCTGCTGCCGTTCGCGGCGAAGGCGGCGGACTATGTCCGGATACCCGCCGGGGAGTTCGAAAGCGCACTGGCGATCGACGGCCACGCCGCGCATCTGCGGCTGGCCGCGTTTTCCATGCGCAACGAGCCGGTGACGAACGCCGAATTCCTGGCCTTCGTCCGGCAGCATCCCGAATGGCGGCGGGGGCAGGTCCCGTCGCTGCTGGCCGGTTCCGGTTACCTGAGCCAGTGGCGGGGGCCATTGGAACCGGGCGAGGCTGGTCTGCCCGACCGGCCGGTCACCCAGGTGAGCTGGTTCGCCGCGCGTGCCTATTGCGACAGCGAGCGGGCCCGGTTGCCCAACTGGTACGAGTGGGAGTACGTCGCCGCCGCCGACGCCACGCGGACCGATGCCCGGCGCGATCCGGTGCGCAACCAGGACCTGCTGTCGGCCATCCAGGAATCCGGCGGGATTCCGCCGGGCGCGATCGGTACGCGTCCGGCCAATGTCTACGGCGTGCGCGATCTGAACCGGCTGCTGTGGGAATGGACCGGCGATTACGCCGCGATGTTTCCCAATTCCGATGCCAGAGTGCCGGGAAGCGTCGCCAACCTCGCCTTGTGCGGCGGTTCGGCGCTGGCGTTCGCCGACAAGAATCAGTACGCGCTGATGATGCGGGTTGCCGCGCTTACCGTGCTCGAGCCCGCCGACACGGCGCCGCGCGTCGGCTTTCGATGTGTCAGGGATCCGTAGGGAGATTGATGATGAAGATGCAACGCAAGCTGATGGGGCTTCTCGCGTTCGTGCTGCTTCCGATCGGTGTCGCCGCAGCGCCGCCGCCATCCCCTGTGGCGGCCGACTCGGTGTACGCGATCCCGGCGCTGACTCTGCGCGACCAGCAGGGGCAGCGTTTCGACTTCGCGTCCCTGCGCGGCGAGCCGCGACTGGTAGGCATGTTCTACGGCTCGTGCCAGATGGCCTGTCCGCTGGAGATCGAATACCTCAAGCATCTGCAGCACGCGGTGGCGGCAAGCTCGGGCAAGTCGATTCCCGTGCTGCTGGTGAGCTTCGATCCGGCACGCGACGACGTGGCGATGCTGCGGAAAGTGGCCGGCGAACACCATGTGCAGCCTCCGTCGTTTCGGCTGGCGCGCGCCGAACGCGGCGACGAAGGCATGCTTGCCGGGGTGCTTGGCATTGCCTACCGGCAGCTGCCCGGCGGCGGTTTCAGCCACAACGTCAAGGTATCCCTGCTCGATCCGCAGGGGCGCATCATGGCGGCGACGGAGGCTTCGGGCGGGCCCGACCCTGCCTTCGTGCAGGCGGTCGACAAGGCGCTGAAAAATCCCTGATCGACGGAACAGGTCGCGATCCGGGCGATCCGGGCACGGATTGCCGATATCGCTCCGCGGGCGCCCGATGCCTGCGCCCAGGCGTCGCGGAAAGCGGCGTGCGCGGCAAGTTGTCACGACGGCCGGACTTCGCATGCACCCCTGATGCACATCGGGAGTGCAGTTGTCGATGCACCGGAGACTTCGTTGCAGTCAACAGGGAGAAAGCAATGAAGACGTTCCGGAAGAACATGCTGGCCGTGGCACCCGGCATGGCGTTGGCATCACCGGTATGGGCGGACGACGCGGTCGGCGATGCGGCAGCCGGGATATCTCAGGCAGTGCCGGTGCAAATGCTGTGGAATGCGCGCCTGCGCGACGAATCGGTCGACGACGCGGCCTTGGCGAAGAACGCGCGGGCCGGCACGCTGCGGTTGCGTGGGTGTGCAGGCCCGCTTCAGCGACGCCTGGAGCGGCCTGATTCCTCGTCACGCCAGCCGGCGGACTGGACGATCGCTACGCCACCGTCCGCGGCAAGTTCGCCGCCGGCGGTTTCGTGCAGCCGCTGAACTGGAATGCGAGCTGTCACGACTATCACGCCCACTCGGGCGCCGACACGGGCGACGACACGGCAGCGATTGGGATGCGGCCCTGGGCTTTCCGCCGGGTGGCGGCATGCAAGCGCCGGTCAAGCTGGCCGACTGCCGCGCCGATGGCTTTGGTCGCAGCGACACCAGGGTCTGGTTCCAGTTCGAGTGGAGCGGCAAGCAGGATCTGTGATCGGAGGTCGCGATCGCGCGCCGAACCTTCGCCGTTCGGCGCGAGTTGATCCAGGTCAGCTGGTGCTCGCCCGATGCATGGTTCAATGCGCGCCATGCATGCATCCCGATCATCCGGCGCGGCGATCGCCGAAGACCGTATCGGTCCAGCCGAACACGACTTGCGCGGGCTGCCGTGTCCGCTGCCGCTGGAACGTGCGGTGGAGCTGGCCGATGCACTGGCGCCCGACCAGGCGGTGTGCGTACTGACGCCGCAGCGGCCGCTGCCGCTGCTCGATCTGCTGGTCGCTCGCGGCCTGCGCGTCACCACCTCGCTGCTGGACGACGGCAGTGCCCGAGTCCTCATTCACCGCCCCGTGCCGCATGGCCAGACTTGCGCTTGACCAGGCGCCGCAGGCGTCGCTGCCGCGCCGCTTTCTGCTCAGTGCACCGCTGTGGGGCATGCTGGGCGGCATGCTGCTGCTCATCGATGGCGATGCATTGCTGCGCACGCGCTGGCATCCGGGAACCCTGGCCTTGGCGCATGTATTCACCCTCGGCGTGCTGGGCAACGTGATGCTCGGCAGCGTATTGCAGTTTCTCCCCGCCGCAGCCGGCGTGCGGGTGCGCGGCATGGCGCGGCTGGGATCGTCGCTGCATGGCGTGTTCAATCTTGGTGTGTTGCTGCTGGTGCTCGGGCTGCACGAAAGCTGGGGCTATGCGTTGCGCGGGGCTGCGATGCTGTTGCCGTTGGCGTTCGTGCTGCTGGCGGTGATGACGGTGCCGGGCCTGCTGGCGGCCGTCGGCGAGCCGCTGCTGCGTGCCGGCGTCGGCGTCGCGATCGGTTTCGGCGTGCTCGTCGCATTGCTCGGCGGCACCCTGGCGCTGGGTCTGGATGGATGGCAAGCGTTGCCGCTGGCGGCGCTGGTCGACGTGCATGCCAGCTGGGGCGCAGTGGGTTGGGTCGTGGTGCTGCTGGCCAGCGTGGCCCGGGTGGTGATGCCGATGTTCCAGGGCACCGGGACGCTGCCGGCGTGGGTACAAGCGGTGTGGCTGGGCAGTGTGCCGTTGACGCTGGGCGGAGCCGCCTGGTGGCGACTGAATCACGCCGACGGGATGTGGCTGACCGGCGTGGTGGCGGCGCATACGCTGCTGTTCGCGTGCGCCGCACTGTGGCTGCAGGGCAACGCCGCGCGATTGCGCCGCGGCCCCTTGGTGTCGAGTTGGCGCGCCGGACTTGTGCTGCTGGTACTGGCGGCCCTGGCTCTGGCCGGAGGTGCGCGCGGCGGCGTGCTGGCGGGCGCCCTCGGGTTGGGTTTCGCCCTGCCGTTGCTGCTGATCGGCATGGCGCTGGAGATCGTCGCCTTCATCGGCTGGATCGACCTGCATCGACGCTGCGGCCGCGGCGTGCAGTTGCCCGGCGTGCAGCGCCTGCTGCCCGACAGCGACAAACTCGGTGTGCTGCTGGCGCAAGTGCCGCTGCTGCTGTTGCCCGCTGCGGCGCTGTGGCCCTCGCCATGGCTGGCCCGCGCGGCCGGGCTGGCGCTGCTGTTCGCCTGGCTGGCCGTGTGGTCGGCGCTGCGCGGCGTGCGCAGGCGCGCGGATGGTTTTCTGTTGACGCTGGAGGGGCGGCGGTGAGTGCGAGGTTGCCGCTGGTGTATGCCTGTTCCGGCTGTTCGAGCGCGGCGCAGATGACCAACCATCTGGCGCTGAAGCTGGATCGCGAAGGCATCGCCGAGATGTCCTGCATCGCCGGTGTGGGCGGCGGGGTCATCGGTCTGGTGCGCACGGCGCAGAGCGGGCGCCGCATTCTCGCGCTGGATGGCTGCGTGCTGAAATGCGCCTCGGCCTGCCTCGCCAGCGCGGGCATCATCGCCCACACGCATCTGCTGCTCTCCGACTACGGCGTCCGAAAGCGCCGGCACGCCGATTTCGATCTCGCCGAAGCGCAACAGGTGTATGCGGCCGAGGTACGCCCGGCGGCGCAGGCGTTGCGCGAGTCGACGACCGCCGAACCATTTATGGAGCCTGCCCATGCTGTTGCCCAACCCTGAACGTCTCGCACTGGCGCACATGCGCGGTGCGATCGACCGCGTCGACGACGGCCTGATCGTGCTGCTGGCCGCGCGTCGCCGGCTGGTGCGCGCGGTGGCGGCACTGAAGCCGCGCGCGGGCGTGCCGCCCCGTGATCTGGCGCGCGAGCGGCGGGTGCGCACGCGCGCGCAGTCGCTGGCGCACCGGCTGGATCTCCCGGCGGACACCGCCACCGGCCTGCTGGACCTGGCGATCGTCGATGCCTGCCGCCAGCAGGGCATGGCGATTGACTTCGATCAAGGCGGGCCCATGCGGTTGCCCGCCATGATGCAGCCCATGTCCGACACGCTTGCTTCCGAACCCCGCGCACTGCACCTGTTGCGCCTGCTCCCGCCGCCGCGCCGGTTCGCGCCGCTGCTGCGCGTACTGCCCCTGCGCTGGCAACACGCCTTGCTGGAACGCGCGATGGCGCGCGTACTTGCCGTGCCGCTGGGGGATGGCACGCTGGATTTCATGCGCGGCCGCCGGCTCGGGATCGAGGTCAGCGACCTGCAACTGCGCTGGGTGCTGGAACTGCACGATAGCCGCCTGTGCGTCGGCGATGGGATACCCGAAGCCAGCGTGCGCGGCAGCGCCACCGATCTGCTGCTGCTGGCCAGTCGGCTGGAAGACGCCGATACGCTGTTCTTCCAGCGTGCGCTGGAACTGACCGGCGATACCGAGCTCGGCCTCACCGCACGCAACCTGCTCGAACGGCTGCCCTGGGAATCGGTGCCTCTGGGCCTGCGCATCGCGCTCAATCGCGGCGCACGGTTCGCGCGTGCCGCGCGCGAAGCACATCGCCGTCAGGACTGATCGCGCCGCGGCGATGGCGCTGCGCGGCTTGCCTTTCACCTTCACGCGGATCGCCATGCACGCCCCCGAAACCCTGCCCGTACCCGTCTGGCGCGACGAGCTCGAACGCGAGTATGCCGTGCTGGGCGAACGCCTCGAACATCTGGTGCCATGCCTGGAGTGGCCTCTGCACCTGCAGTGGATCGACGCGATCAACACGCTGAAGAAGCAGCGCGGCGCGGTGATCATGGCGCACAGCTACCAGTCGCCGGAGATTTTCCACGGCGTCGCCGACATCACCGGCGATTCGCTGGGGCTGGCGCAGGCGGCGGCCGATTGTGATGCCGACCTGATCGTGTTGTGCGGCGTGCACTTCATGGCCGAGACCGCGAAGATCCTGGCACCGTACAAGACCGTGCTGATCCCCGATCCCGAAGCGGGCTGTTCGCTGGCCTCGTCGATCACCGCCGCCGACGTATTGGCATTGCGCGCGCGGCATCCGGGCGTGCCGGTGGTGAGCTACGCCAATACCTCGGCAGCGGTAAAGGCCGAATCCGATGCGATCTGCACCTCGGCCAACGCGGTGCGGGTGGTCGAGGCGATGGGCACGGACCAGGTGATCTTCCTGCCCGACGAGTACCTGGGCCGCCACGTTGCCGGCCAGACCAGGGTCGAGCTGGTGCTGTGGAACGGGCGTTGCGAGGTGCACGAGAAGTTCACCGCGCAGCAGGCGCGGCATGCGCGCGAGCAATTCGGCGCCATGCTGGTGGCCCATCCCGAGTGTCCGCCGGAGGTACTCGCCGAAGTGGATTTCGTCGGCTCCACCACCGCGATGGGCAAGTGGCTGGAACGTGAAAAACCGGCGCGGGTGGCGTTGATCACCGAGTGTTCGATGGCCGACAACCTGCGTGCGCAGTTCCCGGCCACCGAGTTCATCAAGCCGTGCCATCTGTGTCCGCACATGCAGCGGATCACCTTGCCGAAGATCTACGAAGCCTTGCGCGACATGAAGCACGCGGTGGAGGTGCCGGCGGACGTGGCGGCGCGGGCCCGCGCCGCGCTGCAGCGGATGCTGGCGGTGGGGCGGCGCGAGGACGTGTGAAGCATGCACACCTGCCCATCGTGGTGGTCGGCGGTGGCGTGGCCGGCATGGCCACGGCGCTTGCCGCGGCGCCGGCGCCGGTGCGCCTGCTGTGCCGCGCACACGACGGCAGCGGCAGTGCCAGTGCGCTGGCGCAGGGCGGCATCGCTGCCGCGCTCGACCCCCACGACAGCGCTGCCGCGCACGCCGGCGATACCGTCGAAGCGGGCGCCCATCACAACGATGCGGCGGCGGTGCAGTGGCTGACCGGCGAGGCGCCGTGCACCGTCGCCTGGCTGCAACAGCAGGGCGTGCAGTTCGATCGTGGCGTCGACGGCAACCTGCAGCTGGGGCGCGAAGGCGGCCATGGCACGTCGCGCATCGTGCACGCCGGCGGCGACGCCACCGGCGCCGCGCTGGTACACGCGCTGCGCGCACGGGTGCAGGCGGCGGCGCATGTGCAGTGGCGCGGAGGCGTCGACGTCGATGCGCTGCTGCTGTGCGATGGTCGGGTGGTCGGCGTGCGCACCTGCGACGAGCGTGGCCGCCGGCAACACATCGAGGCCGCCGCGGTGGTGCTGGCGACCGGCGGTGTCGGCGCTTTGTTCGCGCATACCAGCAACCCGGCCGGCGCGGACGGTGCCGGGCTGGCGTTGGGATTGGCCGCCGGCGCGCTGCCGCGGGATCTGGAATTCGTGCAATTCCATCCCACCGCGCTGGATGTCGGCGGCCATTGCCTGCCGTTGATCACCGAAGCCCTGCGCGGTGCCGGCGCGCGCCTGACCGATGCGGCCGGGCAGCCGCTGATGCGCGGCCTGCATCCGTTGGGCGATCTGGCACCGCGCGACGTGGTGGCCCGCCGCGTCTGGCAGATCCAGCGCGAGGGCGGCAAGGTCTGGCTCGACGCGACGGCGGTGAGCGGCGACTGGAATATCCGTTTTCCCACGGTGCTCACGATGTGCCTCGCGCATGGTCTCGACCCCCGTCGGACGCTGCTGCCGGTCACGCCGGCGGCGCATTTCCATATGGGCGGCCTGGCCACCGACCTGGATGGACGCAGCACGCTGCCTGGCCTGTACGCTGTGGGCGAGGTCGCCTGCAACGGCGTGCACGGCGCCAACCGGCTCGCCAGCAATTCGTTGCTGGAGGGCGTGGCGTGCGGCCGTCGTCTGGGTACCGCGCTGGCCCGCATGGCGCCGTCGTACGGCTGGCAGGGCAGGCATGGCTGGGTCGAGCGCGGCGACGGCCTGCCGCCGGCATCGCTTGCCGCGCTGCGCACGCTGCTGTGGCGGGCCGCCGGCCCGGTGCGCGAGGCCCCGTCGTTGCGTGACGCATGGCGTAGCTGCACCGCCGCGGCGGACGCCGGCTGGCAGATGCGACTGGCCCGATCGCTGCTGTACGCGGCCTTGCTGCGCCGGCACAGCCTTGGAGCGCATTGCCTGGAAAGTCGCGGCCGTTCCGGGTGAAGTGGTGCGCCGTCGTTGCGACGATATGCCTCACGTCGCCACCGCATGCCGCGGCCACGGTCGCGGCGCGGGTTGACTCTCGTCAAGACATGCGCGGGCGCAGCTGGCAGACTGTAGCTTCCTGATCCAGTGAGCTTTCCATGACGCGTCCTTCCTCGTTCGATTACGAACAGCTGCTGGCCTGTGGCCGCGGCGAGCTGTTTGGCGATGGCAATGCGCGGCTGCCATCGCCGCCGATGTTGATGTTCGACCGCATCACGCACATTGCCGCCGAGGGCGGAGCCCATGGCAAGGGACTGATCCATGCCGAGCTGGACATCCATCCGGAGCTGTGGTTTTTCGGCTGCCATTTCATCGGCGATCCGGTGATGCCCGGCTGCCTCGGGCTCGATGCGATGTGGCAGCTCAGCGGCTTCTTCCTGCCCTGGCTGGGCGAGCCCGGCCGCGGCCGCGCGCTGGGCGTGGGCCAGGTGAAATTTTCCGGGCAGGTGATGCCGACGGCGAAGCTGCTGCGCTACGAGATCGACATCCGCCGCGTGATGCGCGGCAAGCTGCGCATGGTGATCGCCGACGGCAAGACCTTCGTCGACGACCGCCTGATCTACGAGGCCAGCGACATGCGCGTGGGCTTGTTCCAGTCCACCGAGGGCTTTTGAGATGCGCCGCGTCGTGGTGACCGGCATGGGCATCGTGTCGTGCCTGGGCAACCTGCCAACGACGGTCTCGCGCGCGCTGCGCGAAGGCCACAGCGGCATCCGCGCGATGCCGGGATACGCCGAGCTGGGCCTGCGCAGCCAGGTGGCGGGCGTGCCGCAGATCGATCTGGATGCCGAGATCGATCGCAAGCCGCGCCGCTTCATGGGTGACGCCGCCGCCTACGCTTACGTGGCGATGCGTTCGGCGATCGCCGATGCCGGACTTGCCATCGAGCAGATCTGCCACCCCCGCACCGGCGTGATCGCCGGCTCCGGCGGCGGCTCGCCCAAGTGGCAGATCGAGACCGGCGACCTGCTGCGCAACAAGGGCGTACGCAAGGTCGGCCCGTTCATGGTGCCGCGCACGATGTGCTCCACGGTGTCGGCCACGCTGGCCACCGCGTTCGGCATTCTCGGCCTGAGCTATTCGATCGCCGCCGCCTGTGCCACCTCGGGCCATTGCATCGGTGCCGCGGCCGATCTGATCCGGCATGGTGCGCAGGACGTGATGTTCGCCGGTGGCGGCGAGGAAGAACACTGGGGCATGACCGCGCAGTTCGACGCCATGGGCGCGCTGTCCACCGGCTACAACGACACGCCGCAGCGCGCATCGCGCCCGTATGATGCCAGCCGCGACGGTTTCGTCATCGCCGGCGGCGGCGGCATGCTGGTGCTGGAAGAGTACGAGCATGCCAGGGCACGCGGCGCGCACATCCATGCCGAGCTGGTCGGCTACGGCGTCACCTCCGACGGCGCCGACATGGTGGCGCCCTCCGGCGAGGGCGCGGTGCGCTGCATGCGGATGGCGCTGGCCAACGTGAGTGCGCCGGTCGACTACCTCAACACCCACGGCACCGCCACGCCGCTGGGCGATATCGTCGAGCTGCAGTCGGTGCGCGAGGTCTTCGGCGACGCCGTGCCGCCGCTGTCCTCCACCAAGTCGCTGACCGGCCATGCGCTGGGCGCGGCCAGCGTGCACGAGGCGATCTACAGCCTGCTGATGCTCGACGAAGGCTTCATCGCCGGCTCGGCGCATATCGACGAACTGGACCCGCGCGCCGAAGGATTCCCGATCGTGCGTTCGAGCCGGCCGGCGCAGCTGGCCACCGTGATGTCGAACAGCTTCGGCTTCGGCGGCACCAACGCAAGCCTGGTGTTCGCCAAGGTCTGACCGCCATCATCGTTATTGTTGTTGTAGGAGCCCGCTCGCGGGCGATGCTGTTGTTTTGATTTTTCCTACCCAACCATCAAAGCAACAGCATCGCCCGCGAGCGGGCTCCTACCTGATCGTCCTGTCTTGCAGAAGGTCCTCCATGTCAGCCATTTCCGCCTCGCGCCCGTCCACCTTCGGCGAGGAACTAGCCAACAGCATCAGTCATGGCCTCGGTGTGTTGCTGGCCATCGTGGGTCTGCCGGTATTGATCGTCAAAGCGGTGCGCGTCGGCAGTGCGTCGGCCGTGGTGGGGGCGGCGGTGTTCGGCGGTAGCGCGATTCTGCTGTACATGGCCTCGACGCTGTATCACGCGGTATCGCACGAGCGGGTCAAGGCGTGGCTGCAGCGGCTGGACTATGGCGCGATCTACCTGCTGATCGCCGGCACCTACACTCCGGTTGCGCTGGGCGTGTTGCGCGACGACTGGGGTCTGGTGCTGCTGGGCGTGATCTGGAGCCTGGCGCTGCTGGGGCTGGTGTTCAAGCTGGTGGTGGGAGCTCGGTTCCACCGGCTGTCCACCGCGCTGTATGTGGCGATGGGCTGGATGGCGCTGATCGCGATCCGGCCGCTGTGGCTGCACCTGCCGGCGGGCGGGTTGATCCTGCTGTTCGGCGGCGGCGCGGCGTATACGCTGGGCGTGGTGTTTTTCATGCTGCACGAGAGGCTGCGCTACAGCCATTTCGTCTGGCATTTGTTCGTGCTGGCCGGCACTGGTTGCCACTACGCCACCGTGCTGCTGTATGCGGCTTGATTCGCGCCTTGCCGAGGCTAGCCGTGGCAGGGTTGCCGGATACTGGTATCTCCGCTGGCCGCGGCGCGCTAGCATGGCCGCCGGCACGCTGTGCGCCCGAAAGGGCGCGTCGATGAGACGGCGCCGCGACAGCAGCGGGGCGCCGTCACGGAGGGGTACATGGAAACGTGGTTTTCGCGGGTCGAACCGGTACTGGGTGCTGCGCTGGAACTGCGCGACATCCATACGTCAGCCCATTGCGGACGTGTCAGCCAGCTGGCCCTGATGTTCGCGGAGGACCTCGGTCTGCGCGGCGATGCGCTGCTGGCAGTGGCTGTGGCGGCCCGATTTCATGACGTCGGCAAGATCGGCATTCCCGATGCGATCCTGTACAAGATTGGATCGCTGAATGACGCCGAGTGGGAAATCATGAAGGGCCACAGCGTCCGCGGCGAGTACATCATCCGGATGGATCCGCACCTGCTTATGGGAGGCGAGATCGCGCGTACGGTGCGCCATCATCATGAGCACTACGACGGCAACGGTTATCCGGATGGTCTGCGTGAGCAGGCCATTCCGCTGCAAGCAAGGGTCTTGTCGGTGATCGACAGCTATGACGCGATACGCAGGCGTCGTGCCTACCATGCAGCACAGTCGCATGAGGCTGCGGTGTCCATCCTGGCCAGCGAGCGGGGTACCAAACATGATCCGCAAATCCTCGATGCGTTCTTGTCATATGAGAGGGGATGGTTCGACCGGCTGAGCTGATACGGCCAGCGAAGGCGCATTGCCGGCTGCGGCCCGGATTTCCTGCTGCTCCCGAACAGTATCGATGACGGCTTATGCGGGTTCGGCCATGCGCATGCCCGGCTCGCCGTGCCAGTAGCCGTTGCGGGCGCCGATGCGTGGCGGCGCCACCGGCGAGCGGCGGGCGAGATGGAAGTGCGCCACCGCCTCGGCCATGCCCTCGGCTTGCGGGTACAGCCGCAATACGTCCACGCCCAGTTCGCGCAATGCCGGCAGTTCGGGGCCGAGGTCGGTGATCTCCTCGCCCTGGATCTGGATGCCGTTGATGCGCAGGAACGGCCGGCCCTCGCGCGTGGCCAGCGGCATGCCGTCGGGATAGTCGATGCAGCGGAAGCCGCACTGGTCCTTGGCCACGTCGAGCGCGCGCGCGGTGAAGCAGCGCGCGGAGAAGGCCAGCGGCAGCCGGCCGAACGCGATCACCTCGAGCTCCGGCATCGGCCGGCCTTCCGCCTGCATCGCCTCGCGCAATTCGCGCAACAAGCTGTGGCCTTGCTCCACGCCGGGCACCCAGCGGCGCAGGCCGTCTTCCATCAGCATCGCCAGCGCCTGGTGGTTGTACACGTTGAGCGTGGGGCCGGCCACGAACGGCACGCCGCGCTCGCGACACAGCTGCACCGCGGACAGATCGTTCGCCTCGATCCAGCAGCCGCCGTGATCGACCAGCCGCCGCAACACGCCGAGTTCGGACTCCGCCTCGATCAGCGCCAGCGACGACAACACGATCTGCTTGCCGCTGGCGGCCAGCTCGCCGGCCAGCGCGATCCAGTCGCGCGTGCCCAGTTCGCGGCGCTTGCTGCACACCGTCTCGCCCAGGTAGATGATGTCGACCGGCCAGTCGGCGGCTTCGCGGTAGAACGCCAGCGTGCGTTCGCGCGGCCAGAAATACTGCAGCGGTCCCAGACTGAGTTTCATCGTGGTCGCCTCAATGCCAGGAGCGGTGATAAGGGCCGAGGGTGGTCTGGTGGCCCTCGGCATGTTTCGACAGCGACTGCTGCCAGCCAGGCTGCAGGCTCCAGCTGGCCGGGGCGTCGCGGTAGCGGTCCAGCGCCGCGCGCCAGGTGCGGGTGACCGAGCCGACATAGGCCACGCCGCGCTGGCGGCCCTCGATCTTCAATGCCGCCACGCCGGCTTGCGCCAGTCGCGGCAGCAGCTCCAGCGTGTTCAGGCTGGTCGGTTCCTCGAGCGCGTGGAAGATCTCGCCACCCACGTCGAAGCGGCCCTTGCACACGGTCGGGTAGCCGGCCGGTTCAGCCGGCTCGAACTTGTCGATCAGCACCTGGTTCAGCCGCACGCTGCGGCGGCCGTCGTCGTGTTCCTCCCAGCGTACGAAGCTGGCCGGCGAGCACACGCCGTGCCGGTTCGGCGAGGCGCCGGTGACATAGCTGGACAGCTGGCAGCGCCCTTCGACCATGATGCACAAGCTGCCGAATGCGAACACTTCCAGCGGTACCGGCGAGCCTTCGCACAGGCGCTCGACCTGCTGGATCGACAGCACGCGCGGCAGCACCGCCCGGCTGATGCCGAAGCGCTCATGGGCATAGCGCAGTGCCGGCGCGGTGGTGGCCGAACCCTGTACCGACAGGTGCCGCTTCAGCGTCGGGTGCGTCCGCGTGGCGTAGTCGAGCACCGCCATCTCGGCGGCGATGATCGCGTCGCAGCCGAACTCGGCGGCCTTGTCCACCGCGCTGTACCACTGCCGTAGCCGCGCGCTGTCGGGGTAGGTGTTCAGCGCCAGATACACCTGCCTGCCGCGCTGGTGCGCATAGGCGATGCCGTCGCGCAGCTCCGCGTCGCTGAAGTTGAGGCCGGGAAAGGCGCGCGCATTGGTCTGATCGCGGAAGCCCGCGTAGACCGCATCGGCACCGGCGTCGATCGCCGCTTGCAGCGCCGGCAGGTTGCCGGCAGGACAGACCAGTTGCATGGACACCTCGAAGCCGGGAGTTCGGGGCGCATTGTCGCGATTGCCCTGGATCGCCGTGCTGACCTGGATCAATCCGGATCGCGTCGGTGAACAGACCTGGTCTGGAAATGCCCGGCGAATGTCAGCCGGCGCGGCGCCTGCGGCCGGAGCGGTTCTTCGCGCCCCGCGAATCGGTATCCGCGGCGCAGTAGATGTCGTACAGCGAGGCGATGATGGCGTGGGCGGGCCCCGCGGGCAGGGTGTACCAGACGGTCTGCGCCTCGCGCCGGGTACCGACCAGGCCTTCGTTGCGCAGCCGGGCAAGGTGCTGGGACAGCGCCGACTGGCTGAGCTCGGGCAGTTGTTCGTTGATCTGCCCTACCGACATCTCGCCGTCCAGCAGCAGGCACAGCACGCGCAGGCGCTGCGCGTTGCCCAGGGTCTTGAGCAGTTGCGAGGCCTCTTCGGCGCGCGACTGCATGAGGTCCAGATCCGCATCGGCCGGCATGTTCATCGGTAGGTGTTCCTCGCGGGTGCAGTTGTTCTGCTTCGTGGGCTTGACTTTACCATGAAAGTCTAATTAAGATAAATCTAATTTAGTGATTATTGAATTAGTGAGCCGCACCTCGGTTTCCATCCACCACGGGAGTTCCGCCATGAATGTCGATCGCATCGTTCTGGGTTTCGCCGGCACCGTCGTGCTGGTGGGTATCGCGCTGGCGCACTTCGTGGCGCCGGCCTGGATCTGGCTGCCGGTGCTCGTGGGCGCCAACCTGCTGCAGTCCGCGTTCACCGGTTTCTGCCCGCTGGCGATGCTGCTGCGCAAGCTGGGCCTGAAGCCCGGCTGCGCCTTCCCGTCCTGAATGCCATTCCGTCGAGCCGAGGTGAACCGTGTACTACATCGTTGAAACATCCAAGACGCCGGAACAGGCCGCCGCCGACCTGGCCGAAGCGGTCGCGCGCAACGGCTTCGGCGTGCTGCACGTGCACGATCTGGGCGCCACCCTGCGCAGCAAGGGCGTCGCGTTCGAGCGCCAGTGCAAGGTGTTCGAAGTGTGCAACCCGCGGCAGGCGGCCAGCGTGCTGGCGGCGGACATGCGGCTGAACATGGCGCTGCCGTGCCGCATCTCGGTCTACACCGACGCCGGCAAGACTTGGATCGGCATGATACGGCCGGTGCCGATGCTGGGCCTGCTTTCGACCGATCCCGCGCTGGTGGCGACGGCCGGCGAAGTGGAGCAGGTCGTCACGCGCATCATCGACGAGGCCAGGTAGCACCACGGCCATGTCGGGAAATCCGGGTGCGATGCGCGTGCCGATCCGGCACCTCGACGACGCGCCATCTCCTGCGGACTTGACCAGGCTCAAGTGCGGCCAGGCACCGATAGCGCACGCTGTCAACAACCCAGAGCAGGAGTCGGCCATGTGCGACGTCGTCATGGTTGGTGCGGGCCTGGGCGGCATGAGTGCCGCCTATGAAATCAAGGCCGCGTTGGGTCGCGCCCATCGCGTCACAGTGGTCGGCGAAGGCGGCCTGTTCTCGTTCACGCCATCCAATCCCTGGGTCGGCATCGGCTGGCGCAAGCCGGCCGACGTGCAGATCGATGCCGCGTCGGCACTGGCCCGGCACGACATCGCATTCATCGACTCGGCGGCCAGCGCGATTCGCCCCGCGGAAAACCGCGTGCTGCTGCAGGATGGCCGCGAGCTGAAGTACGACTACCTGGTCATCACCACCGGTCCGCGACTGGCATTCGACGAAGTTCCGGGGCTGGGGCCGCTAGCCGGGTACACCCAATCGGTCTGTACCACGGCTCATGCGACCGCCGCCTGGCAGGCCTACGAGGAGTTCCTGAAAGCGCCGGGCCCGGTGGTCATCGGCGCCGCGCAAGGAGCGAGCTGCTTCGGCCCGGCCTACGAGTTTGCGATGATCCTCGACACCGACTTGCGCCGGCGCAAATTGCGCGATCGGGTGCCGATGACGTTCGTGACGCCGGAGCCTTACATCGGCCACATGGGGCTGGGCGGCGTCGGCGACTCCAAGGGCTTGCTGGAGAAGGAGCTGCGTCAGCGCCACATCAAGTGGATCACCAACGCACGCATCGAGAAGGTCGAGCCCGGACTGATGCAGGTCAGCGAATGCGACACGCGCGGCCAGGCGCTGGAGGAGCACACGCTGCCATTTGCCTACTCGATGGTGATCCCCGCGTTCACCGGCGTGGCCGCGGTACGCGGCATCGAGGGCCTGGTCAATCCGCGCGGCTTCGTGCTGATCGACAAGCACCAGCGCAATCCGGCGTTTCCGAACATCTTCGCTGCCGGCGTGTGCGTGGCGATCCCGCCGGTGGAAGCGACCGCGGTGCCGACCGGGGCACCCAAGACCGGCTTCATGATCGAATCCATGGTCGGTGCGCTGGCCGCCAACATCAACGCCGTCATCGACGGCAGAGCAGCCACCGCCGAGGCGACCTGGAACGCGGTGTGCCTGGCCGACATGGGCGACAGCGGCGCGGCGTTCGTGGCCCTTCCGCAGATCCCGCCGCGCAATGTCACCTGGGCGAAGCAGGGCAAGTGGGTGCACCTGGCCAAGGTCGCGTTCGAGAAATACTTCATGCGCAAGATCCGTACCGGCAACACCGATCCGGTCTACGAGAAGTACGTGATGAAGGCTCTCGGCATCGAGCGGCTCAAGCCCGGGACACAGCCCGATGGCGCGAATCAACCTCGCTGATTTCCGCGCCGATGAAATCCACCCTGATGAAATCCGCATCGATGACACGCCGAGAGTCGGTTGCCATGAAGTCTTTCCTGCGCCATGTCGTCATGTCGCTGGCCGTTGTCGCGCTGGCCGGCTGCGGCCACCGGAATTCGCCGGTTGCCACGCACAGCCCGCCGCCGGCGCTGGCCAGCGTGGTCGTGCATGCACAGGCGGCGCATGACGAACAGGTCTGGGATGGCGTGGTGGAGGCGGTGAACCAGACCACCATCACTGCGCAAACCAATGCGCGGGTGCTCGAGCTGCCGCACGACGTCAACGATATCGTCGCAAAAGGCGATGTGCTGGTGCGCTTCACCGATGTCGAGCAGAAGTCGGCGCGCGGCGCGGCCCAGGCGCAGGTCGCTTCGGCCGCGGCGACCTACAAGGAGGCCGCCGCGTCGTACCAGCGCATCGAGGCGGTCTACGCGAAGGGATTCGTGTCCGCGGCACAGATGGATCAGCAGCGCGCCCTGCGCGATGCGGCACGGGCGGCGCTGGCGTCGGCGCGGGCCCAGCTCGATCAAGTTGGCCAGGCGCTGGACTACACGGTGCTGCGCGCGCCTTATGCGGGCATCATCACCCGCCGCTATGTGCAGGTGGGCGAGGCCGTGCAGGCCGGCCCGCCGTCGCCGCAGCCATTGATCGCGATGCAGGCGCTGGACGATCTGCGGGTCAACGTGCAGGTGCCGCAGAGCGCGGTCGACACCATCCGCCATTTTCACGCGGCCGACGTGCTGCTCGGCGGCAGCGGCGCACGGCGGATCGCCGCCGGCAGCGTCAACGTGTTTCCGTATGCCGACCCGAATACGCATACCTTCAACGTGCGGCTGCAGTTGCCCGGTGGCGACACCGGCCTGTACCCGGGTATGACGGTCAAGGTCGCCTTCGCCACCGGTGAGGCGAAACGCCTGCTGGTGCCGGCCGGCGCGCTGGTGCAGCGTGGCGAGCTGCTGGGCGTGTACGTGCTCGATGAACACGGTGTGGCCTTGCGCCAGCTGCGCATCGGCCATCGCTACGCGGATCAGGTCGAGGTACTGGCCGGGCTCGACGACGGCGAACGGGTGGCGACCGACCCGGCCGCCGCCGCGCGCTGGCTGATCGAACACAGATCGAGCGGGAGCGGATCGGCCGGTGGCAGCCAGGGGATCGCGCCATGAGCGAGCCACGGCTCGGCTTCTCCGGCCGCATCGCCCGCACCTTCCAGCGTTCGCCGCTGACGCCGATCCTGGCGATCGCGGCACTGCTGCTCGGCCTGGTCGCGGTGATGATCACGCCGCGCGAGGAAGAACCGCAGATCGACGTGACCATGGCCAACGTGATGGTGCCGTTCCCCGGTGCCGACGTGCACGACGTCGAGAACCTGGTGGCTTATCCGCTGGAGCAGAAGCTGGCCGAGCTGGAAGGCGTCAAGCACGTCTACTCGGTGAGCCGGCCCGGCATGGCGGTGATCACGGTGGAGTTCCAGGTCGGCGTGCCGCGGCAGACCGCGATCGTGCGGCTGTACAACCAGGTGTTCCAGAACCAGGGCTTCGTGCCGCCCAACCTGGGCGTGGGCCAGCCGCTGGTGCGGCCGATGGGCATCGACGACGTGCCGGTGATGGCGCTCACGCTGTGGAGCGACGACCCCGCGCAAGGTCCGACCCGGCTGGCCGAAGTCGCGCATACGCTGGAAACCGAATTGAAGCGCGTGCCCGGCACCCGCGACGTCTACACCATCGGCGCACCCGAGCGGGCGGTGGTGGTGGACCTGGATGCGGCGAAACTGGCCGCGTACGGCATGGCGGTCGGCGACCTGGCCAAGGCCTTGCGCGCGGCCAATGTGGTGACCCAGGTCGGCGACCGCGTGACGGGCAACCGCGACGTGCCGGTGACCGCCGGACGCTTTCTCGCCGACGCGGCGGATGTGGCCCAGCTGGTGATCGGCCTGAAGAACGGCCAGCCGGTGTTCCTCTCCGACGTGGCCACGATCCATCAGGGCGCCGACCTGCCCAGCCGCTACGTCTGGTTCGGCGCGCCCGCCGGCAAGGCCGGCCCGCCCACCGGCAACGCGCCGGCAGTGACCATCGCGATAGCGAAGAAGCCGGGCACCAACGCCGCCGACATCACCCGCGCGATCGGCGCGCAGCTGCATGTACTCGAAGGCGTGGTGATTCCCGCCGGCGTGCACGTCACGGTGACCCGCGACTACGGCCAGACCGCCACCGACAAGGCGGACAAGCTGATCCACAAGCTGATCTTCGCCACCTCGTCGGTGGTGCTGCTGGTGCTGCTGACGATGGGTTGGCGCGAGGCGATCGTGGTCGGCAGCGCGGTGGTGATCACCCTGGCGCTGACCTTGTTCGCGTCGTGGGCGATGGGCTTCACCATCAACCGCGTCTCGCTGTTCGCGCTGATCTTCTCGATCGGCATCCTGGTCGACGATGCGATCGTGGTGGTGGAGAACATCCACCGGCACATGGCCGGATCGGAGACGGCTCGGGGCGGGCGCACCTTGCTCGAAGCGATTCCCGCGGCGGTCAGCGAGGTCGGCGGGCCGACCATCCTGGCCACCTTCACGGTGATCGCCGCGCTGCTGCCGATGGCCTTCGTGTCCGGCCTGATGGGGCCGTACATGCGGCCGATCCCGATCAACGCCTCGGCCGGCATGCTGTTGTCGCTGGCGGTTGCGCTGATCGTGACACCATGGCTGGCGCTCAAGCTGCTCGGCCATCACCGGCACAGCGACGCTGCGCCGACGGACAGCCATGCCACGAGCGACGGCCGCCTGCACCGCGTCTTCCGTCGCCTGATGCTGCCGTTCCTCGACGGCGACCGTGCGCCGCGCCGACGCCGCCTGCTGTTCGCCGCGATGGGCGTGCTGGTGCTGGCCGCCGTGGGCCTGGTGGTGATCAAGGCGGTAGTGCTGAAGATGCTGCCGTTCGACAACAAGTCCGAGTTCCAGATCGTGGTGGACATGCCCGAGGGCAGCACGCTGGAGCGGACCAACCGGCTGCTCGGCGAACTCGCGCAGAGCCTGGCCGGCGTGCCCGAAGTGAAGGACTGGCAGGGCTATGCCGGCACCGCCGCACCGATCACCTTCAACGGGCTGGTGCGCCAGTACTACCTGCGCAGCGGCCCCATCGTCGGCGACCTGCAGGTGAGCCTGGTCGACAAGAGCGAGCGTTCGCGCCAGAGCCACGCCATCGCGCTGGCGGTGCGGCCGGCGCTGGCCCGCATCGGTGCGCGCTACGGCGCCTCGGTGAAGGTAGTCGAGGTGCCGCCCGGTCCGCCGGTGCTCGCACCGATCGTGGCCGAGGTCTACGGACCCGACTACGCCGGCGTGCGCCGCACGGCGCTCGAGCTGGAGCAGAAATTCAGGGCCAACCCCGACATCGTCGATGTCGACACCAGCGTGGAGGCGGATGCGCCGCGCGAGGTGCTGGTGGTCGATCGCGCACGCGCGGCGCGGCTGGGGCTGGACCAGGCGTCCATCGCGCAGGTGTTGCGCACCGCGTTGTCCGGAGACGATGCAACTTACCTGATGGACGGCCACGCGAAATACGCGGTGCCGATACGCCTGCGCCTCGACGCCGGCGACCAGGCGGCGATGAACCAGCTGCTGGCGTTGCGCGTGCGTGCGCAAGGCGGTGCGCTGGTGCCGTTGTCCGAGGTGGTCAGCGTGCAGCCGGCGAACTGGGAAAAGGCGATTTACCACAAGGACCTGCTGCCCTATGCCACGGTCACCGGTGACGACGCCGGCGCCACCGACAGCCCGTTGTACGGCATGTTCTCGCTGGTCGGCGAACTGGGCCACGAGCGGCTGGGCGGCCAGCTGCTGCAGCAGTACTTCACCGCGCAGCCCACCGACACCACCCGGGCGGCAGTGAAGTGGGATGGCGAATGGCAGATCACCTTCGAGACGTTCCGCGACATGGGGCTGGCCTATTCGGTCGGCCTGCTGCTGATCTATCTGCTGGTGGTCGGTCAGTTCAAGAGCTATGTGGTGCCGCTGATCATCATGGCGCCGATTCCGCTGACCGTGATCGGCGTGATGCCGGGACATGCGTTGCTGGGCGCGCAGTACACCGCCACCTCGATGATAGGCATGATCGCGCTGGCCGGCATCATCGTGCGCAACTCGATCCTGCTGATCGACTTCATCAACCACGCGCTGGCTGCCGGACAGCCGTTGCGCGATGCGGTGATCAACGCCGCGGCGGTGCGCGCGAAGCCCATCGTGCTGACCGGGGTGGCGGCGATGATAGGCGGTTTCTTCATCCTCGACGACCCGATCTTCCAGGGCCTGGCGGTGTCGCTGATCTTCGGCATCCTGGTGTCGACCGCACTGACCCTGCTGGTGATCCCGCTGCTGTATTACGTATGGTTGCAGCGGCATCCCTTGCCCGAGACAGCATCCCCCGAAGGAGCGTGAGCATGAGCGAGACCCAGGAATTCACCCTCACCCTGACCCAGGAGTCGGACTACGTCTTCCGCATCGAGTTCGACGACACCGCGATCCCCGCGCTGCACACCGACGAATCCGCACCGCTGGGCGGCGGCACCGGCCCGAACCCGTCGCGCATGCTGGTCGCCGCCGTGGCCAATTGCCTCAGTGCCAGCTTGTTGTTCTCGCTGCGCAAGTACAAGAACGACCCGGGCGGCATCGTGGCGCGGGCGAAGGCCCGGCTGGAACGCAACGAGCACAATCGCCTGCGCGTGGCGCATATCGACGTGGCGATCGAGCTGCCGGGAGCCGCCGCCGGCTACGCGCAGATCGAGCGGCTGCTGGCGCAGTTCGAGGACTTCTGCATCGTCACCGAAAGCGTACGCCACGGCGTCGCGGTGGACGTCGTCGTGCGCGACGGCAGCGGCGTGCAGGTGCATCCCGCCCAAACACATCCGACGGTATCCGCCTGACGTGTGCGTAACCGCACAGCCTGCTCCGCACCGCGCGGCCCCGTAGCGGATCAAGCGGTTTCCTGACGCCGGTGCATTGACGGCATGCCGAAAGGCAAAGGCGCTCGAGGAGATGCGAGCGCCTCAGGGCATGCCCGAGCGGCATGTGCCTGGCATGCCTGCACGCCGCCGTGCCAGGTCGGAAGGGGTGGCGCGGAAATCTCCCCACGACTTGATCGTGATCAAAATCCATCGGGGCGAAAGAGAAACAATGCACCGGCATAGGCTTCACCCATCCGGGCTTCACGCTTCCAGTCAGGACGCCACGTCATGCATGACATCAACGTTGTCGATCTGTCACGTCTGCAATTCGCGCTCACCGCTCTCTACCACTTCCTGTTCGTCCCGCTGACGCTGGGACTGTCGTTCCTGTTGGCCGCGATGGAGACGGTTTACGTCACCACCGGCAAGCCGATCTACCGGGAGATCACCCAGTTCTGGAGCAAGTTGTTCCTGATCAACTTCGCCCTTGGCGTGGCCACCGGCCTCACCATGGAGTTCGAGTTCGGCACCAACTGGTCGTTCTACTCCAGCTTCGTCGGCGACATCTTCGGCGCGCCGCTGGCGATCGAGGGCTTGATGGCCTTCTTCCTCGAGGCCACCTTCATCGGCTTGATGGTGTTCGGCTGGAAGCGGTTGAAGCGGGGCCAGCATCTGGCGGTCACCTACATGGTGGCGCTCGGCTCCAACCTGTCGGCGCTGTGGATACTGATCGCCAACAGCTTCATGCAGACGCCGGCGGGTGCGAGCTTCAATCCGGTGACGATGCGGATGGAGCTGAGCAGCCTGACCGAGCTGATCTTCAATCACGATGCGCAAGCCAAGTTCGTGCACACCAGCATCGCCGGTTACGTCACCGGGGCGATCTTCGTGGCCGGCGTCAGCGCCTGGTATCTGCTGCAGCGGCGCCATGTCGAGCTGGCCCGCCGCTCGTTCCGCATGGCCGTGCTGTTCGGCGTGCTGGCCACCGCCGGGGTGATCACCCTGGGCGATGCGCTGGGCTTCATCGGCGGCCAGGCCCAGCCGACCAAGCTGGCGGCGATGGAAGGCCTGTGGAAGAGCGAGCCGGCACCGATGCCGTTCAACCTGATCGCGTTTCCCTCGCAGAAGGATCAAGTGAACCACGGCCAGCTGCAGGTGCCGTATGCGCTGTCGCTGCTGGTCACCCATTCCATCGACGGCGCCGTTCCCGGCGTCGACCGGCTGGAGCAGGACGCGATCGCACGCATCCGCAACGGCATCCCCGCGGTGGCGGCACTGCAGTCGCTCTCCGCCGCTCCCGGCGATGCCGCCGCGCTGGCCATCTTCCACGCCCACGAGAAGGATCTCGGCTACGGTTTCCTGGTGCAGCGTTACGCCGCGGACGTGACCCATGCCACCGACGCGCAGATCGCCACGGCGGCGCGCGACACCATCCCGCAGGTGGCGCCGATCTTCTGGTCGTTCCGTGTGATGGTGCTGATGGGTCTGGCGATGCTGGCGTATTTCGCGCTGGCGGTGATCTACAGCATGCGCAACAACGTCGAGCACCAGCGGTGGTTCCTGAAGATCGCCGTGTGGATGATCCCGGTGCCCTTCCTGGCCTGCGAGATGGGCTGGCTGGTGGCCGAGCTCGGACGCCAGCCGTGGACGGTCTACGGCATGCTGCCGACCTGGATGTCCGCCTCCACGCACAGCGTCGGCTACATGATCTTCTCGCTGGTCGGATTCGTGGGCTTGTACACCGCCTTCATCGTCGCCGAGATGTATCTGATGGTGCGCGCCATCCGCATCGGTCCCGACCCATCCCATTCCGGCGAGAGCGCCGGCCTACTCACAGACACGCCGCGGGCCGTCCGCCTGGCCAGCTACGCGCAGGAGGGCTGAGCGATGGAAACGTATGCACTGCTTCAAATCACCTGGTGGCTGCTGCTCGGCGTGCTGCTGATCGGCCTGGCCGTGATGGTCGGCATGGACATGGGCGTAGGCACCATCCTGCGCTACGTCGGCCGCAGCGACCTCGAGCGCCGCGTCGCGCTGAACATCGTCGGTCCGCACTGGGAGGGCAACCAGGTGTGGTTCGTGCTGGGCGGCGGCGCGGTGTTCGCCGCCTTTCCGCTGATCTACGCCACCGCCTTCTCGGGTTTCTACGTGGTGATGATGCTGCTGCTATGGAGCATGATCATGCGTCCCCTCGGCTTCGAGTACCGCAGCAAGCTGCCGTCCGAAGCATGGCGCCACGCGTGGGACTGGGCGCTGCTGGTCAGCGGCCTGGTGCCGATGGTGGTGTTCGGCGCCGCGTTCGGCAACCTGTTCCACGGTGCGCCGTTCCACTTCAGCTGGAATCTGACTTCGACCTATACGGGGTCCTTCCTCGGGCTGCTCAATCCGTTCGCGATCCTGTGCGGCCTGCTGTCGGCGGCATTGTCGGTATTCATGGGCGCGGTCACCGTGATGAACGGTGCCGAGGGCGTCATCCACGCCCGGGCCCGCACGCTGGCCAGGGTGTCGTCGGTGCTTGCGATCGTGCTGTTCGCGATCGGCGGTTTCTGGGTGCGCGGCATGCAGGGCTTCGTGCTGACCGGCGGCCCGGCCGCCGGTATCGCGCAGACACCGTTGCAGCAGAACGTGTCCTTGGCCGATGGTGCATGGTTCGCCAACTTCCATGCCCATCCGGTGCTGTGGCTGGTGCCGGCGCTGGGCTTTGCCGGCATGCTGCTGGGTCTGCTCGCCGCCGGCGCGAGGCGCTCGCATCTGGCCTGGTGGCTGGGTGCGGTGGCCTGGCTCGGCGTCATCGGTACGGCGGGTACGGCGCTGTTCCCGTTCCTGCTGCCGTCCAGCAGCACGCCGGCGCAGAGCCTCACGATATGGAATTCCAGTTCCAGCCAGCTCACCTTGACCTGGATGGTCGGCTTCGCCGCGGTCTTCGTGCCGCTGGTCGTCTGGTACACCAGCTGGGCCTTCTATGTGATGCGCGGAAAGGTCAGCGCCGACCATGTCTCCGCCGACGAACACGCCTACTGAGGATCCGCCATGAAAACCTTTCTGCAGTTCGTTCTCTTCATGGTCATTGCGGCGGTGGTGATCCTCATGGCCATCGTGCTGGGCGAGCTGGGCGCATGGTATTTCGCCTGGCTGGTCGGCACCGGCATGATCGTGCTGGTCACCGCGGCCGGCGGCGCGTTGCTCGATGCACAGGATGAGCATGCCGCGCACGAGTCGGGCATTGGCCGCGTGGATGCGTGAAGCCCGCGCCTGAACTAGAGTGTGCTCGTGGGAGCGACTTCAGTCGCGATCGTCGAATGTCGCGCAAGCCCTGTCGCGACTGAAGTCGCTCCCACAGCATCGCAAGAGTTCGGCGGCCCCTGCAGGCCGAAGTTCTTCGATGCAGCCGCTGCTTGTGTGATTGAAGGCCGGCTTGGCGCCGCCCTCCGCATTCCGGAATCTCTGATGGCCAACTCGCCGACCACCTGGCTGCGCGAACAGTCCCGTCCCGTGCGTCGCCTGCTGGCGACGGGGATCGCCGCCGGCGCCGCGCAGGCGGTGCTGATGTGCGGGGGCGCCTGGCTGGTGGCCCACGTGCTGGCCGAGGCGATCTTCGCCGGGCGCCGCCTTGGCGAACTGTGGCCAGCCGTGGCCGCGCTGCCGCTGCTGGCCGCTGCCCGCTTCGCGCTCACGCTGCTGCAGCGGCACGTCACGTTCGAGGCGGGCGCTCGGGTCAGCGCCGGCGTGCGCTCGTCGCTGGAGAAACGGATGCGCGGGCTGGGGCCGCGCTGGGCCGCGCAGCAGTCCAGCGGCGACATGGTCACGCGCCTGGTCGACGGAGTCGATGCGCTGATCCCGTACTACGCCGGCTATCTGCCGCAGGTGGCCCTGGCCGCGCTGATCCCTGCGGTGATCGTGCTCGTCGTGCTCGTGGCCGACCCGTGGTCGGCCCTGGTGCTGCTGCTGACCGCGCCGCTGATCCCGCTGTTCATGGTGCTGGTGGGGCGCGCCGCCGAGCAGGCCAGCCAGCGCCGCTGGCTGCGTCTGCGCCGGATGGGCGCGCGCTTCATGGATGCGCTGTCGGGCCTCACCACCTTGCGTCTGTGCCGCGCCACGGCGCGCGAGCAGGCGCTGCTGGAGGCCACCGGCGAAGCCTACCGGCAAGAGACCATGGCGGTGCTGCGGATCGCCTTCCTCTCGGCGCTGGTGCTGGAGTTCTTCGCCACGATCAGCATCGCCGTGCTGGCGGTGCTGATCGGCTTTCGCCTGATGTGGGGCACGCTCGCCTTCGAGCCCGGCCTGTTCGTGCTGCTGCTGGCGCCGGAACTGTTCATGCCGCTGCGCGCCATGGGCGCGCAGCGGCATCGGCGCATGGAAGCGGCGGCCGCGGCCGAGGATCTGATAGCGCTGCTGGCCGTCCCGGCCGAGGCGGCGGCCACGGCCGGCCCGTCGCCGCATGCGTTCGCCGCGACCCGGATCGGCATCGAGCTGCAGCAGGTCGGCTTCGGCTACGCGTCCGATCGCCAGGTGCTGCACGACCTCGGGTTGCGCGTCGAAGTCGGTACCCGGCTGACCGTGGTCGGCGCCAGCGGCAGCGGCAAGAGCACGCTGTTCCACCTGCTGATGGGATTTGCCGCACCGCAAGGCGGCCGGATCCTGATCAACGGCGAGGATCTCGCGACGCTGGCGCCGGCCTCGTGGCGCCGGCACATCGCGTGGGTGCCGCAACGCGTGCACGTGTTTCAGGGCTCGCTGCGGGACAACCTGCTGATCGCCGCCCCGCAGGCCGATGCCCGGCAGCTGGAACGGGCGGTGCAGGAGGCCGCGCTGGTGCCGGTCATCGCACGCCTGCCGCAGGGACTGGATACGCCGCTGGGCGAACACGGGCAAGGGTTGTCCGGCGGCGAACGTCAGCGTCTCGCGCTGGCTCGCGCCTGGCTGCGCGATGCGCCGCTGCTGCTGCTGGACGAACCCACTCAGCACCTTGACGCCGCCACGGCGGCGGTCATCGACCGCGCCCTGGCCAAGCTGGCCGAAGGCCGCACGGTGATCCGCATCGCACACCGGCTGGATACCATCGGCGCCGACGAACAGGTGGCGGTGATGGCGGACGGCCGCATCGTGGAGGTGGGCATGGCGTCGGCGCTGCGTGCTTCGCGTGGCGCCTTCGCGCGGCTGCTGGCAGCGGATCGCGCGGCATGAACACTGGTCCCCGCGATCATCGCGACAGACCGCACGCGGATGCCGGCCAGATGCTGCGGCGCCTGCTCGGCCTCGCCCGCGGCCAGCGCGGCTGGATGGCCGCCGGCGCCGCGCTGGCGCTGCTGAGCACGCTTTCGGGTATCGGCCTGCTCGCCGTGTCCGGCCACTTCATCACCAGCATGGCGCTGGCCGGCGCCAGCGGCGCCGCGATCAACTACTACACGCCGGCGGCGCTGATCCGGTTGCTGGCGATGCTGCGCACCGGCGGCCGCTACGCCGAGCGGTTGATCACTCACGAGGCCACGCTGCGCGTGCTGGCGCGGTTGCGCGCATGGCTGTTCGGACGGCTGGTGCCGCTGGCGCCGGCCGGGCTGGGCGGACTGCGCAGCGCCGAGCTGTTTTCCCGCCTGCGCGCCGATGTGGACGCGCTGGAGCACGCTTACCTCGGGGTGTTGATCCCGCTGCTGGTCGCGCTGGCGGTGACAGCCATCGTGCTCGCCACGGCACTGCTCTATCTGCCTGTGCTGGCGCTGTGGCTGCTGTTGCCGATCGGTCTTGGCGGCGTGCTGTTGCCTCGGTGGGCGCTGAAAAAAGGTGCGGCGCCGGGCGCCACGGTGGTGGAGTGTGCGGAGACCTTGCGCACGCTGGCTGCCGATGGCTTGCGCGGACGCGCGGAGCTGGCGCTGTACGGTACCGAGTCGGCTCATGCCGAACGGATAGCCGTCGCCACCGTCCGGCTGCAACAGGCCCGCCGGCAGACCAACCGGCTGGAGGCCATCGGCGGCGCCGGCGTGGCCCTCGCGGCGCAGCTCGCCGTCGTCGGAGTGCTCGCGTTCGGCCTGCCGGCCCTGCGCGCCGCGACGCTGGCGCCGCCCGACCTGACCATGCTCGTGCTGCTCGCCATGGCGGCGTTCGATGCGATTGCCCCGCTGCCGGAAGCCTGGGCGCAACTCGGCGCAACAATGGCCTCCGCCCGCCGCGTGTTCGCGTTGGCCGACACGCCTCCCGCGGTGATCGAGCCACGCGCGCCGTCGCCCGTGGTCCACGACAATGGCTTGTCCATCCGGCGCCTGCGGCTGAGCTACGGTGCGCAGGAGCCATGGGCGCTGGATGGCGTGGATCTCGAATTGCCGCAAGGGCATCGCCTGGCCGTGGTCGGCCCGTCGGGGGCAGGCAAGAGCAGCCTGGTCGGCGCGCTGCTTCGGCTGTATCCCTACCAGGGATCGATCACGCTCGGCGGCACGCCGCTCGATACCTGGCGGGGCGACGACGTGCGCGCCCGCATCGCGGTGGTCGACCAGCAGCCCTATCTTTTCGACGCCAGCCTGCGCGAGAACTTGTGCATCGCCCGTCCCGACGCTACCGACGGACAGCTGGAAAAGGTGATCGTGCAGGCCCAGCTGGACGGCTATGTGGCGAGCCTGCCGCAAGGCCTGGATACCTGGGTCGGCGAAAACGGCGTGCGCGTCTCCGGCGGCGAAGCGAGGCGCATCGCGATCGCCCGCGCGCTGCTCGCCGATGCGCCTGTCCTGGTGCTGGACGAACCCACCGAAGGCCTGGATGCCGGCACCGCGGCGCAGCTTTACCAGGCGCTTGCCGCGGCCATGGCGGGGCGCAGCGTCTTGCTGATAACGCATCGGCTCGGTGGCCTGTCCACCCTGGTCGATCAAGTGGCGACCATGCGCTGCGGCCGCATCGTCGAATGTGTTTCCGCGGCCGCCTATCTGGGCATCTCCTCCGGTGCAGAGCGCGCTTCCGCGGCCACGCAGGTCGACTAGCTCAAGTGCATGGCGGCGGGCGCGTCCCGGCATTGATGTGAATCAGCAGGGCCCGAGTCGCCGCGCGCTAGCATGCTTCCATCGCGGAGTCCGCACTGCTGGAGTTTTCTGCATGAAATTCATGAAAGCCGTTCCTGCCCTGACGTGTGGCCTTGGTCTGGTCATGACTGCCCATGCTGCTCCCGTGCACGTTCATGAAAGCCATGTGGCGGTTGCCGCCACGACAGCCGTATCGACGCCGGCGCAGCGCTGGACGCCCGATGCATCGCTGCGCGAAGGCATGCGACGCGTGCATGCCGCGGTCGATGAGTTGCGCCAGGACGAGATGGGCCACATGAGTGCGCCGATGGCGGTGGATCGAGCCACCACCGTCGAGGAGGCGGTGACGTCCATGTTCGCCCACTGTAAGCTGGCACCCGAACCCGACGCCGCCCTGCACGGCATCCTGGTGCCGTTGCTTGCCGCGGCGCAGGCGTTGAAGCACGACCCGCAGAACCTCAAGGCGGTGGCCGACATGCGCGAGGCGATCGGGCACTACCCGCGCTACTTCGACGATCCGGGCTGGGACGCCGCGGCCCCGACCATGCATCGGATGCACCACGAGCCCTGAGCGGATCGGCACATGACGGACTGGATCGAGGCCTGGCAATGCGTGGGCTGCGGCAAGATCGAGGCGCCGCAGCCGTGCATCGGCGTCTGCCGCGACCGCAAGATCGCGATGGTGGGCAAAGACGAACACGAGCGCGTGCTCGAAGCCGCGCGCGACCTGCAGCGGCAAGTGCACCGCGCCCATGCGCTGCTGTCGCAGCTGGCATGGGCGGTGCCGCGCGAGGGCCAATGGGAGATTTCCTACCGCGCGCTGCAGACCCGCGCGCGCGAGCTGCTGAGCGCGCCGGCGCCGATCGACATCCAGCCGGTCGACGAGTGAGGGGATCTCGTTCCCCGGTACCTGGTAGGAGCGCACTCTGTGGGAGCGACTTCAGTCGCGATGCTCTGGCTCTTCCGATTAGCTAGAGCGAAAAGCTTTCGTGCGCCCTAGGCACCCGAGTCACTCACCTCCCGGACTTCTCGTAGGAGCCCGCTGGCGGGCGATGCCCTTGCTCTGATGGTTGATTTGAAGCGAAGAGCTTTCGTGCGCCTACGGCGCCCGAGTCACTCACCTTGCGGATTTCTTGTAGGAGCCCGCTGGCGGGCGATGCCCTTGCTCTGGGGGGTTTGCGGGCATCGTGCCCGCAAAGTCCGCGGGTGGGCTGCGGGGTTTGACGACGGCACATCGGGCAACTGCTCCTGCGTTGCCTCAACTCCGGCATCCATGCCGTCGCCTGTGCTGACGCCAAACTGGTTCGCATCCCTGCGAACCACCTTGCGGGCTGTTTCTCCACCCAACGCCGCTGCAGAGGAGCCCCCGGGTAGCGATGCTTCGCTTCGGCTTTTCACCGAGTGCGGGCCAGGAAGGCCCGCTGCTCTACCCCGGGCCCCTGTGCGCCAAGCGGGGTGGCCTTCTCTTTTGGTTACTTTTCTCTTGGCCACGCAAGAGAAAAGTGACTCGGGCGCCAGAGGCGCACGAAAGCTCTGCGCTTCAAACGACCACCCAGAGCAAGAGCATCGCCCGCGAGCGGGCTCCTACAAAAAAGGTCTTTGTGGAAACATGTGAAACCACAGGGTCGAGTCTTGTTTCATCAACCTGCTCGATTCCAGTCATCGATCACCCGCCGATGAAGCGGTCAACGCCGTCCACAAGGCATCAACCCGCCGCTCCACCGCGGCATCGGGCACGATGGGCCTGCTCCAGGCGCGGGCGGTTTCGGACGGCCATTTGTTGGTGGCATCGAGGCCCAGCTTGGAACCTATGCCGGCCACCGGGCTGGCGAAATCGAGATAGTCGATCGGCGTGTTCTCCACCAGCATCGCGTCGCGCGCCGGATCGACCCGGGTCGACACCGCCCAGATCACCTGCGCCCAGTCGCGCACGTCGATATCGTCGTCGGTGACGATCACGAACTTGGTGTAGGTGAACTGGCGCAGGTACGACCACACGCCCATCATCACGCGCCGGGCGTGGCCGGCGTACTGCTTGCGGATGCTGACCACGGCGATGCGGTACGAGCACGCCTCCGGCGGCAGGTAGAAGTCCGCGATTTCCGGGAAGACCTTCTGCAGGATCGGCACGAAGATGTCGTTCAATGCCAGCGCCAGCACCGACGGTTCGTCATGCGGCGCGCGGCCCATGTAGCTGCCGTGATAGATCGCCTCGTGGCGCAGGCGCATGTGCTCGATCGTGAAGACGGGAAAGCGGTCCTGCGCGTTGTAGTAGCCGGTGTGGTCGCCGAACGGACCTTCCAGCGCGGTGTCGCCGGGATGGATGAAACCCTCCAGCAGGATTTCCGCGCCGGCTGGCGCATCCAGTCCGGTCAGTTCGCTGCGCCACACGCGGGTGCGCTGGCCGCGCAGCAAGCCGGCGAATTCGTATTCGGACAAGCTGTCCGGCACCGGCGCCACCGCCGCCAGCATGGTGGCGGGGTCGGCGCCGATCGCTACCAGCACGGGAAACGGTTGCTGCGGATGCGCGGCGCACCAGTCCGCGTAGTCGAGCGCGCCGCCGCGATGCGGCAGCCAGCGCATGATCACCCGGTTCGGCCCGATCACCTGCTGGCGGTAGATCGCCACGTTCTGGCGCGGCTTGTTCGTGCCGCGGGTCACCACCAGGCCGAACGTGATCAGCTTGCCGGCGTCGTCGGGCCAGCAGTGCTGGACCGGCAGGTGCGCGAGGTCGATCTCGCTTCCCTGCAGCGTCTCGTGCTCGAACGCGGCCTCGCGCACGCGCTGCGGCGTCACGTGGGCGAGCTGGGCCAGCTCCGGCCAGCTCGACAAGGCCTGGCGCAGGCTGGACGGCCAGCGCGGTTCCTTGATCGCCGCCAGCAGCTGGCCGAGTTCGCGCAGCGAGGCCAGCGGGCGCCCGGCCAGCGCCAGCTCGATGCGCCGGCGATGGCCGAACAGGTTGCCCAGCAGCGCATGCGTCGCCCCCGCCGGCTGTTCCATCAGCAGCGCCGGCCCGCCTTCGCGCAGCGCGCGCAGGCTCAGCGCGGTGGATTCCAGATGCGGATCGACCGCGGCGGCGACTCGTTGCAGTTGCCGGTCGCGCTCCAGCAACGCGAGAAAACCGCGCAGGTCGTGAAAGCTCACAGGACGACGCCCGGGCTGCCGGGGATGGCCAGGCTGCCATCCGAGTCGTCGTCGCCGGCCAGCAGCTTGCGATGGATCGATTCCAGCGACCCGAGCAGCCGCGAGCGTGCCTCGGCGGCGTACGGGTTCTCCCGCTGGATCGCGGCGAACAGGTGGCCGGCGTCGCCGCGCACTGCCGCCAGCATGTGCTTCAAACCCTGGAACGACGGCGGCGCCAGCGTCATGTCGTCGTCCACGCCCAGATCGACCAGGCCCTTGGCGAGGAAGAACGCCAGTGCGTGGGTGTTCGCCATGGCGCGGTCGTGGCTGTCGGGATCCTGCTCGATCACTTCGCAGCCGAGCGCGGTGAACAGTACGCGCGCCTGCCCCGCGGCGAGCGGGTGCTGCGCACTGGCGCAGATCACCGTGCGCAGCGGGCGCTCGCCGCGGGCCAGGCTGAGCGGACCGAACAACGGATGCGTGCCGACGTGGGCAATCTCGGCGCCAAGCAGCTCGTCCATCATCGCGCACGGATGCATTTTCACGCTGCCCACGTCGAGCACGGTCTGTCCCGCATGCAGTTGCGGGCGCAGCGCCTGCAAGGCATCGCGCATGTGCGGCACCGGCATCGCCAGCACGATCCATGCGGCATCGACGACGGCGGCCGCCATCGACGCGGCCGCCAGCGCGGCCGGAACGTCGGCGCGCGGGTCGAACGCGCGAACACGATGTCCCGCCCGCAGCAGCAAGTCGGCAAAGGCCTGGCCGAAGCGGCCGTAGCCCAGCACGGCGAAAGTCCCCGCCGGCTTCATGCGACGTGGCGCAGCATGGCGCCGGTGGCCAGGCTCTCGCGCAAGGCGGCGTCCCACGGCGCCGTGTCGATCTGATGGGCGGCCAGCCACTGCGGATCGAACAGGGTCTGCGCGTAGCGTTCGCCGCGATCGCACAGCAGGCTCACGATGCTGCCGCGCTCGCCCCGCGCGCGCATCGACGCGGCCAGTTGCAGGCAGGCCACGAAGTTGGTGCCGGACGAGCCGCCGTAGCGGCGGCCCAGCAGCTCCTCCAGCAGCCAGGCGGCGGCGATCGAGGCGCTGTCCGGTACCTCGACGACGCGGTCGACCACGTCGAACAGAAAGCCGGGCTCGACCCGCGGCCGACCGATACCCTCGATCAGGGTCGGCTGGCTCGCCACGGCGAGCGGGTCGCGTGTGCGCCAGCCATGCACGAAGCCGCTGCCGGCCGGTTCGGCGACACACAGGCGGCTGTGCAATCGGCGGTAGCGCAGGTAGCGGCCGATCGTGGCCGAGGTGCCGCCGGTGCCGGCGCCGCAGACGATCCATTCGGGCTCAGGTTCCGCCTCCAGCGCGAGCTGGCCGATGATCGACTCGGCGATGTTGTTGTTGCCGCGCCAGTCGGTGGCGCGCTCGGCGAGGCCGAACTGATCCAGGTGGCAGGCGCCGCGCGCGGCGTGGGCGGCGGCGCGTGCATGCACCTTGACGGGATCGTCGATCAGATCGCATTCGCCGCCCAGCGCCTGCACGTCGCGGATCTTGCCCGGTGCAGTGCAGGCCGGCATCACCGCGATGAAATGCAAGCCCAGCATGCGCGCGAACCACGCCTCGGAAATCGCCGTGCTGCCGGAGGAAGCATCGACCACGGTCTGGCCGTCGCGCAGGCGCCCGTTGCACAGCGCATACAGGAACAGCGAACGGGCAAGCCGGTGCTTGAGGCTGCCGGTGGGATGCGAGGCCTCGTCCTTGAAATAGAAGTCGATGCCGTGGAAGCCGGGGAAATTCAGCTTGAGCAGATGCGTGTCGGCCGAGCGTGCCGACTCCTGCTGCAGCTTTGCCAGTGCGGTGTGCACCCAGCGGCGTTCGGCTTCGCGTTGCGGGTTGACGAGACGCAGGATGGTATCCATCGAAGACTCCGGGATCACGGCTGGGCATGCCCGGTGGCGGCGGTCAGTTCGCGCACGCGGCGGCCGAGGAATTCGAAATAGCGGTCGATGTAGCTGATGCCGTTTTCGTGATCGATCAGGTACGGGTTCATCAAGGTGTGGCGCAGGATCAGCAGGCGATCGTCGTCGCCGGCACGCTCCAGCGTGCCGGCGTCCAGCGCCACTCCGGCGAGGATGCGGGCGGTCTCCGCGGCACCTAGCGCCTCGGGCCGCAGGCTGGTCACCGAGCCGAAGAATTCCTTCAGCTGCAGCGGCTGGCCGGGGTCGCAGCGCAGCGTGTCGTGCAGCGCGCGCACGAACGCGTTCGCGCCGGCCACCGACGCATTGCCGCGCGGGTTGAGCGCGAGGCAGACCAGGTTGCTGTCCGGCGCGAACGGCACCAGCGCATGCACGCAATCGGCCAGGTCCAGCGCGAACCGCCGCGCACGCGCATGGAACGCCTCGGCCGCGCGCACGGTGGCGCACGGCAGGCGGCCGAAGTGGCGGTGATCGAGCGGCAGCACCTTGTGCGTCACGTATACCGCCGCGGCCGCCGCACCGGATTTGGAACCCTCCGGAATGAACTGGCCCAGGCTGCGGTAGCGCGCCAGGTAGCCGGCCGGCGTACCGGTGTGGAAGACGTAGTCGGCGCGCTCGGCCAGCAACGCCATCGGGCGGTGGTCGCGGCAGATGAAGGCGCCGCTGCCGTAGGGCAGATAGCCGAGCTTGTGCGGATCGACCGTGGCCGAATCGGTGTCGCCCAGCGCGGCGAACGCCGCATGCACCGCCGCCGTGGGGAACCGCACATAGTCGGCGGCCACTTCGGCGCGCGTGCGCAGCGAACCGTCCTCGCGGCGAAACAGCGTAGCCAGGTAGCCGCCCCAGGCGGCGTCCGCATGCACGGAAAAATCCAGCCCGCGTGCGCGCGATTCGTCGCGCGCGGCGAGCACTTCGTGGACGGGGTCGATGGTGCCGTACTCGGTGCTGCCCAGCACCGCCACGCACATCAGCACCGGTTGCCGCTCGCGCGCGCAGCGGACCAGCGTGTCGCGCAGCGCGGCCGGGTCCAGCCGCATGCCGTCGGTGGGCAGCAGTTCCAGCTGGTCGCGGCCCAGGCCGAGCAGTTTCAGTCCCTTGCTCCACGAGTAGTGCGCGGTGACCGGCGCCAGCACCAGCGGCACGCGCAGTGACGGATGCGCGGCAAAGAAACCGGCCAGGCCGCGCTGCTCGACGCGCTCGGCTTCCACTCGCTGCAACCAGTGCATGCGCGCGGCCGGAGTCTGCGCGGCCAGCCAGTGCTGCCAGGCTTCCAGCGTGGCGACGCCTTCGGCGGGGGACAGGTTGAAGGCGCTCCAGTCGTCCGCCGGCAGCTCGATTCCGGACACCTTCGCCGCGCGCAGAGCGACCGGAAACGCCTTCAGCGCCAATGCCAGCCGCAGCGCCTGATAGTTCGCCAGCGTACCGCCGGAGGTGAGATGGCCGAACGCGCACGCCGGCTTCGCGGGGTCGTGCGGATAGCCAAGCATGCGCGCCAGCTGCAGGCCGGCTTGTACCTCCATGTCCACCGTGACCGGCGCGGCATCCTCGCTGACGTTGTTGGGGTTGTACGGCAGCGTCAGCATCTGTGCGGCCAGCCCCGGCAGCAGCAGATCGCAGGCCATGTGGCCGATATAGCGCGGACTGTGGAACGGTACCGATTTCTTCAGCGCGGCCGACAACAGATGCAGCTCGCGCCGCATGCGCGATTCGAATGCGAGGTAGTCCGGATGGTGCGCTGCGGCGGTGGCGATGGTCGGTGGATCCTCCGGATGGAAGTTGCGCCGCCAGTACACATGGTCGCGCAGGAATTCCACCATGAGCTTTTCCAGCAGCCCGTCGTTCTCGCCGTACGGGCCGAGAAAACAGGCGTCCAGCGCGTAGTCGCGCGGAGCCGGTGCGGGCAGCGGCACGGCTGCGCTCATGCCGGCCGGCCGTGCAGCCGGACTCGCGGAAGGGCGGCGGCCGCATCGCTGCCGAACAGGCTTTCAGGGCGAGCCGCGGGCCACGGCCCGGGTGTCCGGGTGGTACTCATCGTGCATTTTCCTTCGAGCATGCGTGCATGCTGGAGGCAATGCCGGCGGGACTTCTTGACGCAGGTCAGTTCCCGCCGCGGCGGCGTTGCCCGAATTGTCGCAGGGGATCGTGCGAAGGGGCGGCCGAGCATGGTTTTCGCGCAGGCACACCCACCGCAACGTGCCGGGCCTGACAATAGTGATCGTCTTTCTGGCCGGGACCATGTTCTACTTGTAGGCCGTTTTTTTCCTCACGAGGTGCAACATGTCCAACGTCACGCTCAAGGGTCAGCCGATCAGCGTCAACGGCCAGTTTCCGGCGGTCGGCTCGGCCGCGCCCGCGTTCCAGCTGGTCGGCGGCGACCTGTCCGATGTCGGGCTGCCGAATTTTGCGGGCAAGCGCAAGGTGCTGAACATCTTCCCAAGCATCGACACGCCGACCTGCGCCATGTCGGTGCGCCATTTCAACGAATCGGCGAGCCGGCTCGACAACACCGTGGTGCTGTGCATCTCGGCCGATCTGCCGTTTGCGCAGGCGCGTTTCTGCGGTGCCGAAGGGCTGGACAAGGTGGTCAATCTGTCGCTGATGCGCGGCCGCCAGTTCCTCAACGACTACGGCGTGGCGATTGCCAGCGGTCCGCTGACGGGCCTGGCCGCGCGCGCGGTGGTGGTGCTGGACGAACACGACAAGGTGGTCCATGCCGAGCTGGTCGGCGAGATCGCGCATGAGCCGGATTACGACGCGGCGTTGAAGGCGCTGGCGTGATGGATCGGTGGGAGCGACTTCAGTCGCGATAGCTTTTGGAAAACCAAGAGCATCGCGACTGAAGTCGCTCCTACGGGGTAGGTTCTTCCTGCCAAGCCTGCTCAGCGACCGGCGCCCACGATCGGCACGCCGAGCGGACGTGCCTGCGGATGCACGCCGAGTCCGAGCTTGAGGCTCTGGCCGATGCGCTGGGCGTATTCCAGCATCTGCGCGGCATGGGCTTCGTCCAGTTCCTCCGCACAGGTCTGGCGCCACAGCGCGAGCCAGTGATCGAAGTGTTCGGCGCGGATCGGATGCGGCCGATGCGCAGCCATCGGGTTGCCCCGATAGCTGCTCGCCCGCAATGCCACCGATGCCCAGAACGAGGTGAGCAGACGCTTGTGCTCGTCCCAGTCGCGCACGGCCGCGCCGAATATCGGGCCGAGCTCCGGGTCGCGCCGCACTTTTTCGTAAAAGCGGTCGACCAGGGTAGCGATGGTCGACTCGTCGAATGCGGCTGGTGGATTCATGCGGGACATGGTGGGTCAGGTGCGCCGAACAACGCGCGATGATTTCGGCAACGATACGCATCCGGCGCGACTGGCCGGATGCGCGGTAGGTGTATTGACGTCTACTTGCCCAGGCTCAGCGTGCCCTTCATCAGCGCGGCATGGCCCGGGAAGGTGCAGAAATAGACATACGACTCGCCTGCCTTGAGCTTGGCCACGCTGAACGTGGCTACATCCGATTCGCCGCCGCCGATCAGCTTGGTGTGGGCGATGATCCGGCTGTCGTCCGGCTTCTCGTAGCTGCTGGCCGGGCCTGCCTTCATGCCGTCGGCAATCACACCAGACTGGTCGGCGCTGTTGGCCAGCACCCAGTTGTGGCCCATCGCGGTCTTCGGCAGCTTGCCGGTGTGCTTCAAGGTCACGCTGAAAGTCTTGCAGGTCTTCGGTACGGTGATGGTCTTCTGGTTGTACTGCATCGCGTCGTTGGCTTCGACGGTGGTGGAACACTCGGCGGCCATCAGCGGGCTGGACAGCAGGCCTAGCAGTGCGATCGCAATCAGTTTGCGCACGATGTATTGCTCCTTTGAGAAAGGACGTGGAGAAAGGGCGTGAGGAAAGTGCATGGCCATTCTGTCGTGATCGCGCATGGCAGACATTGATCTGGATCATGGGGATGGCCTCCATCATCGCCGACACTGTGGCCGGATGGCGCCGGAAGGAGGCGCGATGACGCACGTCGTCACCGACAACTGCATCAACTGCAAGCACACCGACTGCGTCGAGGTGTGCCCGGTGGACTGCTTTCACGCGGGGCCGAATTTCCTGGTGATCGATCCGGACGAATGCATCGACTGCACGCTGTGCGTGGAGGAATGTCCGGTCGGCGCGATTTTCTCCGAGCTGGATGTCCCGGCCGGGCAGGAGATCTTCCTGTCGATCAATGCCGAGCTGGCCACAGAGTGGCCGGTGCTGACCGGCAAGATCGCCGCGATGGAAGATGCCACGAAGTGGGACGGCGTGCCCGGCAAGCTGCCCTTGCTCAAACGCTGAGCATGCGTTGTTCGTAGGAGCCCGCTGGCGGGCGATGCTTTTGCTCTGATGGTTGGGCTAGGAAAGATCAAAGCAAAGGCATCGCCCGCCAGCGGGCTCCTACAAAAAACACGGGTGCGGGACCAGTTACTTGGCCACCACCCGCACCATCTCCAGGCACTTGTTCGAGTAGCCCCACTCGTTGTCGTACCAGCTGACCAGCTTGACGAAGGTGTGGTCCAGCGCGATGCCGGCGTCGGCGTCGAAGATCGAGGTGCGCGCGTCGCCGCGGAAATCGGTGGCGACCACCTTGTCCGTGGTGTAGCCGAGGATGCCCTTCAGTGCGCCTTCGCTTTGCGCCTTCATCTCCGCGCAGATTTCCGCGTAGGTCGCGGGCTTTTCCAGCTCGACGGTCAGGTCGACCACGGACACGTCCGAGGTCGGCACGCGGAAGCTCATGCCGGTGAGCTTCTTGTTGAGCTCGGGAATCACCACGCCGACGGCCTTGGCGGCGCCGGTGGAGGAGGGAATGATGTTTTCCAGGATGCCGCGGCCGCCGCGCCAGTCCTTGTTGCTCGGGCCGTCGACGGTTTTCTGGGTGGCGGTGGCCGCATGCACGGTGGTCATCAGGCCGCGCTTGATGCCCCACTTGTCGTGCATCACCTTGGCGATGGGCGCCAGGCAGTTGGTGGTGCAGCTGGCGTTGGAGATGATCGCCTCGCCCTTGTAGGTCTTGTCGTTGACGCCGTAGACGAACATCGGCGTGTCGTCTTTCGACGGTGCGGACAGGATCACCTTCTTCGCGCCCGCATCCAGATGCTTCTGCGCGGTGACCTTGTCGAGGAACAGGCCGGTGGATTCGATCACCACGTCGGCGTTCACCTCGTTCCACTTCAGCGCGGCCGGGTCGCGCTCCTGGGTCAGGCGGATCTTCCTGCCGTTGACCACCAGGTGGCCGCCTTCCACCTTGACGTCGCCCTTGAAGCGGCCATGCACCGAGTCGTAGCTGAGCATGTAGGCAAGATAGTCCGGCTCGAGCAGGTCGTTGATCGCCACGATCTCGATGTCATTGCCGAAGTTCTGCACGGCGGCGCGAAGCACGTTGCGACCGATGCGGCCGAAGCCGTTGATGCCGACCTTGATGGTCATGAGTGGGCGTCCTCCAGAAGGAATGAAAACGTGACTGCGACTGGCAGCCGGCAAAGCGGCGATTTTACAGCCAATCGAAGCCGTACGCTCGCCGCGCGACGTTCGTCGTTGTCGCGCCATGTCATAAAAACCCGAATTCGGCTGTGGCAGACTGCCGCGATTGCCACGAAGGATCCCGCGCATGAGCTCGACCCGCCGCGCCGTCGCCGTGCTGCTTGCCTGCCTGCTGGTCGCGCCGGCCCAGGCATGGGGACCGCTCGGTCACAGCGTGGTGGCCGAGCTGGCGCAGCGCCATCTCAGTCCGGCGGCCGAGGCCGAGGTCGAGCGCCTGCTGGCGCCGGAGCACACGCGTTCGCTGGCCGGCATCGCCAACTGGGCCGACCAGATCCAGGACGATCCGACGCAGGATGCCCTGTGGCAGCAGACCCGCGGCCAGCACTACATCAATTTCCGCGGCGGCAGCGACTGCGACTACGTGCCGCCGCGCGACTGCCGCGACGGCCGCTGCGTGGTGGCTGCGCTGCAGCACTACGTGGGCGTGCTCGGCGATCGCAGCCAGCCGGACAGCGCACGCCGCGAGGCGCTGAAGTTCGTGGTGCATTTGGTCGGCGACGTCCACCAGCCGCTGCACGCCGGTTATCGCGACGACAAGGGCGGCAATACCTACCAGGTGCAGTTCGAAGGCAAGGGCAGCAACCTGCACAAGGTGTGGGACTCGGGCATGTTGCGCACCCGCGGCCTCGAATGGCAGGCCTATGCGCGGCAACTCGACTCGCCCGTTCCAGTCGCGCTGCCGACACCGGTGGCGCCGCTGGGCAACCCTTACGCGCAGTGGGCCGAGGAGTCCTGCCGGATCACCGCCGGAGCCGGTTTCTATCCGGACGGCCACGATATCGGTCCGGCCTATGTGCGCGCCGAATTGCCGTTGGCCGAACGGCGTCTGCGCGAAGGCGGCCGGCACCTGGCCGAGGTGCTCAATCTTGCCTTGACCCGGTAGATGCCGGACTGACGGTTTGCCGGCCCGGGCTGTTCCAGCGATCGCCGATTTGGCGATCGGGAAGCTCGATCATTTTTATCGCGGGCTTCGACCGGGTGGGCCTCGGCGACCGTATGCGATTCGCGGCATCGATTTCCGCGCGGTTTCAGGCAAGCGGGAGGAGGACCTGCGCCGCGCAGTGCCGCTGTGCAGACGAGCCGGCCGGGATGGACGCCGAGATGTCTGGACGCCCAGACATCCATTGCATACGTTTGCAGGGCTGGCGCAATGGCTCGCATCTGCTAGCCTCGGCAGCATGACTACCGAAACCCCCGCCCCCATCCGCCGTACCAAGATCGTCGCCACCCTCGGCCCTGCCACCGATGCGCCCGGCATGCTCGAAAGATTGATCGCCGAAGGCGTCGACGTGGTTCGCCTGAACCTGTCGCATGGCCAGCCGGACGATCATCGTGCGCGTGCCAACGCCGTGCGTGCGGCATCGCTGGCCGCTGACCGCGAGGTCGGCATCCTGGCCGACCTGCAAGGTCCCAAGATCCGCATCGAGACATTCGCCAACGGACCGGTGGAGCTGGCCGACGGCGCGTTGTTCGTGCTGGATTGCCGCCCCGGCGCGCCGCCCGGCGATGCTTCCCGCGTCGGCGTCAGCTATTACGAATTGCCGCAGGACGTGCGTGCCGGAGACGTGTTGCTGCTGGACGACGGCCTGGTCGCGCTGACCGTGCTCGAGGTGGTCGGCACCGAAGTGCGCTGCCGGGTACTGGTCGGCGGCAAGTTGTCCAACCGCAAGGGCCTCAATCGGCAAGGCGGTGGACTGTCGGTGACGGCGCTCTCGGACAAGGACAAGGCCGACATCAAGCTGGCCGCCGAGATCGGTGCGGATTTCCTGGCCGTGTCGTTCGTGCGTTCGGCCGAGGACATGCATCAAGCCCGCCGCCTGCTGCACGAAGCCGGTGGCAACGCGTCGCTGGTGGCGAAGATCGAGCGCGCGGATGCGATCCCGGTGCTGGGCGAGATCATCGACGCCTCCGACGTGGTGATGGTGGCGCGCGGAGATCTGGGCGTGGAGATCGGCGATGCCGAGCTGCCCGGCCTGCAGAAGAAGATCATCCGCGAATCGGTGCAGCGCAACCGCGCGGTGATCACCGCCACGCAGATGCTGCAGTCGATGGTGCGCTCGCCGATCCCCACCCGCGCCGAGGTGCTGGACGTGGCGAACGCGGTGATCGACGGCACCGATGCAGTGATGCTGTCGGAGGAAACCGCCGCCGGCGCGCATCCGGACAAGGCGGTGGCGGCGATGCGCCGGATCTGTCTCGGCGCCGAGCGTCAGTTCGAGCCGAAGGAAGACCTGACCACCGGCGGACACATGCTGGACCGCACCGATCAGGCGATCGCGCTGGCGGCCATGCTGCTGGCCGGCGAGCTGGGCGTGCGCGCGATCGTCGCGCTGACCGAGTCCGGCGCCACGGCGCAATGGCTGTCGCGTTACCGCACGGCGGTGCCGATCTACGCGTTGTCGCCGCTGGCCGACGCGCGTCGGCGCATGCTGCTGCTGCGCGACGTGCAGCCGGTGGCGTTTTCGCACGAAGGCCTGAGTTCGGTGGCTACCACGCGCGCCGCGGTGCAGCAGCTGTTCGCGCAAGGCCGCCTCAGCGAAGGCGACCGCGTGGTGCTCACCCACGGCGACCATGTCGGCCAGGGCGGCGGTACCAATACCTTGAAGCTGCTCTCGGTCGGCGCCGACGGCATGGTGGAAAGCTTGCGCGATCTGTGATGCCGATGCGCGGTTGCTCACGGATCGTACGTTGACTGCCGCCGAACGAAAGGGCGGTTACACTTCGAACCCGCTTCCCTTCCGGCCCAGGAGATCGCCATGAAATCCATGTTTCGCCCGCTTCGCCGGGCCTTGCTGCCGGCATTGGCGCTGGTCTTCGTGGCGCCGGTGGCGGCGCAGTCGATCAAGGTCGACCAGAAGGATCTCTACCGCTACTGGATCCTGCTCAATACCAACGTGCAGATGGATGTGCCCAACAGCGGACTGAATCTCTTCAAGCCCGGTTGCGCGGCGGTGACGTATACGGTGGGCTCCGATGGGGTGCCGCTGGACGTGCGGGTGGTCAAGATCGTGCCCAAGAGCGACCTGGGCCCGATGGCGCGCAGCGCGGTATCCCACTTCCGTTACGGTCCGTCGTTGAGCAACCGCATCGGCGAGCCGGTCGCCACCTATTACGTGGTGCCGTTCAACGCACCGAAGGACCCGGCGCAGCGCCAGCAGTTGCTGGACGCGTGCAAGCTGCCCGGCTACGGGCCCTGACCGCACTGATATCGGTGGCCGCAGGCCGGCGCGTCCGGTCCAGCCGATCTGGCCTATAATTGCCGATTTGAACCATGCCGCTCCGGTTTCGAGGCGGCTTCAACCTTTGTGCCGGCGGACACCGCCTTCGCACCACGGAGTCGTCATGAGTATTGAAGATCTTGAAAGCATCGCCCTGGCGATGGTCGCGCCCGGCAAGGGCATCATCGCCATCGACGAGTCGACCAACACCATCAAGAAGCGCTTCGAGGCCGTCGGCATCGAGAACACCGAAGAGAACCGCCGCGCCTACCGCGAGCTGCTGCTGACCACGCCGGGCCTGAACGAGCACATCTCCGGCGCGATCCTGTACGACGAAACGATCCGCCAGTCGACCAGGGACGGCGTGCCGTTCACCCAGTTGATGAAGAAGCTCGGCATCATCCCGGGCATCAAGGTCGACAAGGGCCCGCAGCCGCTGGCCGGCTTCCCCGGCGATGTGGTCACCGAGGGCCTGGACGGCCTGCGCGACCGCCTGCGGGAATACGTCAAGCTCGGTGCGCAGTTCGCCAAGTGGCGCGCGGTGATCAACATTTCCGAGGACAATCCCAGCTCCACCGCGATCGAGGCGAACTGCCACGTGCTGGCCCGCTACGCCGCGCTGTGCCAGGAGGCGGGCATCGTGCCGATGGTCGAGCCGGAAGTGATCATGGACGGCGACCACAGCATCGAAGTCAGCTATGAAGTGCACGAGGCCGTGTTGCGCAGCCTGTTCAATGCGCTGTACGAGCAGAACGTGATGCTGGAAGGCACCATCCTGAAGGTCAGCATGGTCATTCCGGGCAAGGATTCGGACGAGCAGGTCGACGTCGAGGAAGTCGCCGAGGCCACCGTACGCGTGCTCAAGACCACCGTGCCGGCCTCGCTGCCGGGCATCGTGTTCCTGTCCGGTGGTCAGACCGACCTGCAGTCCACCGCGCATCTGAACGCGATGAACCAGATCGGCCCGCATCCGTGGCCGCTGTCGTTCTCCTACGGCCGCGCCATGCAGCAGGCGGCGCTGAAGCTGTGGGCGAAGGACATGAAGGCGAACTACGCCGACGCGCAGAAAACCGTGCACGCCCGTGCGCGTGACAACGGCCTGGCCGCACTGGGCCAGTGGAACGGTTGATCGGCTGGCTCAACTGCGGGTGTTGCGGCGGATCGGACAGAAAAAGGGCGCCTTGCGGCGCCCTTTTTCATGTGCGGCCTCGCGACCACAAGGTGGATCAGAAGCGGTATTCGGCGCTGGCCGAGACCATATCGGTGCTGAGGTCGACGTTGTGCTTCTTCGCGTCGAAGTAGTCGTAGTTCAGACCGACGCTGAGATTGCTGGTGATGTTGTAGCCCACACCGGCGCCCGCGTACCAGCTGTTGTCGCTCAGGCCCTTGCGGACCGGGTTGACGTCGTTGCTCAGGCCGTGGCCCGTCCAGCTGTAGAGGCCGGTGCGGCCGCTGATGTACCAGTTCGGCGTGAGATCGAGGTGGGCATTGGCGCCGGCGGTCCAGCCATGCAGCTGGGATTTTCCGGGGGCGATCACCGGCTGGCTGTTGAAGATGTTCTTCGCATGGATGTTGCCCAGGTCGTTGTAACCCACCTCGGCGCCCAGCGAGAAGTTCGGCGCCAGCGACCAGCGGTAGCCGCCGTTGAGCGCGTAGCCGGTGTCATGGCCGTCGTACGGGCCGTTGTTGATGGCGGTACGGCCGACGTTGCCGTTGATGAACCAGCCGCCGTTGTCGGTCGGCGCATTCTGCGCAAACACGGCGGGAACGGTCAGCAGGCCGGCGGTGGCGAGGGTGAGGGCAAGCAGGGTCTTTTTCATTTTCATTAGAGATGCTCCAGTTGTCGTGGCAGCCGGCCCAAAGGGGGAGTGGCCGCTGCTGCGGGTGCGCCACCCAAGCCGGGCGGCGACACTCGAACCCTTAGATTGGGCGGCGGCGGAAAGATTCAATACCGATTAGTTCAATATTAAGCCGAGGTTAATATCGCGCGCAGCGATGGCGCGGAAAGCGCGCCTCCGCGCCATCGCTGCGCATTCTCAGGTCTTCAGAAGCCAGATCTTCAAAAGCGGTATTCGGCCGTCACCGACGCGGTATCGGTGGACAGGTCGATGTGATTCTTCTTGGCGTGGAAGTAGTCGTAAGACAGACCCAGGCCGAAATGGTCGCTGAAGTCGTAGCCCACGCCGGCGCCGGCGTAATAGCTGACCTTGTCGAGGTCGTGGCGGTTGATGCTCTGGTTGTCGTAGCCGTGGCCCTTCCAGCCGTACACGCCGGTGCGGCCGCTGACGTACAGGCCCTGCCACACGTTGATCTTGCCGTTCACGCCGGCGGTCCAGCCACGCAGGGCGCTGCGCTGCGAGGTCAGGTTGACATCATTGCTGTTGAAGACATTCTTCACCTTGAAGTTGCCCAGGTCGTTGTAGCCGGCATCGACGCCAAGCCCAAGATCCTGGCCCACTTTCCAGCGGTAGCCGCCGTTGATCGCATAGGTGGTCGGGTGGTCGTTGAACGGGCCCTTGTTGATGTGCGCCTGGCCGACGCTGCCGTCGATGAACCAGTTGCCGCTGCCGACCGGCTGGTTCGGCTGATAGTTGCCGCCGGCGGGCTGGGTGCCGCTGGCCGTGGTATCCGGGGTCGGGGAAGCCGGTGCCGTGTCCTGCGCCAGGGCGGGCAGGGCTAGCAGGCTGGAGGAGGCGAGTGCAAAGGCAAGCAAAGTCTTTTTCATGGGGATTCTCCTTTTCTTATAGACAACGAACCGTGAGGCACTTGGGGACGTGCGCAGACGGCTGCGCGGTAGCCGCGCACCGGGCATTGAACGAATTCCTAGCTGAAGCTCGGCGGTATTCGGCCCGGGGAAATTAAGGGCGAGTTAATTCGTGGCGCACTACGCGCGCGGAATGGGGGCGTGCGACGAGGTGACCGGGGGCGACAGCGCCCGGTCGGATCGGCGACAATCCGCGCTTTGCCAAGCCTTCGGAGATGTACCTGATGACCACCCGCCGCGAACTTGCCAACGCCGTGCGCGCCCTTGCCATGGACGCCGTCGAGGCGGCCAAGTCCGGTCATCCGGGCATGCCGATGGGCATGGCCGACATCGCCGAAGTGCTGTGGAACGATTTCCTGCAGTTCAATCCGGGCAACCCGAAGTGGTTCAACCGCGACCGCTTCGTGCTCTCCAACGGCCACGGCTCGATGCTGCAGTACGCGCTGCTGCACCTGAGCGGGTTCGATCTGCCGATGGATCAGCTCAAGCATTTCCGGCAGCTGCATTCCAAGACCGCCGGCCACCCGGAAGCCAGCGAAACCCCCGGCGTGGAGACCACCACCGGCCCGCTGGGCCAGGGCCTGGCCAACGCCGTGGGCTTCGCGCTGGCGGAAAAGGTGCTGGCGGCGCATTTCAACCGCGACGGCCACGACATCGTCGATCACCACACCTACGTGTTCCTCGGCGACGGATGCCTGATGGAAGGCATCTCGCACGAAGTCGCCTCGCTGGCCGGCACCTGGCAGCTGGGCAAGCTGGTGGCGGTCTACGACGACAACGGCATCTCGATCGACGGCGAAGTGCACGGCTGGTTCACCGACGACACGCCGGCGCGCTTCGAGGCGTACGGCTGGAACGTGATACGCGCCGTGGACGGCCATGACGCCGAGGCCGTGAAGAAGGCGCTGGCCCAGGCGACGTCGCAGAACGACAAGCCCACGCTGATCTGCGCCAGGACCATCATCGGTTTCGGCGCGCCGCACAAGCAGGGCAAGGAAGAGAGCCACGGCGCGCCGCTGGGCAAGGACGAGATCGCCGCCGCCCGCGCGCAACTGGGCTGGAACCTAGCGCCGTTCGAGATTCCGGCCGAGATCTACGCTGGTTGGGATCACCGCAAGACGGGTGCCGGACACGAGCAGGCCTGGAACGACGCGTTCGCGAAATACGCCTCCGCGCATCCGGAGCTGGCTGCCGAATTCAAGCGCCGCCTGGCCGGCGAGCTGCCGACGGACTGGGCCGCGAAGTCGCAGGCGTACATCGCGAAACTGCAGGCGGAAGGTCCCGAGGTCGCCTCGCGCAAGGCTTCGCAGATGAGCCTGGATGCCTTCGGTCCGTTGTTGCCCGAACTGATCGGCGGCTCGGCCGACCTGGCCGGCTCCAACCTGACCAAGTGGAAGGGCAGCCTCGACGCCGCCAACGGAAACAGCGCGGACGGCAAAGGCAACTACGTCCACTACGGCGTGCGCGAGTTCGGCATGACCGCGATCGCCAATGGTCTCGCGCTGCACGGCGGCTTCATTCCGTACGACGCCACCTTCCTGGTGTTCTCCGACTACGCGCGCAACGCGGTGCGCATGAGCGCGCTGATCCCGGCGCACGCGATCCACGTCTACACCCACGATTCGATCGGCCTGGGCGAGGACGGCCCGACCCACCAGCCGATCGAGCACATGGCCAGCCTGCGCTACATCCCGAACAACCAGCTGTGGCGTCCGTGCGATGCGGTGGAGTCGGCCGCATCGTGGAAGGCGGCGATCGAGCGCAAGGGTGCGCCGTCGTGCCTGATCTTCTCGCGGCAGAACCTCAAGCATCAGCAGCGCAGCGGGCAGCAGGTCGCCGACATCATGCGCGGCGGCTATGTGCTGTCCGATCCGCTGGATACGAAGTTCCAGGCGATCCTGATCGCCACCGGCTCCGAAGTGGAGCTGGCGATGGAGGCTTCGCGCGCGTTGGCCCAGCAAGGCATCGCGGCACGCGTGGTGTCCATGCCGTGCACCGAGGTGTTCGATGCGCAGCCGCTGGAATACCGCGAAGGCGTGCTGCCGGGCTGGTGCCGCGCTCGCGTGGCGGTGGAAGCGGCGACGGCCGACTTCTGGTGCAAATACGTGGGCCTGGACGGCGAGGTGGTCGGCATGACCACGTTCGGTGCATCCGCGCCGGCACCGCAGCTGTTCGAGCACTTCGGTTTCACCGTGGCGCACGTCATGGACGCCGTAAAGCGCGTCATCCGCTCATGACTCGATGTGTGGGAGCGACCTCGGCCACAACGCTCTTGTAGGAGCCCGCCCGCGGGCGATGTCTTTCGCTCTTGTAGGAGCCCGCTCGCGGGCGATGTCTTTCGCACCGCCGCCAAGAGCATCGCGACCGAGGTCGCTCCTGCAACGCGGGCTCAGGCGAGCAGCAGCCGGCCCAGTTCGTCCGGTGTCGCCGCGATCGCGCTGGCACCTGCCTGCTCCAGCTCCTGGCGACTGCCGAAACCCCACAGCACACCGAACCCGCGCACGTGGTTGGCGACCGCGCCGTCGATGTCGAAATGGCGGTCGCCGACCATCACCGTATCCGCCGGGTCGGCGCCGAAGTCCGTCAGCGCCTCGGCGATCATCGAGGCCTTCTCGCTGTGCGGGCTGTCCGGGTGCGGGCCGTACAGGCGCAGGAACGCTTCGCCGAACGGCAGGTGGGCGATGATGGGCGCGGCGTGCCGGTGCGGTTTGCTGGTCACCACGGCAAGCCGGTGGCCGGCGCCGAGCAGTCGTTCGATCAGCACCTCGATACCGGGGTAGATCTCATGCTCGCGCCAGCCGTGCGTGTTGAAACGCTCGTGGTAGTACTCCACGGCCGCCTCGATCCGCCCGGCATCGTGGTCCAGCAGCGGCGCGAAGCTGTGCCGCAGCGGCGGGCCGATCCAGCGGCGGAGTTCCTCGGGTGCCGGCGCGGGAACATCCAGCCGCGCCAGCGCATGTTTCACGCATGCGGTAATGCCGTGTTCGGAATCGATCAAGGTGCCGTCGAGGTCGAACAGGCAGAGCATTAGTTCGCCGCCCGCGCCTTCAACGCGGTGACGGCGGGCAGTTCCCTGCCTTCGAGGAATTCGAGGAAGGCGCCACCGCCGGTGGAGATGTACGACACCTGGTCGGCGATGCCGTACTTCTCGACGGCGGCCAAGGTATCGCCGCCACCGGCGATCGAGAAGGCGTTCGACGCGGCGATCGCCCGGGCCAGCGTTTCGGTGCCCTTGCCGAACGCGTCGAACTCGAACACGCCGACCGGGCCGTTCCACACCACCGTGCCGGCCTTCGCGATCAGTTCGGCGTAGTGCCTGGCGGTCTCCGGCCCGATGTCGAGGATCATCTCGCCGTCGCCGACCTGGTCGACCGGTTTTACCGTGGCCGGCGCCTGCGCAGAGAACGATGGCGCCACCACCACGTCGACCGGCATCGGCACTTCGGCACCACGGCGTTTGGCGGCGGCCAGCACCTTTTTCGCCGCATCGATCAGGGCCGGCTCGTACAGCGAGTTGCCGACCGAATAACCCATCGCGGCGATGAAGGTGTTCGCGATGCCGCCGCCGACGATCAGCTGGTCGACCTTGCCGATCAGGTTGTCCAGCAAGGTCAGCTTGGTCGAGACCTTGGAGCCGGCGACGATCGCCAGCAGCGGATGCGCCGGATGCTCCAGCGCCTTGCCCAGCGCGTCCAGCTCGGCGCACAGCAGCGGGCCGGCCGCGGCGATCGGGGCGAACTTGATCACGCCGTGGGTGGACGCCTGTGCGCGGTGCGCGGTACCGAAGGCGTCCATCACGAAGATGTCGCACAGCGCGGCATAGCGCTTCGCCAGCGCCTCGTCGTCCTTGCCCTCGCCGACGTTCATGCGGCAATTTTCCAGCAGCACCACTTCACCGGCGGCGACGTCGACACCGTCGAGATAATCGGCCACCAGCCGCACCGGCGTGCCGAGATGCTCGCGCAGCCAGGCGGCGACCGGCACCAGCGAGGACTCGGTGTCGAACTGGCCTTCCTTCGGTCGCCCCAGGTGCGACAGCACCAGCACACGCGCACCCGCGTCGCGGGCGGCCTTGATCGTCGGCAGCGCGGCGTCGAGGCGCTGGGTCGAGGTGATCTGGCCGTGGTCGTCTATCGGCACGTTCAGGTCTTCGCGGATCAGCACGCGCTGATCGCGCAAGTCGAGGTCACTCATGCGGATGACTGACACGGCGCAACTCCAGTAGTGGATCAGGTTCTTGTGGATCGGGCTCGCCCCGGGCCGGCGGCAGCCGCCTATTGTCCGCAGCGTTGCCTGTCGATGCAAACGGCGGCCGGTCGTACGGGGTGTTCGAAGGCCGCATTGCAGCTGACCATGTGCCGAGGCCGCACTGTGGCTACACTGCGGTCACTCGCAGCGGTTACTCGTCCAGGGGGTTGGTTCATGGCTACCGGTCTGGTGCTTTACAGCTACTGGCGTTCCAGCGCCGCCTATCGCGTGCGCATCGCGCTGAATCTGAAGGGTCTGGGTTACGAGACGCGGCCGGTGCATCTGCTGCACGACGGCGGCGAGCAACATGCGGAGGGCTACCGCATGATCAATCCGCAGGAGATGGTTCCCTGCCTGCTCGATGGCGACCGGGTGATCACCCAGTCGCTGGCGATCATGGAATACCTCGACGAGACGCATCCCGATCCGGAGGCGACACTGCTGCCGGTCGATGCGCGCGGACGTTCGCAGGTGCGCGCGCTGGCGATGGCGGTGACCTGCGACATCCATCCGCTGGGCAATCTGCGCGTGCTGCAGCAGCTGGAAGCGCAGTTCGGCGCCAGCGAGGAGCAGCGCGCGGCGTGGTCGCGGCATTGGATCGCCAGCGGTTTCAAGGCGATAACGGCGATGCTGACCGACAATGCGGCAACCGGCCGTTACTGCCATGGCGAGACGCCGACCATGGCTGACGCCTGCCTGGTGCCGCAGGTCTACAACGCACTGCGCTGGAAGCTGCCGATGGACGATTACCCGGTGTTGCTGCGGATCTATCAGGCGTGCAACGAGCTGGAAGCGTTCCGGCTGGCAGCGCCGGAAGTGCAGCCGGATGCGCCGCGAAGCTAGAAACGAGTGAAGGGGAGTGGGAAACGAGAGTGGCTTGCGTCACTCTTTTCTCACTTCCGACCACTCGTTTCTCAGAAGCCCATGCCGTACGGGTCGTTGCCGATCAGTTCCGGGTCGCTGCTGCCGCCTTCGGCCAGCCGGATCTTCAGTGCCAGGCCGTCGCGCGAATCGGACTTGCTGAGCGCTTCCTCCAGTTCCACGCGGCCTTCCTTGTAGAGGCGATACAGCGACTGGTCGAACGTCTGCATGCCTTCCTGCAGGCTGCGGTCCATCGCTTCCTTGATCTCGTGGATCTGGCCGCGGCGGATCATGTCGCGGATCAGCGGCGTGTTGAGCAACACCTCCGCCGCCGGGATGCGCCGGCCGTCCTTGCCCACCACCAGGCGCTGGCTGATCACCGCGCGCAGGTTCAGCGCCAGGTTCATCAGCACGTTCTTGTGCGCCGACTCGGGGAAGAAGTTGAGGATGCGCTCCAGCGTCTGGTCGGAGTTGTTCGAGTGCAGCGTGGCCAGGCACAGGTGACCGGTCTCGGAGAAGGCGATCGCGGCCTCCATCGTGTCGGTGTCGCGGATCTCGCCGATCATGATCACGTCCGGCGCCTCGCGCATCGCGTTCTTCAGCGCCTCGTGGTAACTGTGCGTGTCCAGCCCCACCTCGCGCTGGTTGACGATCGACTTCTTGTGCCGGTGCAGGTACTCGATCGGGTCCTCGATCGTGAGGATGTGGCCGGGGGTGTGCGAGTTGCGCTGGTCGATCATCGCCGCCAGCGTGGTCGACTTGCCGGAGCCGGTGGCGCCGACCACCAGGATCAGCCCGCGCGGTTCCATGATCAGGTCGCGGAAGATGCCGGGCAGCTGCAGCTGGTCGATGCTGGGGATCTCGCTCTTGATCGCGCGGATCACCATGCCCACTTCGCCGCGCTGCTTGAACACGTTGATGCGGAAACGACCGGCTTCCTTCACCGCCAGCGCCATGTTCAGTTCCAGGTTGCGCTCGAACTGTGGCACCTGGCCCTCGTCCATCAGCGAGTAGGCGATTTTCTTGACCATGCCCCCGGGCAGGCCGGTGTTGCCCAACGGGTACAGCTTGCCCTCGACCTTGATGTTCACCGGGGCGCCGGTCGTCAGGAACATGTCCGACGCGCCCTTGTCTACCATAAGCTTCAGGAAGTAGCCGATATCCACGTAAGACCCCTGTTTCTATGCGCGTTGCAATGATGGATTATGCCTGTCCACAATACGCCGCGACACACCATGAGGAATGTGATGTACATCTTTCCCCCGCTGGCCGGATCCCTTGGCCGCATCCGTACCGCAACGGCTGTTCTGGCACTGACACTGGCGCTGACCGGCTGCGCCACCGTGCCCCCGCCCGATGATTCGATGAATATGGCGCAGACGCAATTGCAGGAAGCGCGCGACGCCGGCGCCGCGGACTATGCGCCGGTCGACCTGGGCTTCGCCCAGGACAAGTTCCAGCAGGCGCAGGCAGCCATGGCCCAGCGCAAATATGCCGACGCGGCCAATCTGGCCGAGGAATCGCGTGCCGATGCCGAACTGGCCCGGGCCAAGGCCCGGCTGGGCGCAGCACGGGCGCAGATTCAAGGCAAGGTGCAGGAAAATACCCGACTGCGCAGCCAGGGCGAGCAGGCGGCCGCGGCCGAACAGCAGCAAGAACAACAAGCGCCTCCGGCGGCGGCATCTTCCAGCGCGGCGCCCACCCAGGATATGCCGGCGCCGCCTTCGTCCGAGTTGTCCACGCCGCCATCCGGCGCCGGTTTCCAGACCCTGCCCGACAACGGCCAGCAACCCGCTTCCAGTTCCAGCACGCAGGGGATGCAGCCATGAAGCGGCTCGGCATCATTTTCGCCTCGATGACACTGGCCCTGGTCGCGGTGGGCTCCGCGCATGCCCGCCAGGACGATATCGACATCAGCCGGCTGACCAGCAGTCTCGATCAGCTCGCCAATGATCCCAGTCTTGGCGGCTACGCCCAGGCCGAGCAGGCGCGGGCGCGCGATGCGATCAACCGGCTGGCGCAGGCAGGTTCGCACGAACGGGCGCATGACCTGTATCTGGCCGAACGTCGGGTGGATCTGGCCAAGACCGCCGCGCAGCTGCAGGACGCGCAGATCAAGCTGACCCAGCTCGATCGCGAACACGACCAGATCCTGCTGGACAACAGCCGGCGGGATGCGGAAATGGCGCGCCGCGAGCTGGAGCGTCAGCGCCTGCAGTACCAGCTGGCACAGGAAGAAGCCGCCCGATTGCAGCAGCAGGGGCAGGAATACTCGCAGGCGGCCGATCAGGCCCGGGCGGAAGCCGAGCGGGCCAAGAAGCTGGCGGCAGCACAGAGCAGGGTCGCCAACGCCGCTCGCCGCGAAGCCGCGCTGGCAGCGCAGGCGGCCAAGGCGATGCGATCGCAGATGCAGGAGGGCGGCGCTGCCGAGGCGGCTCCTGCCCCGAAGAAAAAACAGGCCAAAAAACACACGGACCAACCCTGATCAGGCCATCCTGCTGCAGCGTCGGCAAGCCGGTTGAAGGCCGCCGGGCAGGGCTGCCGGGTGGCTTGTCGCTGCCTCGGTTATGCAAATGTAAAATGCTGTTTCGACAGGTTTTTTGTCGGCATGCTGTTGATTTCCCGTGAGGCCGGCATCAGGGTTGCGCCACCTGGATCGGGAGAGTAGGGTCAAAGTCCCACGAGGCACCCAGGCTTTGTGGGCCACTGACCTGAACCATGCGTCCATCCCACGTTCAATACTTCACCTGCGTACCGATATTTCGGCGTGGGTCGTGGATGTATGCATCGTTCAACCGTCTGCGGATGCGCACTGTCGCAGCATCCGCAAGTCCATTCTCGAGGAGGTCGGATCATGTTTGAAAACCAACAGCGCGATGATGTCGAGGCATTGATGAAGGCCGATGCCGAATTTCGCCGGCTCTATCAGCACCACAAACAGCTCGACAGCAAGGTGCACGACGCCGATATCGGCGTGCTACCCATCGACGATGTCACTCTCGCCAGCATGAAGAAGGAAAAACTTCTGGCCAAGGCACGACTCCAGCGAATGTGGGAAAGCCGCGCGCACCTCATCCACTGAGTTGCCATCTATCGGTAGGAGCCCGCTGGCGGGCGATGCTCTTCGTGGCAGTGGGCAAAAGGCATCGCCCACGAGTGGGCTCCTACAAAAAAACAGCCACGCGAAGCGCGGCCCCAGGCCCTTCCTGCTGCATCGGGACGGACGCCGGGGCCGCAGCGTTTCCTGAAGAAGAAAAACTGCCGCCCGGCTCAGGCGCACATGGGAGAGCCGCGCCCCCGTTCACCGATAGGGTAGGAGCCCGCTGGCGGGCGATGCTCTTGTTCTGATCTTTCCTACCCGACATCAAAACAAGAGCATCGCCCGCCAGCGGGCTCCTACAAGATGGCCATGTGCTCGCGGGGTTTCCGGCGACGGGCCGGGCGGCTCGGTTATCATGATGGTCTTGCCGATTGGCCACGCTGTCTGCGTGACCGGCGTTCCTCGTGACGGAGCCACCATGACGGTACACCAGAGTGTTCTCGAACTGATCGGACGTACCCCGATGGTGCGCGCGCAGCGCCTCGATACCGGCACGTGCGAACTGTTCCTCAAGCTCGAGAGCGCCAATCCCGGTGGTTCGATCAAGGACCGCATCGGTCTGTCGATGATCGAGGGGGCCGAGAAGGACGGCCGGATTCGGCCCGGCGATATCCTGGTCGAAGGCACTGCCGGCAATACCGGCCTGGGTCTGGCACTGGTCGCGCAGCAGAAAGGTTACCGCCTGATCCTGGTGGTGCCGGACAAGATGAGCCGCGAGAAAATCTTCAACCTCAAGGCGATGGGCGCCGAGGTCGTGCTGACCCGCTCGGACGTGGCCAAGGGGCACGCCGAGTATTACCAGGACATGGCCGAGCGCATCGCACGCGAAACGCCGGGCGCGTACTTCATCAACCAGTTCGGCAACCCGGACAATCCGGCGGCGCACATCCAGACCACCGGCCCGGAAATCCTCGAGCAGATGGACGGCAAGGTCGACGCGGTGGTGGTCGGCTGCGGTTCGTCCGGCACGCTCAGCGGCCTGTCCAAGTTTTTCGCCGTGCATTCGCCGCACACGGAACTCCTGCTGGCCGATCCGGTGGGTTCCATCCTGGCCCAGTACATCAACGAGGGCACGCTGTCGTCCAAGTCCGCCAGCTGGATGGTCGAGGGCATCGGCGAGGATTTCCTGCCCAGCATCAGCGACTTCACCCGGGTCAAGAAGGCCTATGCGATCTCCGACAAGGAGAGTTTCCTGACCGCGCGCGAGCTGCTGGGCAAGGAAGGCATCCTGGGCGGTTCGTCGACCGGCACGCTGGTGGCGGCGGCGTTGAAATACTGCCGCGAACAGAGCACGCCCAAACGAGTGGTGACCCTGGTCTGCGACACCGGCAACAAGTATCTGTCGAAGATGTACAACGACTACTGGATGCTCGACAACGGCTTCCTCGAACGCGAACAGCACGGCGACCTGCGCGACCTGCTGCTGCGTCCGTTCGCCCAGCGCGACACCGTGGTGATCGGTCCGAACGAACTGCTGATCACCGCCTACACCCGCATGAAGTTGTACGACGTGTCGCAGCTGCCGGTGATGGACGGCCACAAGCTGGTCGGCATCGTCGACGAGTCGGACGTGCTGATGCACGTGCACGTCGACGAAACGCGTTTCCGCGACCCGGTTTCCACCGCCATGATGACCAGCCTGCAGAAACTCCAGGTCAGCGAAACGATCGAGGCCTTGCTGCCGGTGTTCGAGCGCGGCCACGTCGCGATCGTGGTGGACGGCGAGCAGTTCCTCGGCCTGATCACCCGCATCGATCTGCTGAACTATCTGCGCCGCAAGGTGAACTGAGCGGCGGCTCCGGCGGCGGCGTTGCCGCCGTCCCGCGCCACGGAAGTTTGCGGTAATGCGGCCCGCCCAGAATGGCCGGGGTCACGCCGGCGCCACCCGGCGCCGTGTCCCTCGGAGGAAGCTTTGCCATGTGTGGAATCGTTGCTGCCGTTGCCCAGCGGGACGTCGCGCCGCTGCTGGTCGGCCTGGGCATCGGCGAGAACTTCCTGGGCTCCGATGCGCAGGCACTGATCCAGGTCACTCACAAGATGCTGTACCTGGACGAGGGCGATGTGGTCGAGATCACCCGCGACCGCGTGCAGGCGTTCGGCCTCGACGGCCAGCCGGTCGAGCGGGCGGTGCACGTCGCCGTGCTGCGCGGCACCGACGTGGATCAGCCGCGCAGTCTGGCGAAATCGGTGACGGTGAATAGTGCGGGAGCGGGGCGTGTTTGCTGATCCCAAACAATAAATGAGTTGCCGCCTGTCGTCTGGGTGAACACCGCCGGCACCCAATTCGTTGCAACGGGTGTTGCCATCCGACGGCGCGACGACATCGTTTTTGCTGACGGTTTGGGCGCATCATCGGCACCTACTTGCCCAGCTTGAACCAGAGCACCTCGCCGCCTTTGCGATTCGCGCCGGGCGAAACGGCCAGATACAGGCGATCCAGCTGCGGAACGACGATGCCCGACTTGGCGCCGATCGCGCTGGCGATCCACGGCCGTGCGGCGTAGAGATCGGGGGTCACCTGCTGGAACACACCGAGATGGCCGTCGCCGCCGGGTACGTAGATACGCTTGCGCGCGCTGTCCCAGAACAACCCATCCGAAGTCGCTGGCGCATCCAGCATCGCCACCGTGGCACCCGTGTCGGTATCGAGCACGAACAGTTTGCTGGGATTGCGGCTGCCGACGAACAGGCGGTGGTCGGCCTCGTCCAGCGCCATCGTCAGATTGGTCTTGGCGCCATCGATCGGCCAGCGAGCAATCACCTTCAGCGTCTTCTTGTCCACCACCGCCACGTAGCTGTGGTCGGCCACGTTCACGAACAGCCGGTTCCCGTGCTGCTCGGCCTTGACCGCCTGGGCCTGATTCGAATCGAAGCGCAGTGTGGCGTAGACGTGCCCGGTGAGCGGATCCACGTCATTGAGAAAGCAGTCCTTCATGTTCATGTCGTGGCCGCCGGTGACGATGTACAGATGACCCGTCGAGGCGTCGTACTCGACTGAATCTGCACCGGGTGCACCCAACTTGATGGGGCTCACTACCTTGTAGTTGGTGGTATCCAGAATCTTCGGCCCGCTCGTGCCGCCGTCGACGATGATCAGGCGGTTGTGCTTGGGCAGATAGACGAAGGCATGTGGGATCTGGATACCGATACCGTTGAGCGTGCGCTCATGCTGGCCGGTCATCAGGTTAAACAACTCCACCGACCCGTGATCCTCCGCCGCCAGAAACAACCGGTTGCCCTTGACGTCGACGCTGAAGTGGTCGAGGTCGCCGGAATAGCCCGGGTGCCAGTTGGTGCTGCGTCCGACCAGCGTGGCGGACGGGTTGGGATCCGCCGCGGCCACGGGTGGAGTCGTGCTGCCCTGGTAGGGCTGGACCAGCTCGGCGAGGTTTGGGATCTGCTGGCTCAGCTGGTCGCGCACATGCTCGGCACGCCTGGCCAGCGCTGCCTTGTCGTCGCCGACCTTGTAGGGATACATGACGCTCAGTGCACCCAGGCGGTTGTGGCTGGCATCGAGCAAGGGCAGTTCGATCGCGAAGTGGTCGCCGGCCTTGGTGACCTCGAGATTGGTCTTGCCATGGTTGACCACGTTCAAGTCGTCCGCGTCGGCCAGCTTGCCGATACGGCCGAAATTGGAGGCGAGGATGATGTTGTCTTTCCGCTGCGGCGGCGTCACGTGCATCGCCATGACGGTGATGTCGGGATCCGTGGCCAGAGTCTGATCCACCAGATGCTGAGCGTTGGTCTGGGCCGTTTCCTGCGCGAGTAGCGGAGAGGCTAGCAAGGCGGTCGCCAGAAGCATTGTGTATCGAACCATGGATCAAGTCCTTGACAGGTGGAACGGATGAAGTGGGAGGTGCGTGCGGCAAGCGAAAAACGCCGGGGCTCACGACAATGCATTCAAATCATCGATGGCCCCTTGGCGACCTGATCGAACTGTCGCGTGGGATGCACGGTAGGTCACCGAGCTGACGACAACCTGATAGACATTCTTAAAATGTTTTCAGGTTTGGACGGCTCGTGCACCGCGTCACTGGCTCTGCGCGATGCTCGCCTACACTCGCCGCGCAACGTCGACAGGCAGGTGCTCCGTCTGCTGGAAACTATGCCCAAGGTGAACTAAGCCGTGGCTGCGGCGGCGTTGCCCGCCGCCACGCGCCACGAAAGTTTGCCGTAATGCGGCCCGCCCAGAATGGCCGACGTCACGCGGGGGCCGCCCGGCGCCGTGTCTCTCAGAGGAAGCTTTGCCATGTGTGGAATCGTTGCTGCCGTTGCCCAGCGGGACGTCGCGCCGCTGCTGATCGTGGGCC